>NZ_FNKZ01000002.1:900000-1083442 GCF_900104255.1 Pseudoxanthomonas sp. CF385
CGCTGGTGCTCGGCGCAGGCGGCAACGTCGGTTTCGGCGTGGTCGGCGCACTGCTCGAAGCCGGCAGCCCGGTACTGGCCGTCGGTCGCGAAGGTCCGCGCATGAGCGCGCTGGCCGAGCATTTCGACGACGAGCCCGGGCTGGAACTGCTGCATGCGCCCTGCATCCACGACGATCGCGATGCCGCGCGCCTGGCCGATCAGGTCCGCGAACGCGGCCGTCCGTTGCGCGCGGTGTTCGCGAGCATGGGCACGCCACTGCAGAGCGGTCGCCTGCTGGACCGCCCGGCGAGCTTCCTGCTGGAGAAGCTGGAAGCGGACCTGATCCCGCATCTGGCCGCGGCGCGCCACCTGCTGCCGTTGCTCGCCGAAGGCCAGCACGCGGCCAACTATGTGCTGATCGGCGGTCCCTACGCGGAGCGCGGCTGGTCCGGCTACGGCCACGCGTCGGTGACCGGTGCCGCGATGCGGATGCTGGCGCAGGTGCTGCACGAGGAGGCGCATGTATTGGGCGTACGCGTGCAGCTGCTGTCGGTCGACAAGCCGGTGTGCACGCCCGAGAACGCCGTCAACGCATGCGCCGAATGGCCGAATGCGCTGGCGGTGGGGCGCAGCGCGGTATCGCTGCTGACGCGCACCGACAAGCGCTCGCAATCCATCGTCACTTGGGCGGCCAAGGATGCGCACCCGCCGGAGCGCACCGTCGCCTGCGATTTCGAGGACACGCTGCTGGCGGTCGCCGGCGTGCCGCGCAATGGCCGCGCGTCGGCCTGACTGTCACGCCCCAACGTCCTGGCCCGTCCTTGCCGCATCACGTTCCTATCCACCGCCCCTTGACCTCAAGCACGCTTCAGGTCGCAGCCTAGCCACCCTCCTTCCACCTCTCCCCCAACGAGACCACCACCCATGAACACGAACATCTCTTTCTCCTCGGGTTCGCGACGCCTGCTGGCGCTGGGGGCCGTCAGTGCCCTGGCCATCGCCGTGCTGGCGGGTTGCAGCGGCCAGGCCGCCGAGAACGGCGCGCCGCCCCCGCCGCAGGTCAGCGTCGCCGCTGTGCCGGTCAAGACCGTCAGCCAGTGGGACGAATTCAGCGGCCGCGTCGAAGCCATCGAGCACGTCGACCTGCGCCCGCGCGTCTCCGGCTACATCGACCGCGTGAACTACACCGAAGGCCAGGAAGTGAAGAAGGGCGAGGTGCTGTTCACCATCGACGCCCGCAGCTACCGCGCCGAACTGGCGCGCGCGCAGGCCGAACTGGCCCGTGCCCGCACCCAGGCCGAGCTGGGCCGCAGCGAGGCCTCGCGCGCCAAGCGCCTGGCCGACCTGCAGGCGCTGTCCACCGAAGAGTACGAGCAGCGCCGCGCCAACGCCGACCAGGCCCAGGCGAACGTCGCCGCCGCGCAGGCCGCGGTGGAAAGCGCCCGCCTCAACCTGGAATGGACCCAGGTGCGCGCGCCCATCGATGGCCGCGCCGGCCGCGCGCTGGTCACCGCGGGCAACCTCGTCAGCGCCGGCGATGCCGCCAGCGTGCTGACCACGGTGGTCTCGCTGGACAAGGTGCACGTGCACTTCGACGCCGACGAACGCGCCTTCCTGCGCTACGCCGAGATGGCCCGCAACGGCGAACGCCCGAGCGAGCGCGACGGCAAGGTGCCGGTGCAGGTCGCGCTGGCCGACGAAACCGACTTCCCGCACGCGGGCCTGGTCGACTTCCTCGACAACCAGGTCGATCGCAGCACCGGCACCATCCGTGCCCGCGCCGTGCTCGACAACGCCGACCGCGTGTTCACCCCGGGCCTGTACGCCCGCGTGCGCCTGCTGGGCAGCGGCCAGTTCAAGGCCGCCCTGGTCGACGACAAGGCGGTGCTGACCGACCAGGACCGCAAGTACGTCTACGTGGTCGACAAGGACGGCAAGGCGCAGCGCCGCGACGTGCAGGTGGGCCGCATGGCCGATGGCCTGCGCATCGTCGAGAAGGGCCTGGCCGCTGGCGACCGCGTGATCGTCAGCGGCGTGCAGAAGGTGTTCTTCCCCGGCATGCCGGTGGACGCCAAGGCCGTGGCGATGGGCGCACAGGCCGCCGCGCCGACCCAGGCCGTCGCCAAGAACTGACGCCACCCGCACCGCAGTGATGGAACCCACGCCTGCCGCTCCTGCGGCAGGCGACGGGGTTGCTCTTTCTTCTTTCCAGGAAATCCACCCATGGACTTCTCCAGATTCTTCATCGACCGGCCGATCTTCGCCGCCGTCCTGTCGATCGTGATCTTCGCCGCCGGCCTGATCTCGATCCCGCTGCTGCCGATCGGCGAATACCCCGAAGTGGTGCCGCCCTCGGTGGTCGTGCGCACGGTGTACCCCGGCGCCAACCCCAAGGTCATCGCCGAAACCGTCGCCACCCCGCTCGAGGAAGCGATCAACGGCGTCGAGGACATGATGTACATCAAGTCCGTCGCCGGTTCCGATGGCGTGCTCTCGCTGACCGTGACCTTCAAGCCGGGCACCGACCCGGACGAAGCCGCGGTGCGCGTGCAGAACCGCGTGGCGCAGGCGCAGGCACGCCTGCCCGAAGACGTGCGCCGCCAGGGCGTGACCACGCAGAAGCAGTCGCCCGTCTTCCTGATGGTGGTCCACCTGACCTCCAGCGACGGCAAGTACGACTCGCTGTACCTGCGCAACTACATGCGCCTGCACGTGAAGGACGAACTCGCGCGCATTCCCGGCGTCGGCGACGCCCAGCAGTTCGGCGGTGGCGACTACGCCATGCGCCTGTGGCTGGACCCGGACAAGGTGGCCGCACGCGGCATGACCGCCAGCGACGTGCTGCGTTCCGTGCGCGAGCAGAACGTGCAGGTCTCGGCGGGCCAGCTGGGTGCGGAACCGATGCCGAACGGCAGCGACTTCCTGCTGCCGATCAACGCCAAGGGTCGCCTGGAAAGCGTCGAGGAATTCGGCAACATCGTGCTGAAGAGCGGCGGCGACGGCGAGATCGTGCGCCTGGCCGACGTGGCCCGCATCGAACTCGCGGCCGGCGACTACACGCTGCGCGCCCGCCTGGACGGCAAGAACGCGTCCGCCATCGGCATCTTCCAGGCCCCCGGCGCCAATGCGCTGGAGATCCGCGACGCGGTCGTGGCCAAGATGGACGACATCCGCCCGACCCTGCCGCCGGGCGTGGAGATCCAGTCGATCTACGACACCACGGTGTTCGTCCGCGATTCGATCAAGTCGGTGATCTCCACGCTGCTGGAAGCCACGCTGCTGGTGGTGCTGGTGGTGATCCTGTTCCTGCAGACCTGGCGCGCCTCGATCATCCCGTTGCTGGCGGTGCCGGTCTCGGTGGTCGGTACATTCGCCGTGCTGCACCTGCTGGGCTATTCGATCAACACGTTGACGCTGTTCGGCCTGGTGCTCGCCATCGGCATCGTGGTGGACGACGCCATCGTGGTGGTGGAGAACGTCGAACGCCATATCGAACATGGCGCCACGCCGCTGGAAGCGGCGCACCTGGCGATGAAGGAAGTGTCCGGGCCGATCATCGCGATCGCACTGGTGCTGTGTGCGGTGTTCGTGCCGATGGCGTTCCTGACCGGCGTCACCGGCCAGTTCTACAAGCAGTTCGCGGTCACCATCGCCATCTCCACGGTGATCTCGGCGATCAACTCGCTGACCCTGTCGCCGGCGCTGGCCGCCAAGCTGCTGCAACCGCACGGCGCGCCGAAGGATCGCCTGTCGCGCGTGATCGACCGCCTGTTCGGCTGGCTTTTCCGTCCGTTCAACCGCTTCTTCAAGCGCAATTCCGAACGCTATGAGGGTTCGGTGAGCCGTGCGCTGGGTCGTCGCGGCGCGGTGTTCGTGGTGTACGCCATCCTGCTGGTCGGCGCGGGCCTGATGTTCCGCGCGGTGCCGGCCGGCTTCATCCCGGTGCAGGACAAGCAATACCTGATCGCCGGCGTGAAGATGCCGGAAGGCGCTTCGATCGAACGCACCGACACCACGCTGAAGAAGATGGCCGCCATCGCCATGCAGGTGGAGGGCGTGGAGCACGAAGTCGCGTTCCCCGGCCTGAACCCGCTGCAGTTCACCAACACCCCCAACAACGGCGTGGTGTTCTTCACCCTGAAACCGTTCAACGAACGCTCGCGTAGCGCCGAAGAGATCACCGCCGAACTGAACCAGAAGTTCGCCGGCATCCAGGAAGGCTTCACCTTCGCCTTCATGCCGCCGCCGATCCAGGGCCTGGGCAACGGCTCCGGCTGGTCGTTGTTCGTCGAGGACCGCACGCGGTTGGGCTATGGCGAACTGCAGAGCGCCGTGCAGGCGTTCCAGGGCGCGGCGTCGCAGACGCCGGGCCTGGGTTTCCCGATCAGCAGTTACCAGGCCAACGTGCCGCAGCTGGACGCCGAGGTCGACCGCGTGAAGGCCAAAGCACAGGGCGTGCCGCTGACCGAACTGTTCGACACGCTGCAGACCTACCTGGGCTCGGCCTACGTCAACGACTTCAACATGTTCGGCCGTACCTGGCAGGTGATCGCCCAGGCCGACGGTCCGTTCCGCGACAACGTCGAGGACATCGCCAACCTGCGCACCCGCAACGCCAATGGCGAGATGGTGCCGATCGGCAGCATGGTGAACATCAAGCAGACCTACGGCCCCGACCCGGTAATCCGCTTCAACGGTTATCCGGCCGCCGACCTGCTGGGCGACGCCGACCCGCGCGTGCTGTCCTCCGGCGAAGCGATGGCCAAGGTCACCGAGCTGGCCCAGCAGACGCTGCCGACCGGCATGGGCATCGGCTGGAGCGACCTGAGCTACCAGCAGGCCACCCAGGGCAAGGCGGCGCTGGTGGTGTTCCCGCTGGCGGTGCTGCTGGCCTTCCTGGTGCTGGCCGCGCTGTACGAAAGCTGGACCCTGCCGCTGGCGGTGATCCTGATCGTGCCGATGACGCTGCTGTCGGCCCTGGCCGGCGTGTGGCTGGTCGGTGGCGACAACAATGTGTTCGTGCAGGTGGGCCTGGTGGTGCTGATGGGCCTGGCGTGCAAGAACGCCATCCTGATCGTCGAGTTCGCCCGCGAGCTGGAACTGCAGGGCAAGGGCATCGTCGAGTCAGCACTGGAATCCTGTCGCCTGCGCCTGCGTCCGATCATCATGACGTCGGTGGCGTTCATCGCCGGCACGGTGCCGCTGGTGTTGTCGTCCGGCGCCGGTGCGGAGGTACGCTCGGTCACCGGCATCACGGTGTTCGCCGGCATGTTGGGCGTCACCCTGTTCGGCCTGTTCCTGACCCCGGTGTTCTACGTGGCCCTGCGCAAGCTGGCCAACAAGCCGCTGGTGTCCCATGCCCCCGTCGCCGACACGGCGACGACACATCCCTGATCCACTTCCCATTCCCCCACGAGGTCATGCCATGAACGTTTCTTCCAAGATCGCCCTCGTCACCGGTGCCACCCGCGGCATCGGTCGCGAGACCGTCCGCCAGCTGGCCGAAGCCGGCGTGCACACCCTTCTCGCCGGCCGCAACCGCGACAAGGCCGTCGAAGCCGCGCTGGAGCTGCAGGCGCAGGGCCTGCCGGTGGAAGCCATCGCGCTGGACGTCACCGATTCGGCCAGCATCGCCGCGGCCGTGAAGGAGGTCGAGCAGCGCCACGGCAAGCTCGACATCCTGGTCAACAACGCCGGCATCCTCGTCGACGACGGCACCAAGGGCGTGTCCGGCCAGTCGCTGGAGACCTGGCGCACCACGTTCGACACCAACGTGTTCGGCCTGATCGAAACCACCCAGGCGTTCCTGCCGCTGCTGCGCAAGTCCGACGCCGGCCGCATCGTCAACGTGTCGAGCCTGCTGGGCTCGATCTCCGAGCACCAGAACCCGGCGTCCTTCATCTACGAGTTCAAGGGCGTGCCGGCCTACAACGTGTCCAAGAGCGCGGTGAACGCATGGACCGTGCACCTGGCCCACGAGCTCAAGGACACCGGCATCAAGGTCAACACGATCCACCCGGGCTACGTGCAGACCGAGATGAACAAGGCGGGCGACCAGCAGAACGGCGAACTGTCCGTGCCGGAAGGCGCGCGCACCAGCGTGCAGCTCGCCCTGATCGGCAACGACGGCCCCACCGGCGGCTACTACTACTTCGACCAGGTGCTGCCATGGTGATCCGTCCCCTCGTCATCGGCATCGCGTCGGTGGTGTTGGCCGGGTGCGTCACCGTGGGGCCGGACTACACGGCGCCGCAGACCGCGCCGGCCGCGCTGCAGCACGCCGCGTCCGCCGAGTACGTCGGCGACCATCCGGTCGCCGCGTGGTGGAGCCAGTTCGACGATCCGGTACTCGACCAGCTGGTCCGCGAATCGCTGCTGGCCAACCCGGATGTCCGCATCGCAGTATCGCGCGTCGACGAAGCACGCGCGGTGTTCTCCGAGCGGCGTTGGGACCTGGCGCCACACGTGACCGCCGGCGTGGAAGGCACGCGCACCAAGCAGCCCGTCGAGGGCCAGGGCCGCGTGGAGACCGACAGCTACTCGGCCGGCTTCGATGCGGCCTGGGAACTGGACCTGTTCGGCCGCGTGCGCCGCAGTGCCGAGGCCGCGCATGCGGACCTGCAGGCGCAGCGCAACGACCTGCAGGCGGCGCAGGTGACCGTGGCCGCGGAAGTGGCGCGCAACTACTTCGAGTTGCGCGGCACGCAGAAGCGGCTGGACGTGGCGCGGCGGATCCTGGTCAGCCTGGGCGAAACCCAGCGCCTGACCGAGTCGCGCTTTGACCTCGGCGCGGGCAGCCAGCTGGAGGTGCAGAGCAGCCTCGCCCGCGTGAAGGCGGTCGAAGCAGAAGTGCCGCTGCTGGAAACCGCCGAAGGCCAGGCGCGCCATCGCCTGGCGGTGCTGGTCGGCAAGCGTCCCGGCGAACTGGATGCGCTGCTCGCCCCGCGCGAGGCCCCGGCGTTCGCCAAGGCGCTGCCGATCGGCGACACCACCGAGCTGCTGCGCCAGCGGCCCGACGTGCGCGCGGCCGAGCGTCGCCTGGCGGCTGCCACCGCGCGCGTCGGCGTCGCCACCGCGGACCTGTTCCCGCGGGTCAGCCTGCGTGGCTTCGTCGGCTTCCTGTCCGGCGGCTGGGGCAACCTGTTCAACGGCGACAACCGCGCGTGGCAGGTGACCCCCTCGATCAGCTGGGCGGCCTTCGACATGGGCAGCGTGCGGGCGCGACTGCGCGCGAGCGAAGCCCAGGCCGACGGCGTGGCCGCGCAGTACGAGAAGACCGTGCTGGGCGCGCTGGAAGACACGGAAAACGCACTGCTGTCCTATGCCAAGCAGCAGGCCCAGCTGAAATTCAGGCTGGAACAATCCGTTGCCGCACGCCGTGCAGCAGAGCTGGCCGAAGTCCGGTATCGTGCCGGCTCGTCGGACTTCCTCACCCTGTTGGACGCCCAGCGGACACAGCTCGCTGCGGACGACGCGCTTGCGCAAGCCGAAGCCGGCGTCAACGTCGGGGTGGTGGCGATCTACAAGTCGCTGGGAGGATGGGGCGAACAGGACGTTGCGCCCGCCCTCGCCACGCAGCCGTGAGCAGGCCGTCACGGCGCCTCTCCGACAATGCATCGAATGCCGCGCCTGCGGGCGCGGTCCCTCCCACCCTTCGAGTGTCATCCGTGTCCGTTCCACACCGCAACGCCGCCAACCTCGTTTCGATCCCCTCGCTCTTCTCACCCCGCGCCCTGCCACGCCTGGCGCTCGGACTGCTGCTGGCCGTATCCGCCACGCACGCCTTCGCCGCCGAGCCGCGCAACGCGTGGTACGTGCAGGGCGGCGTCGCCGAGGACGCGCAGTCGCTGACCGTCGGCATGAGCCGCGACTGGCGCTGGGAGAAGCAGTACCGCTACGGCCACATCAGCGGCCAGTGGCAGGGCGAAGTCGCGCGCTGGCACAGCGACAGCCAGAACAGCACGCAGCTGGGCGTGACGCCGGCGGTGCGCTGGCGCCCGAACGGATGGGACGATGGCTGGTTCGTCGAGGGTGGCATCGGCTTGAACGTCATCTTCCCCAAGTACGACACGCGGAAGAAAGCGTTCAGCACCACCTTCAACTTCGGCGACCACATCGCCATCGGCAAGCGCTTCGGTGCCGACGACCAGCACGAATGGTCGCTGCGCTTCCAGCACTTCTCCAACGCCCGCATCAAGAAGCCCAACCCGGGCGAGAACTTCCTGCAGTTCCGTTATACGCAGCGGTTCTGAGATCTGCTGCTCCCCTGTAGGAGCGACGTAAGTCGCGACCGCACGCCACGACGGGCGAGACGCCGGCCGAATGCGTATCTGCGGGTTCAGGGGACTTCGTTCTCTCGGTCGCGACTTACGCCGCTCCTACGCAACGCGGACGCTCGCTACCGCAGCGGCGCCGCCACGATCAGCGGCGAGAGGTCGTAGCCCATCGCTTCGGCCCGGGCTTTCAGCTGCTCGAACTGCGTGCGGTCCATTGACGGTTCGCGCGACAGGATCCACAGGTAGTCGCGGTCGGGCTCGCCGACCACCGCCCACTGGTAGCCGGGATCGAGCGCGATCACCCAGTAGTCCGCCCACGCCCACGGCAGCCACGACAGCCAGTCGGGGGCGAAGCGCACTTCCAGCCGGCCCGGATGCCCGGGTATCGGCCGCGCCGTGCCCTGTGCCTGGTCGGTGCTGCCGTCTTTCGTCTTGCACGCGTTGAGCACGCCGATCTTTCCGGGCGCATCCAGTGAATAACGCGCGGTGATGTCGCCCACGCACTGCTTCTGGAACGACATCGGCAGGTGCGCGATCTCGTACCACTGGCCGGCGTAGCGGGAGATGTCCAGCTGCGGCACCGAGGCGACGGGTTCGGCGGCATGCACGCCGGCCGCACCCAGGGCCAGCAACGCGGCGAGCGCGCCGCGCTTCACGGTAAGACGGTTCATGGTTCGCTCCTTGAAACGGATGGACAGCCTTGCTGCGCGCGATCCGCGCGCCCTCACAGAGAAGCGGGCGCACCCTGCGTTGGGATGCGCCCGCTCCGTGCCACACCCTGTCGGGGGATTACTTCGAGGCGAGCGTCAGGCCGCTGGCGTCGACGCGGGTCACGCCCTTGATCTGCTTGGCGACCGCGACAGCCTTGTCCTTCTGCGCCTTGTTGGCGACGGCGCCGGTCAGGGTCACCACGCCATCGACGGTCTCGACCTTGATGTCGAGGCCCGAGACGTTCTCGGTGGCCAACAGGTCGGCCTTCACCTTGGTGGTGATCCAGGTGTCGCCCACGGGCTGCGAGGAGTCGTTCTGCGCGTTCTCCTCGGGCTCGTTCGGCGGCGGATTGTCCGCCAGCGCGAGACCGGCGGAAAACAGCAGCGCGGTCGCAAGGGCGGTGGTCAGGAACGAACGGTGAGTCTTCATCGGAATTCCTCCTCTTCGTAGTGCGTCGCCAGTCTCCGTGCGCATCCGTACAGCGCACGTGAAAGATCCTGCGGCATTCAGTTATCCGTTGCACGGGGTTCATCCACGTGCACGCTTCATCAACACGCGTCGAGCGCCTAAGATGCGCTCATCTCCTCTTCGCACGCCTCCATATGAGCGCTCCTCTCCGCGTCGCGTTGGTCGGCTACGGGTTCGTCGGCAAGGTGTTCCATGCGCCGCTGATCCATTCCACGCCAGGACTCCGCCTGCATACCGTGGTCTCGCGCGACGCGGGCAAGGTGCATGCGGACTGGCCGGACGTGCGCGTGATCGACGATGCGCATGCCGCGTTCGCCGACCCGGACGTCCAGATCGTCGTCATCGCCTCGCCGAACGACACGCACGCAGCGCTGGCGATCGCCGCGCTCGCGCAGGGCAAGCATGTGGTGGTCGACAAGCCGTTCACGGTGACGGTGCAGGAAGCGCGCCAGGTGATCGACGCGGCGCGGGGTGCGGACCGCAGCGTCAGCGTGTTCCAGAACCGGCGCTGGGATGCCGACTTCCTCACCGTCCAGCGCCTGATCGGCGACGGCACGCTCGGCCGCGTGGCGGAATTCCATTCCCACTTCGACCGTTTCCGCCCCGTGGTGCAGGACCGCTGGCGCGAGCACGACACGCCGGGCGGCGGCCTCTGGTACGACCTGGGCCCGCACCTGCTCGACCAGGCCGTGCAGCTGTTCGGTCTGCCGGAGGCGATCAGTGCCGACATCGCGCGGTTGCGCGATGGCGCACAGGCCCCCGACTACGCGCACGCGACGTTGCGCTACCCCGCACACCGCGTGCATCTGCATGCCGGCACGCTGGTCGCCGGCAACGGCCTGCGCTTCGCCGTGCATGGCACGCGCGGCAGCTACCTCAAGCACGGGCTGGACGTGCAGGAAGACCAGCTGCGTGCCGGCGTGGTGCCCGGCGCACCCGGCTGGGGCGTGGACACGCGCGCCGGCGAGATCGTGCACGAACGGGATGGCCGCCTCGTCACCGACGTCGCGCACGCCGAGACCGGCGACTACCGCCGCTACTACGCCGCCTTCCGCGACGCGGTCCTGCACGGCACGCCGCCCCCGGTCACGCCGCAGCAGGCGATGGACGTCATGCGGCTGATCGAGCTGGGGGTGCGGAGCAGTGAGGAACGCCGGGAGCAGGCCGTCGATGTGGGAGCGACGTAAGTCGCGACGGGCAGGTCTCTTTACACCGAAACTCCGTCGCTTTCCGCTTTCGCGACTGACGTCGCTCCCACAACCGCAAACCCCTCAGGCCACCACCTGCCCACGGTAGGTGCGGTGGTGCGCCATCGCCAGCATCGCCTGGTCTTCGTGCGTATCGCCATAGGCATGGATGGCGGCGTAGGCCTGCGGATCGCACAGCGCGCGCACGCGGCGCACCTTCTCCTCGCCGACGCATTGCGCCCCGGCATAACCGGTGATGCGCCCATCGCGTTCTGCCAACACCGAACACAGCAGGTCGACGCCTTGCGCCGCGCACCACGGCGCGAGATAGACATCGAGTCCGCCGGAAACCACGACGATGCGATCGCCCCGGTCGCGATGCCACGCCAGCCGCGCCATCGCGTCCGGGCGCAGTACGCCCGGCAGCACGTCGCGCGCGAACGCGTCCCCTTGTGCCCGCAGGCGTGCGGCATCCACCCCGCGCAATCCCACCTGCACGATGCTGGCCCGGGTGGGATTGCCCGCCAGCCAGCCGCGCCGGTAACCGAACACCACCGGCGCCAGCAGCACGCCCCCGACGATCAACCGCGGCCGTGCGACCGCGTAGCGCATGAAGTCCGGGAACGTCTCCCGCGTGGTCAGCGTGCCGTCGAAGTCGAAGAGCGCGAGATCGCGCCCAGATTCGTCCTCAGTGGCCGCCATGCGGTGCGGGCGCTTCGGGCTGGACGTTGGCGTCTTTCAGCTCGTCCGCCAGCAGCTGCTGCATCGCCGGCATCAGGGCGCCCATGCGTGTCTGCATGGCCTGCATCGTGTGCTGCATGACCACCGGCATCTTGTCGACCACCGCCTGGCCACCCGGCGTACGATAGAAGGCGAGCATGTCCTGCAGCTCCTCCTCGGTGAACGACTTCTGGTAGATGTCCATGTACATCGGCGCCAACACCTCCCAGGACAGCTCCTTCTTCATCAGGGCCATCATCCGGGTGCTGAGCCGATCCACGCGCGCCTGCTGATCGGCGGTCAGCGTGCCGCCGAAGGCCTGCCGCATCGAGTTCGCGTACATCGTGTCCACCTGGCCGTAGACCTGGTCGAGCATCTGGCGCGTCTTCGTGACCTCGAGCAGTTCGCGCACCGACGCCTCGCTGGCGGGGGCGGCCGTAGCGCCGAACACCGGCGACGCCACGACGAACATCAGGCACAGCATCCACTTCTTCATGGGTACTCCTTTACCGCGCCGACCTTGGCGCCGCCGCAGCATACGGCATCCCGCACCCGGACTAGGCGTCGCTTTCCAGCAACCGCGCACCGGGACCCTCGTCGCCCAGTTCGTCCCAGGGATTGCGCAGCGGACAGGCTTTCAGCGACAGGCAGCCGCAGCCGATGCAGCCGTCGAGCTGGTCGCGCAGGCGGGTGAGGCTGGCGATGCGGGCCTCGAGCGCGGCGTGCCATCGTGCGGAGAGTTTCTTCCAGTCGGCGGCCGTGGGCGTGCGGTTCTCCGGCAGCGACGACAGCGCGGCCTGGATCTCCACCAGCGGAATGCCGGTGCGCTGCGCCACCTTGATCACCGCCACCCGGCGCAGCACTTCGCGCGGATAGCGGCGCTGGTTGCCCGCGTTGCGCCAGCTGTGGATCAGGCCCTTGGACTCGTAGAAGTGCAGCGTGGAGACGGCGACGCCCGCGCGCGCGGCCACCTGGCCCACGGTGAGCTCCGTTTCGATGGGAGGATGCTGTCGGGAATGCTGTTTTCCGGGCATGGCGCATTGACCTCAAGAATGGTTGAGGTTCTACCCTGCGCTTCCCCGTCCTGGCAAGCCGCTACCGATGTCCGATCCCCTCCACCTCGCCCTGCTGTACGGCAGTACGCGCGAAGGCCGCTTCTGCGACACCGTCGCGGACTGGCTGCGCGCGCAGCTGGCCCTGCGGCGCGACTACACCGTCGACGCCATCGATCCCGCCCTGCTCGACCTGCCGCACCGCCATGGCGGTGCGCCGAGTGCGGACCTGGTGAATCTGCAACAACGCGTCTGGCGCGCCGACGCCTTCGTGGTGGTGGTGCCGGAGTACAATCACGGCTATCCATCCGCGCTGAAATTCGTGATCGATTCGGTCCAGGCCCACTGGCAGGCCAAACCGGTCGCGTTCGTCGCCTATGGGGGCCACAGTGGCGGCGTCCGCGCGGCGGAACAGCTGCGGCAGGTGTTCTCCGGCCTGCATGCGGTGCCGGTCCGCGATGGCGTGTACTTCACCCAGGCATGGGACCGGTTCGATACCGGTGGCCGGCCGCGCGAAGGCGATGCCAGCGAACGCGCCGCACGCCGCATGCTGGACCAGCTGGCCTGGTACGGCCACGCGCTCCGCCAGGCGCGCGCGGCCTGGCCCTATCCCGCCGGCTGAGCCGGTACGTTTGCCCCGGCGCGCCGATGCGCGCCCACGATGGACCGACCCGATGTTCCGATTCTTCGAAACCCGCATCAACCCGTACCCGAAGGGCGAGCCCACCACGCCGCCCCGCACGCTGCTGCCGTTCCTGCTGCACTACTCGCGGCCGCTGCTGCCCTGGCTGCTGGCGATGTCGGTGCTGACCGGCGTGATCTCCGCGCTGGAGATCACCTTCTTCGACTACATGGGCCAGCTGGTCGACTGGATGGGCAGCACCGGCCGCGACAGCTTCCTGCAGGTGCATGGCGAGAGGCTGCTGTGGATGGGCGTGCTGGTGGTGGTGGCCTACCCGCTGCTGGTGCTGGTGCAGTCGCTGATCATCCACCAGACCATCTTCGGCAACTACCCGATGATCGCCCGCTGGCTGTCGCACCGGTACCTGCTGCGGCAGAGCGTGGGCTTCTTCCAGGACGAGTTCGCCGGCCGCATTTCGCAGAAGGTCATGCAGACCGCGCTGTCGATCCGCGAGACGGTGATGAAGCTGATGGACGTGTTCGTCTACGTCGTCGTCTACTTCGTCGGCACCGTGGTGCTGGTGGCGCAGGCCGACCTGTGGCTGGTGCTGCCGCTGGTGGTCTGGCTGGTCAGCTACCTGCTGCTGGTGTTCCACTTCGTGCCGCGCCTGCAGAAAGTGTCGATGGCGCAGTCGGATGCGCGCGCGCAGATGACCGGCCGCATCGTCGACAGCTACACCAACATCCAGACCATCAAGCTGTTCGCCCACACCATGCGCGAACAGGACTACGCCCGCGGCGCGATGGACGAGTTCATGGTCACCGTGCACGCGCAGATGCGGCTGGTCACCCAGCTGACCGTCAGCCTGCACACGCTCAACGCCTTCCTGCTGGCCAGCGTGGCCGGTGTGGCGATCTGGGCCTGGCTGCAGTCGTCGATCTCGATGGGCGCGATCGCCGTGGCCATCGCCCTGGTGATGCGCATCCGCTCGATGTCGGACTGGATCCTGTGGGAAGTGGCCGGCCTGTTCGAGAACATCGGCACCGTCGAGGACGGCATGGGCACGCTGGCCCAACCGCTGGCGATCGCCGATGCGAAGGAGGCGAAGGACCTGGACGTCGCCCAGGGCGAGATCCGCTTCGACCATGTGAAGTTCCACTACGGCCGCGAGGCCAAGGTGATCGACGACCTGTCGCTGGTCATCCGGCCGGGCGAGAAGGTCGGCATCGTCGGCCGCTCCGGCGCCGGCAAGTCGACGCTGGTGAACCTGCTGCTGCGCTTCTACGACGTGGAAGGCGGGCGCATCCTGATCGACGGCCAGGACGTGGCGCACGTCACCCAGGAGTCGCTGCGCCGGAACATCGGCATGGTCACCCAGGACACCTCGTTGCTGCACCGCTCGATCCGCGACAACATCCGCTACGGCCGCCCGGACGCGACCGAGGACGAGCTGTTGCAGGCGTCCGAACGCGCGCATGCCGACGAATTCATCCGCGGGCTGACCGATGCCAAGGGCCGCAGCGGCTACGACACGCAAGTGGGCGAACGCGGCGTGAAGCTCTCCGGCGGCCAGCGCCAGCGCGTGGCGATCGCCCGCGTGCTGCTGAAGGATGCGCCGATCCTGGTGCTGGACGAGGCGACCTCCGCGCTTGATTCGGAAGTCGAAGCCGCGATCCAGGAGCAGCTGTACGCGCTGATGGAAGGCAAGACCGTCATTGCCATCGCCCACCGCCTGTCCACCATCGCCGTGCTCGACCGCTTGATCGTGATGGACGGCGGCCGCGTGATCGAGAGCGGCAGCCACGAGGACCTGCTCCAGCAGGACGGCCTGTACGCCGCGCTGTGGCGCCGCCAGTCCGGCGGCTTCATCGGCGTCGATCTGGAGGATGTCGAGGCTTGATGTCCTTCTCCCCGCACGGGGAGAAGGTGGCCGGAGGCCGGATGAGGGGCGAGCGCGGCGACGCATCGCTTCGCGTCTTGAATCCGATCCTGGATACGATCCGTCGGCATCAAGAGAACGGGCTTCGTCGCCCCTCACCCGCCTTCGGCACCCTCTCCCCGCTGAGCAGGGAGAGGGGAAAACACGTCAGGACAGCCAGCCCCGCGCTTGCGCCTTGTTCGCATACCACAGCAGGAACAGCGCGATCAGCAACAGCACGACCGGCATCACCAGCCCGACCGGCCCGTAGGCGGCCCAGGCCGGCGTCACCACGTAAGCGCCGATCATCTGCACGAGCAGGGCGATCAGCGACAGCAGGAACATCGTGCCCGCCCAGCGCTTCTTCAACAGCAATCCCAGCGCGCCCAGCACGCCGGCGAACACCGCCACCGCGAAGGCGATGTTGAGCCAGCCGGGTGTGGCCTCGTAGACCTGGCGTTGGGCTTCGGTCATCGCCGCCAGTTGCTCGGCGGACATGTTGACCTGCAGGTACCACATGGCCGCGCCGATCAGGTTCCAGACCAGCGCGAACACGCCGATGAGCCAGAAGCCGAGCGCGCGCTTGGGTGCAACGGTGGTGGTCGTGTTCATCTCCCCTCCCCAGGGTTGGTTGTCGGACCGGGGCCGAGCATACGCCCGCCCGGGGCGATACGCGCGTTACGGCCCCGCGGCCGGGACCACGCGCCAGACCAGGTTGCCCACATCGTCGGCCATCAACACCCCCCCGCGCGCATCCACGGCCACGCCCACCGGGCGGCCGCGCGCGTTGCCGTCGGCATCGAGGAAGCCGGTCAGCACGTCCACCGGCGCCCCCTGCGGGCGGCCGTCGACGAAGCGCACGAACACCAGCTTGTAGCCGGCCGGCGCGCGCCGGTTCCACGAGCCGTGCTCGCCGATGAAGGCGCCGCCCTGCAGCGCCGCCGGCCAGCCCGTGCCGTCGTGGAAGGCCAGCCCCAGCGCGGCGACGTGCGCGCCCAGCGCGTAATCCGGCGCGATGGCCGACGCCACCAAGTCCGGACGCGGCGGTTCGACGCGCGTGTCCACGTGCTGGCCGTAGTAGCTGTACGGCCACCCGTAGAACGCGCCTTCGCGCACCGAGGTCAGGTAGTCCGGCACCAGCGCGTCGCCGAGTTCGTCGCGCTCGTTGACGACGGTCCACAGCGTGCCGCCTTGCGGTGCCCAGGCCAGCCCCACCGGATTGCGCAGGCCCGACGCGAACACGCGACGCGCGCCCGTCGCCACGTCCACCTGCAGGATCGCGGCGCGGTCGGTTTCCATCGCCATGCCGTTCTCGCCGACATTGCTGTTCGAGCCCACGCCGACGTACAGGTGCCGCCCGTCCGCGCTCGCCAGCAGGCTCTTGGTCCAGTGGTGGTTGAGCGGGCCACCGGGCAGGTCGACGAGCTTCACCGGCACGGCGTCGCTGGCGGTCTGGCCCGTCTGGTACGGCACGCTGACGATCGCATCGGCGTTGGCGATGTAGAGCCTGTCGCCGACCAGGGCCATGCCGAACGGCGACGCCAGATCGGTCAGGAAGGCCGTGCGCAATTCCGCCACGCCATCGCCGTCGGCATCGCGCAGCAGGCTGATGCGGTTGGCGCTGGGCGTGGCGGCGCCGGCCTTCTTCATCGTGCGCTTCATGAACCACGCGCGCAGGCCCTTCTTCTCCGCGGGCTTCGGCGGTGCGTTGGTCTCGGCGACCAGCACATCACCGTTCGGCAGCACGTACAGCCAGCGCGGATGATCCAGCCCGCGCGCGAACGCGGCGACAGTCAGCCCGGGCGCGGCGGTCGGCGCGGTGCCGTTCGGCCAGCCCACCGCCGGGGCCACGTTGACCGTGGGGATCCAGCGCTTCTGCGGTGCGGGCAGCGTGGGTTGCGGCCCGGTTTCGGTCGGCGACTGCGCATGCCCGGTGCAGGACAGGCAGCCGATCACCAGCAGCGGCAGCAGGCAGCGGATCGGCGACATGGCACGTGCTCCGGACGGG
Organism: Pseudoxanthomonas sp. CF385; assembly: GCF_900104255.1. Lineage (NCBI taxonomy): Bacteria > Pseudomonadati > Pseudomonadota > Gammaproteobacteria > Lysobacterales > Lysobacteraceae > Pseudoxanthomonas > Pseudoxanthomonas sp. CF385. The sequence goes on from NZ_FNKZ01000002.1 coordinate 916,944, forward strand.
ATGTCGCGAGCCTAGGCACGGCGCCGCGAACACCGTGTCAACGGCTCAGGCCTCATCCTGGCCCCAGGCGGCCACGTCGACGTGGCCGTCGTCGTCCACGCTCACGCGCACTTCGATGGGTTTGCAGCAGACGTGGCAGTCCTCGACGTACTGCTGGTCGCCGGCGGAATCGTCGACCACCAGGGTGATCGTTTCGCCGCAGTACGGGCACGCGATGTCGGCGGTGGGCAGGTGCGGCATCAGGCCGAGCCCAGCGCGGTCACCGAGGCGATCCTGTCCAGCCACAGGTAGTGGGTGACATCCGGCCGGCGCTGGTCGTCGATGCGCACGACCGCGTTGAACCCCTCCTGGCCGTCGCTGTCGCGGAACACCTGCACGCTGGGGCGCGTGGTGACGATGCCGGTGATCGAACCGCCATCGGTGAGGTGCAGTTCGACCCTCGCCTCGTCGGGCAGCTGAGTGACCAGCGCCTCCATGCGGGCGATGTCGTCCTGCCGGGTATACAGATGCTCGGGCGACGGGCTCATCGGCCACCTCCTTGCTGATGCCACGCTACGCGCGCGGCGGTAAGCGGTCGTGAATGCTTCAGCGCAACAGGCGCAGGACATCCTCGGCCGCGGCTTCGGACGACGCGGGGTTCTGGCCCGTGACCAGCGTCCCGTCGGTCACCACGTACGACTGCCACACCGGGCCGCGTTCGTACTGGGCGCCGTTCTTCTTCAGCGCGTCCTCCAGCGAGAACGGCACCACCCCGGCCAGCCCCACGGCGGCTTCCTCTTCGTTCGAGAACCCGGTGACGCGCTTGTCCTTCACCAGCGGCTCGCCGAGCGCGCCGCGCGTGTGCCGGAACACCGCCGGGCCGTGGCAGACCGCCGCGACCGGCTTGCCGGCCGAGAAGGTCTGTTCGATCAGGCGGATCGAATCCGCGTCCTCGGCCAGGTCCCACAGCGGGCCATGCCCGCCGGGATAGAAGACCGCATCGAAATGCTCCTCCAGCACATCCTTCAGCCGGTGCGTGGTGGCCAGCGCCGACAGCGCTTCGGCGTCCTCGTTGAAGCGCACCGTGGCCGCGGTCTGCGCGTCGGGCGCATCGCTCTTCGGGTCCAGCGGAGGCTGCCCGCCCTTGGGCGAGGCGAGCAGCAGTTGCGCGCCGGCGTCCTTGAACACGTAGTACGGCGCCGCGAACTCCTCCAGCCAGAACCCGGTCTTGTGGCCGGTGTCGCCGAGGCGGTCGTGCGAGGTCAGCACCATCAGGATCTTCATCGGTGTCCTCCAATCGAGGCCGCCAGCCTAGCGACGCGCGCGATAAGACCGGGTGAGCCGCGCTGCCGCAGCGTTAACCGGGCCTGACCCGCGTCTAGCCCTGCTTCACCGCATGCCCGCCGAATTCGTTGCGCATCGCCGCCAGCAACTTGTCGGCGTAGGAATCGCTTTCGCGCGAACGCAGCCGCTCCAGCAACGACATCGTGATCACCGGCGCGGACACGTCCAGATCGATCGCCTCGGCCACGGTCCAGCGGCCCTCGCCCGAATCGGAGACGTACGGCGCGATGCCGGTCATCTGCGGATTCTTCTTCAGCGCGTCGGCGGTGAGGTCCAGCAGCCACGAGCGCACCACGCTGCCATGGCGCCAGATCTCGGCCAGCGCGCCGAGGTCGAAGTCCATCGCGTCCTTCTTCTCCAGGATCGCGAAGCCTTCGGCGTAGGCCTGCATCATTCCGTACTCGATGCCGTTGTGGATCATCTTGGCGAAATGGCCCGCGCCGCCCGGGCCCACGCGGCCCCAGCCGGTCTCCGGCGTGGGCGCGAGCGTGGCGAACACCGGCTGCAGGCGCGCCACGGCGTCGGCATCGCCGCCGATCATCAGGCTGTAGCCTTCGGCCAGGCCCCAGACGCCACCGCTGGTGCCGCAATCGAGGTAGTGGATGCCGGCCTCGGCCAGCTGCGCGCCGCGTCGCTGGGTGTCCTTGTAATTGGAGTTGCCGCCGTCGATCACCGTATCGCCGGCCGCCAGCAGCGGACGCAGCTGCGCGAGCGTGTCGTCCACCACCTGCCCGGCCGGCACCATCAGCCAGACCACGCGCGGCGTGGGCAGCGCCGCGACCGCGTTCTGCAGGTTCGCGTGCGGGACGATCCCGCGCGCCTCGGCCTGCTGGCGCGCCGCGTCGCCCGGGTCGTAACCGCGCACCGTGTGGCCGCCGCGCACCAGCCGTTCGGCCATGTTGGCGCCCATGCGCCCGAGCCCGATCATCGCCAGTTCCATGTGTACTCCCGTGCGTTCAACGAAAAAGAAAGGATGCGCCATTGTCCGCGCTCTGCCGCGCGGTGGCGCGGATCCGTGTGCGGGTCGCGCGTCATGGCGCCTGCAGCCAGTCGCGCAGCACCGTCGCGGTCTCCTCCGGCACCTCCATCGGCGGCAGGTGGCCGCAGCGCGCGAACACGTGCAGGCGCGCGCCGGCGATGCCGTCGCGCAGCAAATGGGCTTCTTCCGGCAGGGTCATGCGGTCGTCCGCGCCCACGCCGATCAGGGTCGGCACGGCGATGGCGGGCAGCAGCGGCAGCGAATCGGGCCGGTCGATGATGGCGCGCTGCTGGCGCAGGAAAGCGTCGCGGCCCACGCGCTGCGCCATCGCCATCACCGCCTCGCCCACCTCGCTGTCGACCCGGCTCTCGTGCACCAGCTGCGGCAGCAGCTTGCGGGTGACGCCGGCGAAGCGACCCGCTTCGGCGAGCGCCAGGCCGGCCTTGCGCACGGCCAGCCGCTTGGGCGGATCGGTACGCGCGCTGGTGTCGAGCAGGGCCAGCCGCGCCACGCGCTGCGGTGCCTGGCGCAGGATCTCGAAAGCCACGTAGCCGCCCATCGACAGGCCGGCCAGCGCGAACACCGGCGGCGCCGTGGCCAGCACGCGCGCGGCCATGCCGGCGACGCTGTCGTCGAGGGTCAGGTCGGCGGGGTGGATCGGGGCCAGGTCGGCCAGCGCGGCGGCGGGATCGCGCCACAGGCGCGCGTCGCACAGCAGGCCGGGGAGCAGGACCAGGGGAAGGGAAGCCATCGGCATAGTGTAGGCGCGCCCCCGCCGGCCGACCGCCGATCGCCGCCCACGGACCGTTCCACATCCGCAACACGCGGCGGTGCGTAAGCTGCTCCGGTTCCCGGCGAGCGCCTGCATGCATGTCCTGATCACCGGCGGTACCGGCTTCATCGGCCAAGCGCTCTGCGCCTCGCTGCTGCAGGCCGGCCACACCCTCAGCGTGCTGACGCGCGATGCCGCGCGCGCGCGGACGCAGCTGCCCGCGGCCGTGCGCGTGCTGGCCGCACTGGACGAGGCGCGCGACGTGGAAGCCGTGGTCAACCTGGCCGGCGAGCCGTTGATGGCCGCGCGCTGGAACGCCACGCGCAAGGCCGCCTTCCGGGCGTCGCGGCTGGGCACCACGCAGGCGCTGATCGGCTGGATGGCCCGGCAGTCGGTGCGCCCGCGCGTGCTGGTCTCCGGATCGGCCATCGGCTACTACGGGCCCCGCGGCGACGAGGCGCTGGACGAATCGGCCGCCCCCGGCGACGACTTCGCCGCCCACCTGTGCCGCGACTGGGAAACCGAAGCGATGCAGGCCGAAGGCCTGGACGTGCGCACCTGCCGCGTGCGCACGGGCATCGTGCTCGGCGCCGATGGCGGCGCGCTGGCGAAGATGCTGCCGCCGTTCCGGCTGGGCGCGGGCGGCCCGATGGGCGACGGCCGGCAGTGGATGAGCTGGATCCACCGCGACGACCTGATCGGGATGATCCAGTGGCTGCTGGAACGCGACCAGGCCGGTGGCGCCTACAACGGCACCGCGCCCACGCCCGTCACCAACCGCGACTTCGCCCAGTCCCTGGGCCGCGCCCTGCACCGCCCTGCCGTGCTGCCCACCCCGGCCTTCGTCCTGAAGGCCGCCTTCGGCGACATGGCCCAGCTGCTGCTGACCGGCCAGCGCGTGTTGCCGGCGCACGCGCTGGCGGAAGGATTCACCTTCCGCTTCCCCACCCTGGACACGGCCCTGGACGACCTGCTGGGTGATCGCGCCAGGTGATCGCGGTACTACGTGAGGCTCTTGCCGCTCGCGCCAGGCTTAGTGAGAGAAGAGCGAGGCTTTTTGCCTTGCGCACCAGCCTTAGTGAGAGAAGAACGAGGCTTAGTGAGAGAAGAGCCAGGCTTTTTGCCTCGCGCGCCAGCCTTAGTGAGAGAAGAACGAGGCTTAGTGAGAGAAGAGCGAGGCTTAGTGAGAGAAGAGAGCGGTCCTTGCGTGGCGCGCGGCGGGGTGCGTGCGGGCCCCACGTCATCGCGACGTGAACGTCACTCCTGGCCGGCGACGCTGCGCACCGCGGCCTTCATCGGCTGGCGACGGGCGCGTAACGCCCGCCTGCCTACGGTCGGGGCCTGCCCTCCGGGAGTGCGTCATGGCCACGAAGAAGCGCGTCAACCGTCCCCAGACCCAACGCCGCCAGCCCGGCCGGCAACCGCGGATGCAGCCCGAGCCCGAAACCATCCGCGCCGGCTACCACGGCAGTGGCCGGCTCGCCGGCAAGGTCGCGCTGGTGACCGGCGGCGACAGCGGCATCGGGCGCGCGGTGGCGGTGCACTTCGCCCATGAGGGCGCCGACGTCGCCATCGCCTACCTCGAGGAGGACGGCGACGCCCGCGAAACGCAGCGGCTGGTGGAAGCGGCCGGCCAGCGCGCCCTGCTGCTGCGCGGCGACCTGACCACGCCGGCGCGTTGCCGGCGCGTGGTCGCGCGCACGGTGAAGCAGTTCGGCGGCCTGGACGTGCTGGTCAACAACCACGCCCAGCAGTACCCCGTCGACGCACCGGAGGCCCTCACCCCGGCGCGCCTGCGCCACACCTTCGAGACCAACCTGTTTTCGTTCTTCCACCTGGTGGACGCCGCGCTGGAGCACCTGCCCGACCACAGCGGCTGCATCGTCAACACCGGCTCGATCACCGGCGCGCGCGGCCATGCCACGTTGCTGGATTACGCCGCCACCAAGGGCGGTATCCATGCGATGACGTTCTCGCTCGCCCGGGCGCTGGCCGAGCGCGGCATCCGCGTCAACGCCGTCGCGCCCGGCCCGATCTGGACGCCGCTGATCCCGGCGTCGTTCACCCGCAAGCAGGTGGCCGAATTCGGTTCGGACACCCTGATGAAGCGCCCCGGGCAGCCGTCGGAGGTCGCGCCGGCGTACGTGTTCCTCGCCAGCGACGACGCCCGCTACATCACCGGCCAGCTGATCCACGTCAACGGCGGCGGCTACATGTCCGCGTGAGGGCGGGCGGTATGCTGCCGGCCTGTTCCGTGCCGTCCGGCCCCATGCCCACGCTCCGCCGCTACCGCCCCGCCGACGCCGCCGCGCTGGCCGATCTGTACGCCCGCTCCGTGCGGCACTACGGACCGCGCGCCTATACGCCCGCGCAGGTCGAGGTCTGGGCGGCGACCGCCGATATCGCACGTACCGCCGCCCGCTGCAGCGACGGGCGCTGGGTGGTGGTGGCGCAGGACGCCGCCGGCACCGTGCTCGGCTTCGCCGAACTGGAAGCCGACGGGCATCTGGACATGCTGTACGTCGCCCCCGACGCCGAAGGCCTGCACGTGGGCGCGCGCCTGTACGCCGCACTGGAGACGCACGCACGCAACCAGGGCATGCGCCGCCTGTTCGTCGAAGCCAGCGAACTCGCCCGCCCCTTGTTCGAACGTCGCGGCTTCACCCTGCTCGGCCGCAACGACCTGGTGCTGGACGGCGTCGGCATCCACAACTACCAGATGGAGAAGCGGCTCTGAGCGCGGGTGCCGTGCCGGCGGCATCTTCCGCTACGCGCGCTTGCCCTTCGCCTGCTGCGCGTCGCGTGCCTTGCGCGCCATCTCTTCGTAGTGCGCGCGCATGTCGTCGAGCTCCTTCTCTTCCAGTTCCTCCAGGTCCAGCAGCGCGTTGTTGGCGCTGCGCGAGACGCGGATCAGTTCGTCCAGCTTGATCTGCATCGCCTCGGTGTCGCGGTTCTGGGTGTTCTGGATCAGGAAGACCATCAGGAAGGTGATGATGGTCGTGCCGGTGTTGATCACCAGCTGCCAGGTATCGCTGAACTTGAACACCGGCCCGGTGACGGCCCAGACCACGACGGTACCGAGCGCCAACGCGAAGCAGGCCGGACGCCCGGTGAAGGTGGAGGCTTTCTTGGCGAGGCGGGTGAAGGCGGAGGGCGTGCTCATCGTAGGCTCCCGAATCGGGGTTGATCGTGCTGCGAGCACTGTAGCGGTGATGGATGAAGACAGCGCCAAGCCGGCGGTGTTCGGCTGAGGACAACCTCCGCCCTCGACCCGCCCCGCCTGCACGCCACGCGCGCCTTCGCGGCGCTAGCATCGTCTGCATGGACGTCGCCGCCCTCAAACGCCATTGCCGTGCCCTGCCGGGCAGCGTGGAAGCGCTGTACGGGGAGCCGTCGAACATCCTGGTGTACGAGGTGGGCGGCAAGCGGTTCGCCTACTTCAAGACCAGCGAACCGGAGCGGTGGCGCTTCAGTTTCAAAGTCGCGCCTGAGCGCTTCTTGGAGCTGACCGACCAGCCGGGCATCAAGCCGGCGCGCTGGTTGGGGAAGCACCGCTGGGTGACCGTGGTGGAGGTGTCCTCGGTACCCGGCGCCTACCTGAAGGACCTGGTGGCGTGGTCCTACCGCCACGCCTTGGCCAAGCTGACCCGGCGCCAGCGCGAGGCCATCGCCGCTGCCGCCGCCGATCCCGGCGACGCCGTCCGCTGACGGACGCGCGGGTCGAATGCATCTTCATCTCCGACGTTGTCGATTCCGGCCCTGCCGGTTCGTCGGAGAACACGAACAGGGCGTGCCGGCCCTGCACCCGACCACCCAAGGAGCCCACCATGAACGTCAATCCCTACCTGATCCTCAACGGCGACTGCGAAGCCGCCTTCACCTTCTATGCGCAAGCGACCGGCGGCGAACTGGGGCCGATGATGCGCTTCGACGGCACCGAGGGCTGCGAGGATTTCCCGGCCGAGCACAAGCAGAAGATCATGCACACGCACGTGATCTTCGGGCAGACCGTGCTGATGGGGTCGGACAACCATCCGGCGCATCCGTACGAGGGCGTGAAGGGCTGCTCGGTCTCGCTGTCGGTGGACAGCATCAAGGACGCCGAACGCATCTTCGGCGCGCTGTCCGACGGCGGCCAGGTGACCATGCCGCTGACGCAGACGTTCTGGGCGGTGCGCTTCGGCATGCTGGTCGACAAGTTCGGCGTGCCGTGGATGATCAACTGCGAAAAGGATGCGTGATGGCGGCGGGGGCGCGTGATGGACACGCTGACGCCCCCGTTCGCTGCGCTGCGGCTTTCACCGGCCGCGGCGCCGTGGTCTGATGCGCGCCATGTCGACCTCCCCCACCCATCGCGCGATCGATGCCGTCTGGCGCATCGAATCCGCGCGCGTGATCGGCGGCCTCGCCCGCATGGTGCGCGACCTGGACCTGGCCGAAGAACTGGCGCAGGACGCGCTGGTCGCCGCACTGGAGACCTGGCCCCGTGACGGCGTGCCGGACAACCCGGGGGCGTGGCTGATGACCACCGCCAAGCGCCGCGCGATCGACCGCCTGCGACGCCTGCAGCTGCTGGACCGCAAGCACGAGGAACTCGCGCGCGAACTGGAAGAGATCCAGGACGAACGCCGCGAGCGCGACGAGGACGCGCTGGACCACGACATCGACGACGACCTGCTAAGGCTGGTCTTCGTCGCCTGCCATCCGGTGCTGTCGATGGAAGCGCGCGTGGCGCTCACGCTGCGCCTGTTGTGCGGCCTGACCACGGACGAGATCGCACGGGCGTTCCTCGCCGCGGAACCGACCGTGGCGCAGCGCATCGTGCGCGCCAAGCGCACCCTGGCCGAGACGGAGGTGGCCTTCGAGGTGCCGCGCGGCGAGGCGTTGCAGGAACGCCTGGCGAGTGTGCTGGGCGTGGTCTACCTGGTTTTCAACGAAGGCTATTCGGCCACCAGCGGCGACGACTGGGCGCGCCCGGCGCTGTGCGAGGAAGCGCTGCGGCTGGGCCGCATGCTGGCGGCGCTGACGCCGGCCGAGCCGGAGGTGCACGGCCTGGTGGCGCTGATGGAGATCCAGGCCTCGCGCCTGCATGCCCGCGTGGGCAAGGACGGCGAAGCCGTGCTGCTGCTGGACCAGGACCGCAGCCGCTGGGATCAGCTATTGATCCGCCGCGGCCTGGACGCCCTGGCGCGGGCGGAACAGTTGGGCGGCGCGTTCGGGCCGTACGCACTGCAGGCCGCGATCGCCGCCTGCCATGCGCGCGCGGTGACCGCGGACGCGACCGACTGGACCCGCATCGCCACGCTTTACGCCGCGCTGGCGCAGGTGAATCCGTCGCCGGTAGTCGAATTGAACCGTGCGGTCGCGGTGTCGATGGCCACCGGGCCGGCAAGCGCGTTGCCGCTGGTGGACAGGCTGCAGGACGATCCGGCGATGAAGCACTACCACCTGCTGCCCAGCGTGCGCGGCGACCTGTTGTTCAAGCTGGCGCGGCACGACGAAGCGCGCGCCGAGTTCGAGCGCGCCGCGGCGATGACCCGCAACGCGCGCGAGCAGGCGCTGCTGCTGGCGCGCGCGCGTGAGTGCGTGGCCGCCGGCTGAGGCGGGTTACATCCAGCGCGATAGGCGGATCTCCGGCCCGGCTAGCGCCGCAGTCTGGTCGTACTCCAGTTCGCGCAGCTCCTGCGAGGTGTACTTCACCAGGTCGCTGACCTTCAGGCGGCGACGATCGCCGGCGCCGCCGCGCAGCATCTTCCGCCAGTTCTTCACCAGCGCGTAGGTGAACGCGCCGTGCTGGATGGCGCCGTGTTCGTACTCGTAGGCGAACTCGCCTTCCTGGCAGGCGTACACCAGCAGCGGCATGTACGGCCCCTTGTGGCCCAGGCGCTTGCGCAGCTGGCGCGCCTGCCCGAGTCGCAGCGTGCGCACCGGCAGCGCGTAGCCCAGCCGCCCGCTCATGTCGCCCAGCGGCATCGTGCTCTGGTCGACCGCGAGCTGCTTGCGTTCGGCGACTTCGAGCTCGCGCGGCACCCACATCTCGCGCGCGGCGTTCCATTTCATCGCCCGGTGGCGGATGTCGTCGGGCGGATTGAGGCCGCGCATGCGCGCCGGCCCGCCCTTGGACATGCCGCCGGAGTGGCAGCAGTCGAGGATGATGCTGAAGTCCACGTCGTACGGCAGCTGCACGTAGCGCTCGAACAGCCAGTCGTCGGTGAGCGCGGTGTCCTCGGTCCAGTCGAAGTCGTAGGGGACCAGCGTTTCGTCCATGCGGTCGACGCGATCGCCCAATCCGTACGTGGCCAGCTGCGCGCCATGGCCGCTGTAGTAGAGGATGCGCTGGTCGCCCGGGCGCACGCCGTCCAGCAGCCAGTCCACGCGCTCGCGGATGCCGTCGGCGGTGGCGCGGTCGTCCAGCACCACGCGGATGTCGCCGGCATCGAAGCCCTGTTCCTGCAGCATGGCGCTCATCAGGAACACATCGTTGACGCATCCGGCCAGGCGCTGGTCCGGATCGGGATACTCATTGATGCCGACCAGCAGCGCGCGCTTGCGCGGCGTGGCCACGCGCGCGGCGACCGGCTTCTGTTCGCGCAACGCGCGGGTGATGCGCGTGGTCTCGTCGTTGAGCACGTCGAACCAGAAGGTGCTGACCGCCTGCGGGTGGCGCAGGTATTCCTCCGCGGCGTGGTCCGCGTTGCCGGGAATGTCGAAGTGGGTGTCGACCTGGCGGAAGTTGTCGGCCGCGATGGAGACGCGCGCGGTGAACACGGAGTCGAAGCGGTTGTAGAGGTGGTACCAGAAGCGCGCCTTCTCGAGGGCGCTGAGGCGGCCGGCCTGGTATTCGCCACGCACGAACGGATTGCCGATCTGCGACCCCAGCGAGGCGAAGTAGCGGCCACTGGCGGTGGCGCGCGTGTCCGGATGGGTGAAGGTGTCGTAGCAGACCAGCGAGCCGAGGCTGTGGCCGAGCACGACATGCGGCTTCGTCGCCTCGATGCGCTGGGCCAGGCGGTCGCGCGTCTGCTTGCGGAAGGTGGCGCTCTCGACCCACTTCACCACCATGCCGGCGGTGTGGCGCAGGCGCGAGTCGTCGCCGCGCGCGCGCCGGAAGGGCGCGGTGATGCCGTTGGCCAGCAGGCGCGCCAGGGCTTCCAGGGTGTCGCCCAGGCTGACCGTGTGCTGGGCGAAGATGTCGTCGTAGTGGCAGTACTGGATGTCCAGCGCGCGTTCGGCATCGACCTGCCGGCACGCATCGTGGATCGCATCTTCCCAGGTCTGTTGCCAGGCCCCGCCCGGCGGGTGCTGGCCCACGCCATGCACGCAGAGGATCCGTAGTGCCGTCGCCATCGCTGCTTCCCTCGCTGATGTGGTCCCGGCGTCCGCGCACGCGACACGGCGTCGCATGGCGTGGATGCCCGGCCGACAGTATCGGAGCCACCTGTCGCATGTCGTGACACGCGCAGCACTCCGTCGCCGCCGGGCAACCGGCTCCTCAGGGAAGCCGCCGCACGGCAGGGATCGCGCGGCTCACCCTGTCCAACGCCGGGGGACGGCCGGAGCGGACACGCCGCCCCGGCGGACCTTCAGGCATCGGGACCGAGGTAGTCCAGCTTCCCCAGCGGCACGCCGTTGTGGCGCAGGATCGCGTAGGCCGTGGTGAGGTGGAAGAACACGTTCGGCAATACGAACCCGAAGAGGTAGCCGCGCCCGTCGAACACGAGTTCGCCCCGCGTGCGCGTGGTCAGGGTGATGCGGCGGTCTTCGCTGCCGGCGAGTGCGGCATCGTCGAACGTGCGCAGATACTCGGCGACCGCCTCCAGGCGCGCGTACAACTCGTCGAACGTGGTTTCGGCGTCCTCGAAGCGCGGCGATTCGGTGGCCGAAAGGCGCGCTACGGCGAACTTCGCGGTGTCGGTCGCGATCTGCACCTGGCGCACCAGCGGCAGCATGTCCGGCGCCAGGCGCGACTGCAGCAGGATGGTCGGCTCGTAGCCTTTCTCGCGTGCGTGCGCTTCGCCTTTCTCCAGCACGTGGCGCAGGTTCTTCAGCGCACGGAGAAGGACGGGGACCGAGGCCTGGTGCATCGACAGGGCTGTGCTCATGGGGAACGCCTTGAATGTGTGTGGCATGAGCATAGTCGGCCGCCACGGCGCTGATTAGCCGCCCCGTGCGGGAGAGTGCATCCCAGGCGACCGGAACGTCGTGGGCCGGCGCGCATCCGGCGACTGCGCTAGCATCAGCGCCCCCCATTTGAATCAATGCCATGCCCGCCTGGACCGACCAGCTCCGCGACATCCCCGATTTCCCCAAGCCGGGCATCCTGTTCAAGGACATCATGCCGGTGCTGGCCGACGGCGATGCGTTCGCGGAGGCGATCGCGTCGATGGCCGAACCGTGGCGTGGGGTGGCGATCGATGCCGTCGTCGGCGTCGAAGCGCGCGGCTTCATCCTCGGCGCCGCGCTGGCGCGGGAGCTGGGCGTGGGCTTCGTCCCCGTCCGCAAGCCCGGCAAGTTGCCCGGACGCACGCTGGCGCTGGACTACGGCCTGGAGTACGGACGCGACCGGCTGGAGATCCACGCGGACGCGCTGTCCGAGGGCGCACGGGTGATCGTCGTGGACGACGTGCTGGCGACGGGCGGCACGCTCAAGGCCGCGGTGCAACTGGTCGAGCAACAGGGTGCGCAGGTGGTCGGAACCGCGGTGTTGATCGAACTGGCGTTCCTGCAGGCGCGCACCGGCTGGACGCACGCGGCGCCCCTGCTCGCGTCGGCGGTTTACTGAAGGCTGGCGCCGAGGCGCGGACGATCAGTCGGACACGCGGGTGACGTAGGCGCCTGTACTGATCACCTGGAAGGTGTCGTTGTCGACGCGACGCACGTGGCTGCCGTCTTCCAGCATGTAGAAAGGACGGACGTCGGTCGCCGTATGCGATGCCTGGGAGGCATCCTCGTTGCGGATGAGCTGGATCCGGCACCGATGCCCGGAGGCGTCCTGCGCGGTGAAGAGATGCGTACTCATCGACTTCGCTCCTCTCGTTTCGGGAGCGCCAGCCTAGGCCCCCCGATGTTAAGCGGGGCGCAGCACCGTGTGAGGATTCCCCCAGAGAACGAGGGGGAGGCATTGCACCTCCCCCTCATGCGCCGAGGCGCGATGCCTGCCATGTGTCGGGCATGGCAGGCGATGGACCGGCACCGTGGGGACGGGCCGGTCCGCTAGCTGCCGGACGGGGGATATCGCCGGCAGGTAGAAGGAGGAAAGCCGGCCCGAGGGTCGGCGTCCCGTGTGTCTCGCCGGCCTTCAGGAAGCCCGCATCACCCGACTCAGATGCTTGGTGTTGTTGCGTTGCAGGTAGCGCTGGACGAGCGCCAGCAGGTCCTGGGCCCGCGGGTCCTGCGGATCCAGCCGATTCAGCACTTCGCTCCAGTTGCCGTCCTGCGCCCAGCGGATGAAGCGGACATAGATGCCGTGCCAGGAACCGTATTCGCGCGGCAGGTCAGACCAGTACGCACCGGTCTGCGCCACCCACAACACCGCTTCGATGAATCGCCGCGTGTTGCCCCCATGTCGCGCGCGCGCGCCGACGCGACCCGGAAGCGCGTTCATCAGCGTCTGCCATTCCTGCGCTGTCAGACGCTGCATGATCGACCACTGACTGATGGCACGCGGCCCCAGCCCTTGCGGCAGCACAGGCGCGATGTCGACGGTCGCGGCGGGCGCCTGGCCGGTGGCATGGGTATCGCGCTCGTCGCGCGAAAGCATCATCGGTGCGTCATACCGCATGCCGATTCCCCTGCAACGCCATTCCCCGCTTCGGCGACGTCATCGACAGGACATCGGAAAAACTCACACCACAGACTTTCTTCAGACTACGCATGGCACCCTCTTGTCGACATTCCGCCCTGACCCCTCGATGTCCGCATTTCCCCATCGCGCTCCCTCGCCGCCCCCTTCCTGCAGGCCCCGCCTGCGAAGCGGTGGTTACGGCTTGCATGACCGGTATCCGACGGGTCATATATGGAGCGAGATCGTGATCACAGGCGCAGTCCGGACATGACAGGGCAGCGAAACCCCGACGTCCCTCCGGGAGGCGTCCCTCGCCCGCCGCAATCCCGCTCCGACGGGCCCGAGCCGGTAGTCGACGAGCAGTCGGTGACGCAGCTGTTGGGCGCCGTGGAAAGCGGCCAGGCCGGCGCGTGGAACAGGATCTATTCGCTGCTCTACCGCGACCTGCACCAGATCGCCCGCTCGCAGATCCGCCAGCAACGACGCGGCCACATGCGTTCGCCCACCTCGCTGATCAGCGAGACCTGGTTGAAGCTCGCCAGTGCGGATTTCAGCGTCGAGAACCGTGCCCATCTCGTGGCGTTGATCGCCCGGGCGATGCGCTTCGTGCTGTTGGACGAAGTGCGACGCGCGCTGGCCGAGAAGCGTGGCGAGGGCATGGACCTGCTGCATCTGGACGAAACCACGGAGCCTGTCCAGGGGTCCCGCCTGGAAGAGCTTCTGATCCTGGACGAGGCGCTGAACGATCTGGTCAAGCTGGACCCGCGGCTGGCCCAGGTGGTGGAGATGCGCTACTTCGGCGGCCTCAGCGAACAGGAGATCGCCCGTGTGCTGAAGGTGAACGAGCGCACCGTGCGACGCGACTGGCGCAAGGCACGCGCCTTCCTGTTCAGCCATCTGGGCGACGCCGGAGCGGACCTGCCCCCCTGATCGCCTGACGACCTACGGCGTTCGCACGTCCCCGTGTCCGCACGCCCGTGCAATGCGGGAGGTGCGCAGGGCGCGATCCTCCCGGCGCGGAGGATCATCCGCGCCGCCAGAAGGACGCCGACATGTCCACGCAGGGATATCCCGCCGGGCGCACCGCCCTCCTGTTCGTCGATCCTTACAACGATTTCCTTGCGGAGGGCGGCAAGCTCTGGCCGCTGGTCGCCGATGTGGCCCGCAGCGTCGATCTGCATGCGCACCTGCGCGCCGTGCTGGCCTGCGTACGCCAGGCGGGACTGCCCGTGTTCGTCGTACCGCATCACCGCTTCGAACCCGACGATTTCAAGGGCTGGGACCACCCTACCCCCTACCAGCTCGGCGCCGCGCGCGTGCAGCCGTTCGCCAAGGACAGCTGGGGCGCCGAGTGGCACCCGGACTTCGTGCCGCAGCCCGGCGACATCGTGGTCAAGGAGCATTGGGGCAGCAGCGGCTTCGCCAACACCGACCTCGATTACCTGTTGAAGCAGCACCACATCACCCACGTGATCCTCATCGGCCTGATCGCGAACACGTGCATCGAGACCACCGGCCGGTTCGCCTCCGAACTGGGCTACCACGTCACCCTGGTGCGCGATGCCACCGCCGCGGCGAGTGCCGCGGCCATGCATGCGGCGCACGAAATCAACGCTCCCACGTATGCGCACGCGATCCTCACCACCGAAGGCCTGATCGATGCGCTGACGTCGCGTGCGCGCTGACTGCATGGCCTGGCGACCCTGCGCCACGCCGCACTGGGAAGTACGTCGCACTCCTCGTCACACTTGAGGCGTCGGCGCCCCCGGCGGTCCGGATTCGCCGCCGGTCGGTGCCTGGAATTGCGACGACGTTGGCAGCCGGCGCCCCGGGGGTCCTCGCTAGCATGGTGGCCCCGGGGATGCCCTCGATTGCCACCCGCGCAAGGAGCGCTGATGACGACCCATGCTGCCGCCGCGTTCGCCGGCACCTGGCACCTGCTTCCCGAGCAGTGCGACTACCAGCTCGGGCGCCCGCCGCGCAGCGCGCGCTACCGGCTGTCGTGCGCGAGAGACGGCAAGCTGAGCATCGCGTCGGAGTGGCTCAGTGCCAGCGGCAAGCGTTACCGTGCCGCCTTCGACGGCCGCGCGGACGGCGCACGCTATCCGTACGACAGCGTGCCGTATGCAGATGCGCTCAGCTTCGAATCCGTGTCGCCCACCCAGCTCCATTCGACGACCTGGCACGATGGCCAGGAAGTGCAATGGTCAGAACGCGAGCTCGTCGACCAGGACACGCTCGTCATCCGCATGCACGGGCACCTCAGCGACGGCCGCCGCTACACCAACGTGGGCGTCTACCGCCGTCAGGCCAACTGATGCCCGGCTTCAAGAAAAAGGCGCCCCGAAGGGCGCCTTTCTTGTTCTGCGACCGCGGCCGTCAGCGGGTCTGCGTGCAGTTCTGCAGCCAGAGCACGCGCTTGAAGTCGTCGTAACGCAGGAACTGCCCCTTGAACGTCACCTTGTCGCCCTTGCGGAAGGTCAGCACGTTGGCCAGCTGGTTGGGCTTGAACAGGCAGGCCACGCCCACGCGCGGCTCGTTGTCGCCCGGCACCTGCAGCAGGCCCGAACCGGGCTGCGGGATCTCGAACGAGACGTTGTAGTCCTCGCCGTCCTCCTGCACATAGTCCACCCGGCCGCGCAGCGCGTAGTGGCGACCCTTGTGGCGCGCCGTCACGGCGACCGCATTGCCCTTGGCCTCGCGGGCGATCTCGCGCGAGAACGCGTACACGTCCTTCACCGTCACGTCCGCGTTGTTCTGGGTCTTCGCACCCTGTGCCGCGGCGGCGCGCCCTTCCTTGCCGCCCTTGACCTTCGCCAACAGCTGGCACATGTAAGGCCGCATCGCGTCCTGCTTGGCCATCTGGCCCTTCTCGGTCTTCACCGTCATCTGCACGGTCGCGGCGCCGCCCTCGCCCGTGACGGCGATCAAGGTCGGAATCGCACGCGTGGTGCCGGTGGAGCGCTGCTCGACCAGCATCGTGCCGGTCTCCGCGTCCTCGGTGATCACGTCCATCTTCTCGCCGATCATGATCCCCCGGACCTGGCCCATCGCATCCTTGACGGACAGATCGGCAACGGTGACGCGGCTGGAGAAATCGGTGCCGGAAAAGATGCTGCCGGACTTGCTGAAGTTGTCCTCGCATTCACCCGCGATGGCGGCGGGCGCCACGCTCGACAACGCGAGCGCGATGGCGGCAAGTAGCTTGTAGGTCATGTGGTCCTCACATAGTGGAAGTGTCGGGCGATCCGGGATGACGGGCGCCGCTTCCTGCCGGCGCCTGCGCCTGCTCCGGCGCCCCTGCATTCTTGCAAGGTGCCGCAGGCACCACAAGCCGCGCGGCGCGCTCCCGCGCCGGACGATCTCTGGCACTACAATGCGGACCCCACTGCAAACACACGTCAAACCGCATGATCCCCGAGTCGCTCCAGCGCCGCCGTCCTCTGCGCCACGTTGCGTTCGCAGCGCTATGCCTCGTGATGCCCCACGCGTGGGGATACGGGGACGAACCCGCTACCCGTGCCCTGCCCGCCGACGTGCAGGCCGAGGTCACCGCGATCGCCGAACATCTTTCGAAAGTGGGCGATCCCTCGCCCGCGCTCACCTGCGACAAGGCCGTCGAGAACGCACGCTGGGGCGTGGAAACCATGCTGGAAGTGGCGGGCAAGAATCTGCGCAGCGGCTACCTTTCGCAAGCGGACCATGATGCCGCAGCGCCTCAGCTGAAGGCGCTGCTGGCGGTGCTGACGACGGACGACTGTGCGGCCGCGACGGGTGAACGGCGCGCGTTCTACCAATGCATGTCCAGCGACTACAACCATGTCTACGCATGCGGCAAGGCCCATCCTTTCGATCCCTGATGCGGCGCCGAAGGTTGACCGTCCGTGCCACTGCGGTCACCCTTCTCGCATGAATCGAGATTCCCACCCGTGCGCGTGCCGCTCCTTCGGGACCAAGCGGATACGCGGATGACCTGGCCACAGATCAACGGCTGGCTGCAGGAAGGCGCGGATGTCGCCATTCCGATAGCGCAGGCGATGGCCATCCTGCTGGGTGCTTGGCTGCTGCTGCGCCTGTTGCGCATCGTCGTGCGGCGCATCTGCGAGAGTTACCGCCTGCCGGCGCAGGTTGCGGTCAGCGCGCGGCGGTTGCTGGGCGTCCTGGTGTACATGTCGGCCTTCATGCTGGCGCTGGGCCGGCTGGGCGTGTCGGGCAGCGTGCTGTGGACGGCCCTGACCGGCTTCACCGCGGTGGCCGCGGTGGCGTTCTTCGCTGCATGGAGCGTGCTGTCCAACATCTTCTGCAGCGTGCTGATCCTGACCACGCGTCCGTTCCGCGTGCACGACCACATCGAAGTGCTCGAGAACGGCGACAAGCCCGGCCTGCGCGGCCGGGTGATCGACATCAACCTGCTTTACACCACGCTGCTGGAAGAAGACGCGCTGCGGGGCGACACCGTGCTGCAGATCCCCAACAGCCAGTTCTTCCAGCGCACCACGCGCCGCTGGCGCTCGGGCTCGCCGCCCGCGGCGTCTTCGCCGGAATAGGAGCCTGCCGCAACGGCAGGAAGACGTGGTCGCTCAGCGCGACGACTCGCAGGCGACATCCGTTCCCGCATCCGCTGCGCGCAGTGTCTGCTGCGCCCAGGCGTAGATCAGCAGGCCCGCGACCGCCATGGCGGCGCCCACGTAACCGGTGGAGGTCCAGCCGAAGCCGGCGGTGATCGCCATGCCGCCCAGCCAGGGGCCGAGCGCGTTGGCGGTGTTGAACGCAGCATGGTGCGAGGCCGCGGCAAGGGTCTGCGCGTCGCCGGCCACGTCCATCAGGTGCGACTGCAGGATCGGGCCCAGCGCGCCCATCAGGCCGATGCCGACGGTGGCCAGCAGGATCGTCGGCAACGACTGCGCCATCAGCGGGAACAGCAGCAGCATGACCATGGCCCAGACCAGCACGATCCACACGCCGCGCAGCTGCATGCGGTCGAACAGCCAGCCGCCGACGAAGTTGCCGATCACTCCGCCCACGCCGAACCCGGCCAGGCCGAGCGGAATCCACGCCGGCGACACCCGGGTCACTTCCAGCATCGTCGGCGCCAGGTAGCTGAAGACGGCGAACATGCCGGCGAAGCCGATCGCGCCGATGCCCAGCGCCTGCCAGACCTGCGGCCGATTGAAGGCGCGCAGTTCGTCCAGCGGATGCGCTTTCGGGCCATCGATGCCCGCGGGCAACCAGACGGCCAGCAGCGTGGCGGTGGTCAACGCGATGAGCGCGACGAAGGCGAACACCCAGCGCCAATCGATCACCTGGCCCAGCCAGGTGGCCAGCGGATTGCCGATCAGGATGGCCAGCGTCAGGCCCAGCATCACCAGGCTGATCGCGCGCCCGCGCTTGTTCGGCGGACTGATCGCCACGGCCGTCAGCGCGGCCACGCCGAAATACGCGCCGTGCGGCAGGCCGGCGATGAAGCGGAACACCAGCAGGCTTTCGTAGGTGGGGCCGAGCGCGCTGGCCAGGTTGCCCAGCACGTAGAACCCCATCAGCGCCAGCAGCAGCGTCTTGCGCTTCCAGCCCGCGCCGAGGATCGCCAGCAGCGGCGCGCCGACGACCACGCCCAGTGCGTAGGCGCTGATCAGGTGGCCCACCTGCGGCTCGGTCACGCCCAGCGAGGCCACCATGTTGGGCATCAGCCCCATGCTGGCGAACTCGCTGGTGCCGATGGCGAAGCCGCCAAGCGTCAGCGCGAACAGGATCAGGCCGATCTGGCGGGGCGTCAGCGCGTCGGCGACGGAGGGAAAGGCGGCGGGGGGCGGTGCGACATCCATGTCGCCATTATGCTGCAGCGCAGCAGCCAGGGTCGACCCCGCGGATGGAACGCTGCAGGGTCAGCCGCCGCGGTACTCGGCCACCACCGCCTCGGCCTCCGGATTGGCCTGGGCGCGCTTGCGCACGAACACCACCGGGATGGGACCGTTCATCACCGACATCACCCGGTTCGCCTCGTCCTGCGAGGACAGGGTGCTGAAGCTGGCGTTCTGCGAGCGCGTGTAGGGAATGCCGGCGTCGTCCAGCCGGCGCGCCAGCGCTTCGGCCCGCTGCGCCGCGTCGGAAGGACAGTTGGCGGGCGCGAAGATCACCACATGGTGGCCGGACTGCCCATCCGGCAACGGGATGTCGACAAATCCGTGCCGGCTGGGCGCAGCGGAGGACGACGCCGTTCCGCCGGTGAAGCGCTCGGTCGCGGCCTGTATCGCCTCCCGGGGCACGTACTCGCGCGCCGCCAGTACGGCCAACGCCGTCACGGCGAGGAAGAAGCCGATCTTCAGGACATTCATCGCGGCATCCCTCGGCGGCGCGTCACTTCGCCACGAACTTCAGCGGCCCCGTGTACTGCGGCCAGGCGATCGAGGCGGGGCCGCGCACGTTCAACGCGACCGCCGGCGTTTCGCCTGCGTCATCGCGGACGCTCGCCATCAGCGTGGGCACGTAGAACGTGCTGCCGAAGATGGCGTCCTTGCGGATGACGGGATTGATCGACACCGTGGTGGTCTTGCCGGGCTCGATCCGGAACACGACCGCGTCCTCGTTGAAGAATGCGCCGCGCTCCAGCACCTTATTGACGCTGAAACTGGTGTGCATCTCCAGGCCGATGCCGGTCACGCGGTACTCGCCCGCGGGCAACGGCAGGCTCTCCTGCTGGCCGTAGCGCGTCATGTGGTTGATCGGGAAATCGATGAACTGCTTGCCGACCATCGTGAACACCACCTTCCCGTCGCGGACGCCCCACTCCAGTCCGCCGCTCTTCAGCTGCTCCACCGCCTTGGCCGGCAGCTCCTGCTCGCTGGTGAAGGGCTTGATCTCCACGACCAGCGTGCCCGTTTCCCCGGTCTCCGACGGCGGCGGCGCCTGCTCCTGCGCCGAGACGGACACGACCATTCCTGCCTGCAGCAGCAGGCCCAACATCCACTTCCGCATGTGATCCCCTTGGAGGCGCCCACCCCGGGCGCGCTGCCGTATTCCACCGCAGTCCGGCGGTGCGCGCAATGCGGCGTCAGCGGCCTTCCACCCGGAACGGCAGGTTGGCGTAGGCCGCATGCCCCTGCCCGTCCAGGACCTCCACGAACAGGCGGTACGTGCCGGGCTTTTCGGGTGCGTCGAAACGCATGCCGCCCTGGCCGTCGTCCTTCGCCGCCACGTCCACCTTGTCCGGCACGTCTTCGCGATCGCCGCCGATACTGGTGGCGGTGCTTTCGTGCAGCACGGTCCAGCGGTACTGCAACGGATCGCCGTCGACATCGCGCGCTTCGATCTTCGCGAACGCGGCGGCACCCGCGCGCACGGTGACACTGTCCGTCGCCACGCGCCCGTCCAGGCGCAGGGGCGCGATCGAAGGCGCGCGGTTCTTCGGCCAGGCACCCGTCCACACGTACTGCATCGCGTCCACGGCCGGCGTGCTCTCGCCGCCGGGCAGGAACAAGCCATACCACGTCGGCGTGCGTTCCTGCTTGTTGCCCCACAGGAACACGTACGAGCCCAACCCCTGCACGGTGTCCGCCGCGATCACCCGCTCGTAGCGCTGCTGCAGCAGCTGCGCCTTGCGCGTGGCGTCGTCCTCGATCGGCGCCTTCCACGCGGTCAGCGGGCTCTCCCAGTGGCCGGTGGGGCCCCATTCGGTGACGACGTACGGTCCCGTCCAGCCACTGGTCCTGAGTTTCTCCGGCAACGCGCCGATGTCGCCGTAGAGCTGGATGCCGATCAGGTCCAGCGACGGCGCACGTGCCTTCAGCAGGTCGATCAGCGGCTTGTCGAAGCCGGCCAGCGTCGTCATCACCGGATGGTTCGGATCTTCCCGATGGATCATGTCGCTGATCGCGCCTACCGCATTCCACACCTTGGGATTGCTGTAGTGCAGGTTCAGTTCGTTGCCGACCACCCACATCAGCACCGCGGGGTGATCCTTGTAGAGGTTCACCTCGTCGCGGATCCGGTCGAGCTGCGCGGCGACGGCCGCGTCATCGTCGTAGTCGAAGCCGTGCCGCTCGTTGCCCACCGCGATGCCCATGGCGATCTTCAGCCCGTTGCGCTGCGCGCGATCCAGCATCGCCCGCACCTCGGCCACATCGGTGCCGGTGTCCCACGTGCGGAACGAGTTGCCCCCGCGCGCGGCGAGCGCCTCCGGACCCGCACCGGCCATGCCCGCACCCTTCACCCGGAAGGGCTGGCCATCGACGCGCAGCACATAGCGGCCCTCTTCCTGGGTGATGCGCACCTGGGACGGGCCCGCGATCGCCCACGGCGACAGCGCGAGCAACAGCAACATCATCGGGATACGCATGCGAGGCCCCTCCGGCCGGTGCGCGATGGCCGCATCATGCCACGCGCTGCGCACGCACGAGGCACGGCGCTAGAATGCCGGCATGAACACCATCCAGATCCCCGTCTCCATCGGCGAACTCGCCGACAAGCTGTCCATCCTCGAGATCAAGGCCGAGCGCATCGACGACGCCGGCAAGCGCGGGCACGTGCAGGTGGAGAAGGAAGGCCTGCAGGCGCTGTGGGCACCGCTGGCGGGGCAACAGGCCGAACTCGCTGCGCTGATGGGCGAACTGCGTGCGATCAACGAACGCATGTGGGACGTGCAGGACGCGCTCCGCGCGAAGGAAGCCGCGCAGGCCTTCGACGCGGAGTTCATCGCGCTGGCGCGCTCCGTCGCCCGTCACAACGGCGACCGCATCCAGGTGAAGAACACGATCAACCGCCTGGCCGGCTCGCGCTTCATCGAAGAGAAGCAGTACCAGGCCTGAAGCCGCCTACGCGGCGCCGTGGCGCTCGCGGATCACGTCCAGGCGTTCGCGGTAATACAGCGCGTCGGCGGCGTTTTTCGGCGGATGATCCGCCAGCCAGTCGAGCGCCTCGCGCAGGATCGACGCCTTGTCGGCCTCGGGCGCTTCCAGCGCGGTATCCACGCGGTCCAGCTGCAGGATGACCTCGTCGCGCGTGCTCTGGGACATGGCGGGTGCTCCGGTGACAGGGGGCCCCAGCCTAGCCAGACGGGTGTGTGCGCCGCGTCAGCGGCGCACGCGGATCGCAGGCCTCAGGGCACCGCCGGCATCGCGGCGACGCGGACGCGCACGTCCTCCAGCATCGCGTCGAGCGCGGCGCGGTCGTGCACCCTGCCCTGCAGGATCACCGTATCGATCGCGCGCACGGCCCGGACGTCCGTCAGCGGATCGGCGCGCAACAGCACGACATCCGCCGCCTTGCCGGGCGCCAGCGTGCCATGCGTATCGCCGTGGCCGAGGAAGCGCGCGCCATTAAGGGTGGCCGCCTGCAGCGCCTGCAGCGGCGTCAGGCCGTAACGCACGAACAGGTCGAGCTCGTCGTGCAGGCCGACGCCCGGGTAGTTGAACGAGTTGAGGAAGCCCGCGTCGGTGCCGGCCAGGATTCTCACGCCGGCCGCCTGCAGCAGCGGCAGGATGGCCGCCTGGCGTTCGAAGCGCGCATGCCGGCGCGCGATCGCCTCCGCGTCGTCCTTGGCCGCACGCCCGACGCGCCAGGCGTAGGTCGCCTGCAGGCCGGGGCCGATGTACCGCAGGTAGTCGTCGCCGGCGTGGTCGTCTTCGTCCAGGTACGCGACCACGCGGCTGCCGTTGAGTGTCGGCGTGACCGCCGTGCCGTTGGCCGCGAGCCGGCGGTAGGCCGCGCGCGCCGTGTCGTCGGTGAACGTGGCTTCCGCACCTTCCCACACGGCACGCGTATCCAGCGTACCCGCGGCGAACGCCCGGCTCAGCGCCGCTTCGTCCGGCGCACCGGCCTTGTAGGCGTACGCGATGTGCTCGATCGAACCGAGGCCGGCCGCGCTCGCGTCCGCCACCGACACCGCCATCGGGATGTGCGCGGAACTGACCAGCCCGCGGTCGCGCACCTTCTGCAGCGCGGCCATGAACAGCGCCGGGCTCAACGTGTTGTCGGTGATCTTGATGAAGTCCACCTTCCGCGCGACCAGGCCTTCCAGCGCGGCGTCCAGTTCGGCTTCGTTCTCCACTTCCAGGTCGCCCGGCCAGATCGAATCCTTGCCCTCGATCTTCGGCCCCGAGGTGAAGATGCGCGGGCCCAGCTCGCGACCCTCAGCCACCGCGTCGCGCCACGCCAGCACGCTGTCGCTCAGGTCGCCGGCGGCATCGCGGACCCCGGTGATGCCATGCGCCACGTAGAGCGGCAGCAGCGCCCGGTTCTCCTCGATCAGCGCCGTTCCACCCCCGAAGTGCACGTGCATGTCCCACAGGCCGGGGATGGCGAACCGCCCGCTGCCGTCGACCGTGGTGGCCGCCTTCCGGGCGCGCGGTGCGCCGGTGGCGACGATCGCGACGATGCGCCCGCCATCGATCACCAGATCGCGATGCGGAAGACGCGTGCCGTCGACGACGTCGATCACGGTGACGTCGCGCACCACGACATCGACGGTGCCGTCGCCCGCGCGCGCAGTGAACACCGGCGCCAGGCACGACAGCACGAGGGACAGCACGGCGACCCCGCGCAGGCGGCTCATCGCGCCGCCTCCAGCACCTCGGCCAGGCGCATGTGTCCCAGGCGCTGCGCATGCTCCCGCGCGGTCACGCCCTCGCGATCCCCCAGCGCAGGATCGGCACCCGCCGCCAGCAGCACGCGCACGATCTGCACATGGCGCTCACCCCCGTCGCCGAGGATCACCGCCTCCAGCAATGCGGTCCATCCCAACCGGTTGACGTGGTCCACGTCCACGCCCGCCTCCACCAGCATGCGCACCGCCTCCACGTGCCCGCGTTCGGCCGCGGGAATCAGCGCGGTGCCGCCGTAGCGGTTGGTGCTGCGCAGGTCGGCGCCATGGTCCAACGCCAGGCGCAGGATGCCGAGCTGCCCGCGCGCGCCGGCATAGAGATAGGGGCTGTCGTCGATGGCGTCCTTTGCGTTGACGTCGGCGCCCGCCTCCACCAGCCGCCGCGCCGTCGCGACCTGATTCGCATGGGTGGCGGACATCAGCGCGGTCCGCCCGCGCCAGTCGCGCTGCTCGATGTCGGCGCCATCGCGCAGGAGGCGCTCCACGGTGTGCAGGTTGCCCGCTTCGGCCGCCTCGACCAGCACGTGCTCCTTCGTCAGCGCGAAGGCCATCGCCGCCGCCGCGGCGGCACCCGTCATCATCGTCATCACCCGGCTCCTGGACATCCACGTAGCGCATTCGCCGGCGGAACCGGCCATGCCTGCAGACTAGCGGCGGGCCGGGGTATCGTAAAATTAAATAATCCCATGGCGGCCAGTGGAATACACGATGACCATGTACGATCCGGTGCTGCTTCGCAGTTTCGTCGCCGTCATCGAGCAGGGCGGCTTCACGCGCGCATCGCAGGCCCTGCACCTCACCCAATCCACGGTCAGCCAGCACCTGCGCCGGCTGGAAGACGATGTCGGCCATCCGCTCGTGGACCGCAGCGGCACGCCGCCCACCACCACCGAAGCCGGCGAGCGCCTGCTCGGCTATGCGCGACGCCTGCTCGCCCTGGGCGACGAGGCGCGCGCGGCGATGGACGGCACGCCGGCGCAGGAGACCGTACGCCTCGGCGTGCCGGAGGATTTCGGTGGACGCCTGCTCACGCCGGTGCTCGCCGACTTCGCGCGACGCCGGGGCACCGGCCTGCGCCTGGAAGTGACGACGGGGCTGGGCCCGCAGTTGCTGGCGGGCTACGAACGCGGCGAGTACGACCTCGTGCTGGCGAAGCAGCGCCATGCGCGCGCGGTGCAGGCCTGGCGCGAACCGCTGGTGTGGCTGGACAGCCGGCGCCATCCCTGCCTGTCGCGCGCCTCGGTGCCGGTAGCGGCATTTCCGGAGGGCGGACTCTATCGCGAGGAACTGTTCGGCTGGCTGGATGCGCAGCGCCGCCGGTGGCATGTCGCGTACGTCAGTCCGCAACTGGCGAGCCTGCAGGCCGCGGTCGCCGACGGATTGGGCGTCAGCCTGCTTCCGCGACGCGCCGCGTTGCCCGCGCATCGCATCCTCGGCGCGCGCGATGGCGCTCCGGAACCTCCCCGCATCTGGCTCGCCCTGCATCATCCCGCAGGCGCATCACCGGCGACGCTGGCGTTGGCCGAACGGCTGGCGCAGCACTGCACGAAACTCGCGCAGGCCGCCTCGGCGGCCGCGTGATGCGGACGCGTCCACGGCGGCGCTAGGGCGCCCGCGCATCGTCGCCGGCTGGCGCGACGATGCCGCTCAGCAATTCGATGATCGTCACGGCGACCTGCTTCTTCGCCCGCGACAGGCGACCGAGCGCGAGCAGGCCGCGGCTCTCCAGCGCGTCCTGGGCGAAATCCTTCAGCACCACCGCTTCGCCTGACGCATCGTGATCCAGGCGCAACGGACCGCGTCCGGTGGCCAGCCATTCGAAGGCGACGCCGGTTTCCACGGCGATCCGGATCAGGTGGGCCACGTTCGGCGTCGTGCCGTGCGCGCTTTCCCACTGGCTGACGGCACTGCGCTTCACGTCCAGGCGCCGGGCGAGTTCGGACTGGGTGATCCGCGCGATGGCGCGCGCACGGCGGATCCGCAAGGGCAAGGTCACCATCGCTCACCTCCCTGTCGACGACTGTGCCAGTGGCGCTGGCCTGCAAGCCACGCTAATCCAATCCTGCGAAGCCGGGCTTACCGTCCGTCGCCGCGCCGGCTGTCGTCGGCACCCACGCATGTGCGCGACGCGGGAGCGAGCGCGTCTGGACACCGCGCAGCGCGCCGCCGCCGACAGGCGGCGCTTCCCGCTAGCCGGTCCGCCATGCGCGGCGCGTCATTCCGGATGGGCACATCCCGCCCGACATCGGAGGTCGCCATGATCATCGCCTGGCGCTACATCTGCATCTTCCGCCATCCCATCACCAAGATCTGCCTGAAATGGATCCGCATCCCCATCATCGTCTGGGTGGAGCCCTTCTTCGAGTTCCCGCCGCGTCGCGAACCGCCGTGGTTCGGCGGCGAAGGCATCCGTCCGGAACTCGCACGCGACCTGCAGATCCTGGCCACGATCGACGCGCTCGCGCAGACCCTGTCCGAAGGCCGGCAGAAAGCGCTGCTGCAAACGGTGCAGGCGCAGTTCGACGCCATCGAACTGCCGGACGGCCTGTCCATCACCTCGGACCGCGACCTGCCGGGCGATGCCACGAAGGCGTGAGCCGCGGCGTTGGTGTCACGGCCGCCAGGGACGGCGGCCGCGATGGACGAACGTCCGTCAGCTACACGCATTACCTCGCGCGCGCCTGTCCGACGCGTCCGTCGCGCGGCGTTGTCGGTACGGACACCGCGCTGCAGGGGTGCCCCACTCCACGAACGACGACGTCCACCGCAACCACCCACGACAGGAGCACGCCATGCCGTACTACGCCGGGTTGAAGGATGCCAGGTACAAGCCCGCCGACCGCAAGCGCATCGTCCAGGGCCTGCAGCGTCTCCGGGACGGGTTCGCCGAACAGGGCATCCCCACGCGCAGCGCGACGGATACCCTGCTGCTCGCCACCTGGAACATCCGCGAGTTCGACAGCGGCAAGTACGGCCCGCGCAGCGCGGACGCCTATTACTTCATCGCCGAGATCCTGCAACGCTTCGACCTGATCGCCCTACAGGAGATCAAGACCAGCCTGTACGGCCTGCAGACGGTGCGCCGCCTGCTCGGCAGCTCGTGGGACTACGTGGTCACCGACGTGTCGCTGGGTACGTCCGGCAACGCCGAACGCATGGCGTTCCTGTACGACACGCGCAAGGTGACGTTCTCCGGCCTCGCCGCCGAAGTCGTGCTTCCTTCTTCGAAGAAGGCCACGCCGGTCGTGCAGTTCGCGCGCAGCCCCTACCTGTGCGGCTTCAAGGCCGGCTGGTCGCAGATCAACCTCTGTACCGTGCACATCTACTATGGCAAGGGCGTGGCGGTCGATCCGCAACGGTTGGCGGAGATCAAGCACCTCGCCAACACGCTGAAGAAGCACGCCATCGACATGCAGAGCGGGCCGGTCCATTCGCCGGACGGCGACGACGAGTTCCGCGAGAACCTGATCGCGCTCGGCGACTTCAACATCTTCAACCGCGACGACGTGACGTTCGAGGCGCTGACCTCGGCCGGTTTCAGGATTCCCGACGGCCTGCAGGAAATCCCCGGTTCGAACGTCAAGCACGACAAGCACTACGACCAGATCGCCTACCTGAAGGACCTCAACCGCATGACGGCGACGGGCAAGGCCGGGGTGTTCGACTTCTTCGACTACGTCTACCGCCTGGAACAGGATGAAGCCCTGTACGCGGCGCTGTTCGGTGCGACGAAGGCGAAGACGTTCCGCGACTGGCGCACCTACCAGATGTCGGACCACCTGCCGATGTGGTGCGAGTTCCGCATCGACCAGTCCGACGAATACCTGCAGCAACTGCTGGACGGCTGACCCTGGCGGGATACGTTTACTCCCCGAACACCACCACGCTGTTCCCTGCCGGCCATTCGTTGCGGCGGGTCTCCCCGCCGTCGCTGCGCGGTGTCCACGGCACCCGGCCTACGTCGCCGATGCGCGCGTAGCGGCCCTGCGAACGGAAGCGGTCGATCGCGAACGGCAGGCCTTCGCTGGCCAGCGCGCTGGCGCCGTCGGACAGGTGCATGTGCAGCTGCGGGTCCGATGCGCTGCCGCTGAAGCCGACCTCGGCGAGCTTCTCGCCCCGGCGTACGCGCTGGCCGGGCACGACGCGCGCGCTACCGGGGCGCAGATGGCCGTAGTGAACGAAGCGTCCGTCGCCGAGGTCGAGCACGACGGTGTTGCCGGCGCCGGTGTCGAGCGCGTGGTCCGTGCGTTCGTCCAGGCGGCGTCGTTCGGGCAGGTCGTTGCGCACGCCCGCGACAGTGGCGTCGGCGACGGCGAGCACGTCCTTGCCGTGGCTGTAGGCATCGGCGGCGAGGCCGTCGTCGCGGCCGGATTTGCGCCCCCGCGCATCCAGCTTCACCCAGTCGATGGCGAAGCGGCCCGGCGTGCGCGCCTGGCCGTCGAGCGCATAGACGACGCGCCGGTGGCCGCGTTCCCAGGCGGGATCGTGGATCGCGATCCACGGGCCGCCGCGCAACGGCGGACCCAGCGTCACCGCGTTCGCGCGTGCGACCGGCACCGCGGGACCGTCGACGTGGAACACGCCCTCGCCTTCCGCGGCGCGGTACCCGACACGATGCGTCAGCGCGACCGGTGTCGCCCTGCCGGCGGGCAGTACCAGTTCGAAGAAGACGATGCCCCGCCGTCCCGGCGCGATCGCGGCGCCCGCCTCCGCTTTCCCTTGCAGGCCGGAGCGATCGAGCTGCCTGTCCAGCGTTTCGCCTTCGAAGGTGGCGAGCGTCTCACCGGTCGTGGCGTCGCGCACGTCGACGCGCACCGGATCGAGCGGGCGCCGCGCGAAGTTGCTCAGGTGCAGCTCGTAGACCAGCCGCGTCTGCCCCTCGATGACCACCGGCGTCGGCGGCAGCGGCACGTCGAGGTCGAAGGATTCCTGCATGGATTGCGCGTGCGCGGCGAGTGCCCAGAGACCGCAGACCAGGCCGCACAGGAAACGCCGGCGGATACACATCGTCATGAGCGTCCAGGATCGGGGCGGCAACGGCCATCCTAAACATGGCATCGCACGGCGCCCGATCCGTCCGGCGCGGGTTTCCCACGCTCCGGCGTATCCGGCTCAGTGCCGGTGCAGATGGTACGGGATGGCGGAGCAACGCCAGTAGGGAACCAGCTGCGCGCGCATGCCCTTGAACGAGGCGATGTCGAAATGGAACGAGCCGAAGGACGACGTGGGCGTATGGCGCATACGCACCTCCATTTCGCGTGCGTTCTCCATCGCCGCCAGCAGGTCCCCGTCGCTGAACCAGACCTCCCAGTTGGCGGCGATGTCGCGGGTGCGGTCCGGCGCACCGATCACCCGCATGCCCGCGGGAAAGCGCTTGCCGTCCAGCAGCACGTCCGCCTCGTCCGCATCCCAGCCGCGCGGCGGCACGCCGTCCTTCCGCACGAAGCGGACCTGCAGGCTGGCGGTCATCAGGTCGGGCAGTTCGCGGCTGGCCGGCTGGGCGGTCGCATGGGACTCGTCGCCGGCTTTGTGGCTGAAGGCGATGCCGAGGGTGACGGTCTCGTAGCGGGAAGCGTTCTTCGCAAAGATGCGGTAGCGCGCCGTGCCGACGATGACGCCGCCCAGCGGACTGTCGTGCCAGCCGCTCACTTCCGTGTCGGGCAACACCGGCGTCATGCACGACGCCTGCGCCCACGCCGTTGCCGGAAACAGCGCCATCCACAAGGCGCATCGCCCCAAGTACTTCGTCATCGATGTCATCCCCTGTGCATGGGCGCCCTCCCCAGGGCGCGTCGCCGTACTACACCATGCTTTCGTGTTGCGCGGCTACCGTGCGCAGGACCGCACGGTCGGCCTTCCTGCGGCGGCATCGCGGCGGATGCGCTTACACTGCATGCGAATCCCGCCGCGGAGGCCGCATGACCCGATCTTCCCTCTCCCTGGCGGCGGTCCTCCTCCTGGTCACCGCCTGCACCCCGTCATCGGCGGCGCGGAACGGTTCCGCCTCTCCGGAGCAGACGCTCGCGCTGGCGTTGCAGCAGGAGACCGTCATGGACGGCGTGTCCGTCCAGTTCGTGGGCTACCGCGACCATCGCTGCCCCGCTGACGTCACCTGCGTCTGGGCCGGTGAAGCGCATGCGTTCGTGTGGGTCGCCGGACCGGGCATCGAACCGCAGGTGGTCTCGCTGCCGTGGAGCGGCGGCGGTGGCGATACGCGGCCGCAGGATGTCCGCCGCGTGGGTCCGTACGCGCTCCGGTTGCGTTCGCTCGAGCCGCGTCCGCGCGCCGACGGCGCGACGACACCGGGCGACTATCGCGTCGTGCTGGTGATCGAACGCGCCGACGCCCCCTAGCGCATGGCGCCGCGGCTCACCCCGGACAGCCGCTATCTCGTCGTGCGCGGCCGCCTGTGGCGCGCCGCCAATCCCCACCTGCCGGCCGACACGCGCGCGAGCCTCGTCCGGCAGCTGATGCAGGCCCGGCGCGCCGTGAAGACCGCGCTGCACGCCGACGACCCCGTCGCACTGCGGACCGCGCGCGCCGCGGTCGATGCCGCGAAGACCGCGCTCGGCGAACGCGGGCCGGCGTGGTGGACCGACGGGGCGAAGGACTTCAACCGGCACCTGGTGAAGAACACGCCGTATGCGGCGTGGTACGCCGGCGTGGAGGATGCGGACTAGCCCGTTGCACGTATCGAGCCGGGGGGGTCAATCCTCCAGCGCGGCGAACAACTGATGCATGCGGTACGGCTTCTGCAGGAAGCGCGCCTGCGGCGGGAGCGGAGGCAGCTGGGCCTTCTGGTAGCCCGACGCGATGATCACCCGCACCTCGGGATGCGCTTCGATCACGGCCTCGGCCAGGTCGATGCCGGAAACGCCGCCGGGCATGTTGACGTCGGTGATCAGATGGGTGAATTCGGTGGCGTCGCGCATGGCGGCGATGGCCTCCGCGCCGGTGGCGGCGACACCGACGTCGTAACCGCGGTGCGCGAGCGCGTCGCTCATCATCTCGCGCAGGTCTTCCTCGTCCTCGACGAACAGCACCTTCTTCATGCGTTCTCCCTCGCGCGGGCGGGAAGATGGATCACCACGCGCGTGCCGCTGCCCGGCACGCTGTCCAGGGTGGCGAAGCCGCCGGACTGGGAGGCGAAGCCGAAGACCTGGCTCAAGCCGAGCCCACTGCCGCGCCCCACTTCCTTCGTGGTGAAGAAAGGTTCGAACACCCGTTCCTGGTGTTCGAAGGGAATGCCCTCGCCCGTGTCATCGACCGCCACCACGACAAAATCCCGCTCCTCGTCCGTACCGGCGCCAGTGTCGCGCTCGCGGTGCATGGACGTTGTGATGGTGATGGCGCCGCCCCGCGGCATCGCATCGCGGCTGTTGCAGACCAGGTTCAGCACCGCGGCCTCGAACTGCGCGATGTCCACGTCGACGGCGGGCACCTGGTTGTCGAGCTGCAGCTGCAGGGTGACATGCGTGCCGGCGGCGCGCTGGAACATGTCCTTCGACTGCACCAGCAGGTGGTTCACCTGCGCGCGTTCCGGCGCCAGCGGTTGCCCGCGGCCGAACGTCAGCAGCTGCCGCGTGAGCAGTGCGCCGCGTTCCGACGCCCTCAGCCCCGCGGCCACCAGTTTCTGGATATCCGGGTCCTGCGACTTCGCGCCGATCAGGTCCAGGCTGTTGAGCACGATCGCCAGCAGGTTGTTGAAGTCGTGCGCCAGCCCGAGCGTGAGCTTGCCGACGGCTTCGAGCTTCTGCGATTGCAGCAGCGCATGCTGCGCCTGGATCAGGCGCTGTTCGGATTCGTAGCGTTCGGTGACGTCGCGGGTGACCTTGGCGAAGCCGATCAGTTCGCCGCCGTCGAAGATCGGGTCGATCACCACGAAGGCGCGGAACCGGCGCCCGTCCTTCCGCAGGCGCCACCCCTCCTCCAGGAAGCGGCCCTCGCTGGCCGCACGCTTCAGGTTCAGCGCGGGCCGGTCCGCCTGCACGTCTTCGGGCAGGTAGAAGCGCGAGTAATGGGTGCCGATGACTTCGTGTTCCGCGTAGCCCTTGATGTGCTGCGCGCCCGCGTTCCAGGAGCGGATCACGCCCTCGGTGTCCAGCATGTAGATCGCGTAGTCGGTGACCGAATTCAACAGCAGATCGGTCTGCCGCGAATTATCGCCAAGGCCCGTAGCGGGCCCCAGGTCCTGACGTTCCTGCATGGCCCACTCCCGGCATGGCTGCCGCCACCCTAGGCCCGCCACCGTGAAGCAGGCGTAGAGGGCGAACGGGGCGCGTGTCCGCGGATTATGGACGGGCGTGCAGCGCCACGTTGAGCCGATCGACCACCATCGCCCAGTCGGCGTCGTCGAGGCGCTCCTCACGCAGCAGCTGCGCCTGTGCAGGCGACCAGAACGGCGCTTCTTCCAGGCTCACGTCGTCGGGCAAGGGCGAATGTGTCGCGATGAACTGCTGGATGCTGGCGTTGTCGTTCGGCAGGCCCAACTGGGCGAACAGGTCGGAGAAGGGATGGACGGGCTGTTCCATGGGGCGGGCTCGCGAGGGAAGAGCGCCAGCCTAACGCCGAACGCGTTAAATGAACGACAGCGTGAGAGCACTGGCGCCGCACCTTTGCACTGCGTGGTCGACAAATTTCGCACCCTGTTGCATCCCATCAGGAGCCACACGCCACAGCGCGTGTGGCATGCCATCAATGAAAAGCCTAGCTCCTGTCACGGCGCATAGAAGGTCCGCGCCGGAAGAATGACTTGGGAATCAGACGCACCACTCCGATGTTTCTACGCGAGTTGGCCGGAAGTCCGGCCAGCACCACTGTGAAGGAAGCGTCACTGTCCGGTCCACTGTGTGACGAGCGTTGGCAAAGGTACTCGTGCTATTCCGGCATGTCGTCATGGAGACTCAACATGAATCGCTACACCTTGGGGTTGTCGATCGCATTGATCGCGCTGTCTGGAATCTCCCAGAAGGTCATCGCGGGTGAAGGGCGCTATGTACCGAAGACCGAGCGGGGCCGCGCTGCGGCTCACATCGTGAAAAAGTGGGCTGGCTACGTCCACACGGTATACGGCACGTCGCCGCAGCGTTGGGCGAGCTCGATGCAGGGCACGTTCGCGGAGTCCGACATCGCCAACCTCCAGGCGGCAGCGAGCAAGCAGACCTATGAGGCGATGTTAGCGACGCTGCTTGGCCAGCGCCTGGACGACGAGCAGGTCATCGACAACATGGCAAAATCCAATGGCTCGCTGGCCGCGATCAAGTCTCTGGGAAGTTCCGCCGAGGATCTGGTATACACCATGGTTACGCCGTGTCGGATCCTCGATACGCGCAACGCCGTAGGTCGTATCACCGGTGGACTGGTGCGTGATTTCGCCGTCCATACCGCAAATTTCTCGGGCCAGGGCGGTAACAGTTCCGATTGCGGCATCCCCTCGGATCCGTCGGCCGTCGCGATCAACGTCGTGGCCGTAACGCCGGACCAAGGAGGCTTCATGACGATCTATCCTTCGGGCACGGCGCGCCCGAATGCGGCCAGCCTCAACTACACCGCAGGCGGTATCATCGCCAACGCGATCATCGCCAAGACCACCGTGGGCCAGCCCGCGGACCTGAGCATCTATTCGCAGTACGGCACGGATGTCGTCATCGACATCGTAGGCTACTTCATGGCCCCAGAAGCGACGCCGCTGTCGTGCACGACCGTGGACGGAACCTCGACCTCCCTCACTGCGGGCGCCGTCAACAACGTGTTCGCGCCTTCCTGCCCATCTGGCTACACCCGGACGGAAGTGCAATGCAGGCCGGGCTCCTTCGAACTGGTCCAAGTCGGCTCATGGGACGGCCACTGCAATTACAAGAACCCTTCAGGTGTCGCCTTGTCTGCCAGCGCAGCGTCGCGGTGCTGCCGCGTGCCTGGGCGCTAGGAGTTTTTCCTCTCTCGATACGGGAGGCTGCCAGGCAGGGCGCCATGCCATGCCTGGCAGTGAGGGTGCGTTACGACGCGAAGGCGCCTACGGGCCCACCACCGCACGCACCTCGAGCACGCGCGTCAGCGCCTGCCACAGGCGCTCCGTCTCGTCGGCGGGCAGGCGGCCGTCGCCGTCTTCGTCCACGTCGGTCAGTCCGTCCGGGTAACGCGCATCGGCGTTCTCCAGGTAGAAGACGATGGCTTCGTGGCGGCCTTCCGTGTCGGCGACGCGGGCCAGGCGTACCACGTGCCAGTAGCGCGGCGGCTGCAGGCCGTTCGCCTGCAGCGCGGCGCGGGTGCGCGCGGCTTCCAGCGCGGGCTCCCGCGCGGCCGCGGTGGCGTCGTCGTAGGCGTACGCGCCGAAGCGGTACACGTGCGGGCCCAGCGTGCGCGGCGGTCGGGAGGGGAACACGAAACGGAAGTCGGAACCGGGCTGCACGGTCTCGAACTGCAGCACCAGCATCCGCGTCACCCCGCCGTCGGAAGTCTCGACGAACAGCCGGCGCTCGGCATCGGTCTGGTCGCGGATCGGGAACCGCAGGGCCGGCAACGGCGTCAGCGCGGGGTCCACGTGGAAGGTCGCATCCGGCACCGCGGGCGACGCCACCGCATGCGCGTCGCCGGCCTGCGCCGCACCCGGCAACGCCAGCAGGCACGCGATCAGGATCAGCCAGCGTTTCATCGTCGCGCACCTCCGGGATTCGCGATGGACTCTGCGCGCGCCGCCGCCCGTCCGAGCGTGCTGGAAGTCATCACCCGCGGTCCGTCCGGCACGCGAGGACCGGCCGCGGAAGTGGTAGCGTGGCCGCCGTAACGCTGCAGGCCGTCATCCGGGGGATGCGACGATGAAACCGTTCTTGCTGGGTGCGACGACGCTGCTGTTCTCCCTGCTGGCCAGCGTGCTGCTGCTGCGGTCGGATGCCGCACCGATCGCACCGGCGTCCGGTCCGCGCACGCAGGCCGCAGCCCCCGCGATCCGATGGAACGCGCCGCGCGTGGCGGGCCCGGCGGACGCGCGCACGAGGGATCGGACCGGTGGACCCGCCGCCGCGGCGCCGGCCGACCCGTTCGCGCCGATGTACATCGTGACGTCCCAGCAGACCTACCAGGGCATCCGCGGCATGGCCCGCAATCCGGTCGCGCGACGCGACAGCAGCGGCCTGCCGGTGCTGATCTCGGAAACGCGGGCCGACCGCCTCGGCGAGATCAGCCGCTACGTGCATGCCAACGAGCATCGCTGCGGTGGCTACTTCGCGTTCCCCAGCCGGGCGCAGGCCGAGGCCTTCGTCAGCGAGGGCCGGGCGAAGGAAGCAATGACGAAGGCGCTCGCCGGGCCCTACACGCTCGACAACCAGGCGACGGTGAGCGGGTGGCTGCCGCAGGTGCAGGAACAGCGCCTCTACGACACCATCAACCACCTTTCCAGCTACCGCAACCGCTACTACGCCAGCACGCACGGGCGAACATCGGCCGAGTGGATCCGGACCCATTGGCAGTCGCTGGCGGCCGGCCGCACGGACGTCACCACGGAGCTGTTCACCGGCTGCACCACCTGCTCCACGCAGCCGTCGGTGATCCTCACCATCCGCGGCTGGGACCTGCCCGACGAAGTCGTGGTGCTGGGCGCGCACCTGGATTCGATCAACGGCAACACCCCCAACGACCCCAACCAGCTGGCGCCGGGCGCCGACGACGACGCGTCCGGCATCGCCACGCTCACCGAGACGCTGCGCATTGCGTTGGCCGACGGCTGGCAGCCGCGGCGCACGGTGAAGTTCATGGGGTATGCGGCGGAGGAAGTCGGCCTGCGCGGCTCCAACGCCATCGCGCAGTCGTTCCGCCGCAGCGGGGTCAACGTGGTCAGCGTGCTGCAGGTGGACATGACCAACTACAAGTCCGGCGCGGTCACGGACATGAAGCTGATCTCCGATTTCTCCAACACCGATCTGAAGAATTTCTTCATCACCCTGTTCGACACCTACCTGGCGCCGATGGGCCTGACCCGCGGCAGCACGGCCTGCGGCTACGCGTGTTCCGACCATGCGTCGTGGACGAACGCCGGCTATCCGGCCGCGATGATGTTCGAGGCCGGCAGCCCGAACGGCAGCTTCCCCTACATCCACACGCCCTACGACACGCTGGCGACGATGGGGGAATCGGCGCAGCACAGCGTCAAGTTCACCCAGTTCGCGCTGGCGTACCTGGGCGAGACCGCGAAGACGCGCGGACAGGTGACGGGTGGACCCGGACAGGTGCTGACAAAACCTTGACCGTAGTCGTAGGGTGGGCCTCGGCCCACCGTTCGGGATGACGGATGCCGTGCGACGGTGGGCTTGAGCCCACCCTACGGCAACGAGCTTTGGAGACCGAGATGAGACACGCGTTCGCGAACATCGCTTTCACGCCCGCCGTCCGCGAGGTGCAGGCGCGCGACGGCAGCCGTGCGCAGTACGCGCGGGCCTTCGAGTCCGGGGACGGTGTGCGCAATGCGGAACTCGGGCCGGATGAAGCGGCCTTCATCCATGCGCAGCGCAGTTTCTACATGGCGACGGTGTCGGAAACCGGCTGGCCGTACGTGCAGCATCGCGGCGGCAGCCCGGGGTTCCTGCAAGTGGTCGACGCCACGACGCTGTCGTTCACCGACCTGCCCGGCAACCGGCAGTTCATCAGCGTGGGCAACCTGGCCCAGGACGATCGGGTGGCCTTGATCCTGGTCGACTACGCGCACCGGCACCGGCTGAAGCTGCTGGGCCGGCTGGCGGTGCAGGAATCGCCGGGCAGCGGACGTACCGAGCGCGAGATGCGGATCCATGTCGAAGCCTTCGACTGGAATTGCCCGAAATACATTCCGGTCCGCTTCGAGGCCGAAGACGTGCAGCGCGCGCTCGACGAGCGCGACCAGCGCATCGCGGCGCTGGAGGCGCAGTTGGCGGAGGCGCGCAGCGCGCGGTAGTGCGTCGCAGGGACGGTGGGCTGACGCCCACCCTGCGGGCTGCGCGGCTCAGGCGCCCAGCAGTTCGACGTCGAACTTCAGGGTGGCGTGGGGAGGAATGACGCCGCCGGCGCCGCGTGCGCCGTAGCCCAGGTTCGCCGGGATGATGAGGGTGCGCTGGCCGCCTTCCTTCATGCCCTGCACGCCTTCGTCCCAGCCCTGGATGACCATGCCCTCGCCGAGGGGAAAGATGAAGGGTTCGCCGCGATCCTTGCTGGAGTCGAACTTGGCGCCCTGTTGGCCGTTCTCGTAGAGCCAGCCGGTGTAGTGCACGGTGACGTTGCGGCCGGGCTTGGCTTCGGCGCCGCCGCCGACGACGGTGTCTTCGAACTGCAGGCCAGACGCGGTCGTGGTGAATGCCATGGGGTGTTCCTCGTGGAATCGGGTTGTCGTGGTGCGTAGTTTATCGCGCGGGCGGGTCCGGGGCGGGAAGCACGCGCCACCCACCGCCGGTCCAACGCGTCCGGGTCTCCCAGGGCGGGCCAGGGCCGCGCGCGCCTGACGCCACGTAGCAACACGTGCGGGTCGATTTCGCACCGCATGGACGCGGCTTCATCGGCGGCGGCCACGGTTCGTCCGCCGGACGCTGTCCGGATCCGTGCGCGCGTCGATACTCGAACGACGCCCGGACGCTCCCGCGCGCCGACCGAGGACATCCATGTCGCCCCCGCATCTCGCCAACCTCGCCGTGCATGTCGGCGCCGGCACGCTCGCCCTGCTGGTGGGCTTCGCGCTGCTGGCCCGCGCCAAGGGCACGCCGACGCATCGCCGGTGGGGCAAGGTGTTCTGCGCGCTCGCGCTGCTGGTGTCGCTGTCGGCCGCGGTCGGCACCCTGTTCTTCCGCTTCATCCCGGTGTTCGCCGTGCTGACGGTGCTGGTCCCCTATCAGCTCGTCAGCGGCTGGCGGTCGATCCACACGCGCGAGCGCGGGCCTTCCGGATTCGACGCGCTGTGGACGCTGGCGGCGCTCGCGTTCGCGGTGGCGCTCACGCCCGCGCTGGTGTCGTCTTCCGGGCGCGCCGACATCGTGGCGTACGCATCGCTCGGCGCGCTCTTCACGCTGCTGGCCTACGACACGGTGCGCTGGTGCTTCCCGCGCCGCTGGTTCGCCACGCTCTGGCGCTACGACCACGCGTACAAGCTCATCGCCTCGCTGTTCGGCATGCTCTCCGCGGCGGTGGGCAACCTCGTCCGCGTGGGCCAACCCTGGTCGCAGATCGCGCCGTCCGTGATCGGCCTGCTGACGATCGCGTTCTTCTTCGTCCAGCTGCGGCGGCGCGAGGTGAGGGCGCGCCTAGCGACGCACGGGCAGGCGGAATACGGGTAAGGTCGGCGTCCGCGCCGACACGCTACTTCGAGAGTTCCCGCAGAGCGGTAAGCAGGAAGCCGGCGCCGAACACGATCATCGACCCGATGATGAACATGGCCACGCCACCGGTGTACGCATGGTTCTTGATCTCGACGACCCACGTTCCCGTGCGCCAGCATCTCTCGGCGGCGTACAGTCCGTACAGAAGAAAGAACCCTCCGCCAAGCGCGATGAACGTTTGCGTGGAACGGTCGACCGTCTCAATGCCCGCATCCTGGGTCATTTCGTCGCATCCCGGATACAGTCGGCGGGAGACGCGATCGGTCGACCTACGCACGCATCCAGCTTCCTTTCTTCCGCGCGCCGCGACAGGGCCTGCTTCGCCTGTTCGCAAAGCGCGACCAGCTGCGTCGTCCGCTGCGGCGCGACGCAGGCGGCCGTCAGTCGGTCGAGCAGCACGGCTTCATCGCCCTCGGACGACGAGAACATCCGCATCTCGACTTTCTCGATCAGCGCCATCGCGGATGCCTCCCGTACGGTCGCATCCGCAGCGGTCGATGCCGTCTTGTCCAGGAGGGCGTTCACCACGTCTTTCCCAGCGACGAGAGTGAGCTCACGCGCCGCCTGCACGGCGATGGCCGGCCTGGTGTCATCCAGGCTGTCGATCAGGAACATCCTGAATTCGTTGGTCGGGCCTTGTCCCCGGCTGCTCAGCAGACCGGCAATGGCAATCCAGCGCGAGCGCGCCTTGTCCTGCGATCGGCGCGGCGCGCCGGTTCGCCACGCTTCCAGAAAGCGAGCCGTTGCGGCCGCGGGATCGGCTTCATACTCGCGGTAGACCTTCAGACCGGCTTCGTCCTCTTCGCTCATGCCGCCACGCTCGACGACGAGGCAGCCGGCAAGCAGCGGCAGGACGAGCATGAGCGTCATCGCTGCTGCGATGAGTCTGCGCGACGGATGTCCCATGCGTGCCCCTTACCTTCCTGATGGACGGCATTGTGCAGTACGCGCTGGCCCGACAGCGAAAACAACGAGCCCCGCCGAAGCGGGGCCCGTGTTCTCGCAGAACAGCGCCTGCGTCACTGCGCCGGCGCCGCCTCATCGGCGGTCCTGCGCCTGCGATCAAAGCGCGCCCCCAAGGCCTGCCGCAGGGTGTCCAGGCCGTCGGCCTGGCCGGCGACCTTGAGGTGGGCGTAGCCTTCCAGTGAGGCGACCATCAGGTCGCTGCCCAGCGCCATTTCGCTGTCGATCAGGCGGTCGTAGACGCGCTGCAGGCGGACGATGACGGGGCGCAGGGCGTCGAGGGCGGCCAGGTCGGCCTGGTAGTCGGCCACGTCGAAGTTGCGCGGCAGCACGCCCGGGTGTTTGCCGAGGGTGATGACGGCCTGGCGGCAGAAGGCTTCGGACTTGTCGCCCATCTTGGTCAGTTCGCGGCGTTCGTCGGGGGTCAGGCCGATCAGGCCGGTGAAGCGCTGTTCCAGGGTGTCGATGGCGCCTTCGATGGCGGTCAGGTCCTCTGCGCTGAAGCGCAGGGAGATGCGGTTCTGGGTCATGGTCACTCCGTTGATCACAGTGAAAGGACACGCCGGCGTTCATCGCCGACGCCAGCAGCCTAGCGTGCGTGCGCGGGCATTGCCTCTCACAAATGCAGCGCAGTGATGGAGCGAGATCGAGCTCGGAATGCCAACGATCGGGCTCGGAAAGCCATCGATGGGGCTCGGAATGTGATGTGCCGGGCTCTGAGCCTTGTGGATCACATTCCGGACGCCAAAGGTTGGCACTCGGAGCTCGATCGATGGAGCTCTGAACGCGATCGATGGCTCTCAATGTGAGAGAGATCGGGCTCAATGTGCCATCGATGGGTTTCGGAATGTGATCGATGGCTTTCCGAATGCCATCGATGGGGTGGAGGTGCCCGGTGTTTGGGATTCCGAGCCCCATCGATGGGGCTCGGCGCTCCATGGATGGGGCTCAATGTGAGAGCGATGGGGCTCGGAAAGCCATTCCGGGCCTACCGGAGCCGCCCCGCCCCCATTCCTGTGACACGACAACGCCGCTCAGGCTTACACTCAGCGCCGGGGACAGGGACAGGGACGCACGCATGCACTGGCATATCTATCTGGTCGTTGCCGTGGGGATGGTGTTTGTCGTGATCCTGAAGCTGGCGGCCGGGCTTTGGGCGGGGGCCGGCTTGTCGCTTCTGCTGCTTGCATTCATGGCGCTGGCCGCCTGGAACGGGCGCGAAGAAGAAAGGAAGGCGCGCGCCGCTGAGGCGGAGGCGGGCAAGCCGGACGTGCCGCAAGAGTGAATGCGGCGTCGGGTGGGCGTTGGCCCCCTGCACACGACGGTGGACGAAGGTACGTGCGCTTATCCGGGCTACGGGACTATCGCCCGGCAAGCCCCACGATCGTTCTCAGAAGCCGAAGGAAAATGACTGCCGTATCCGGGCGGGAACGTCGACGCCATTCTTCTTCGCCGGCCTGAAGCGCCATTCCTGAAGCGCAATCACGACGTGGTCCGAGAATTTCGTATCGGTCGATTCGATGATCTTGAACTCGCTCGCCTTCCCATCCACGCCCACCGTGAAGGACACGACGACCTTGCCCTTGGTTCCATTCATCAAGTGACTGACGGGGAACACAGGGGCCTTTCCACTGAGTCGCTTCGGCGGAATATCGAACTCGGGACGATCACTCTGCAATGCCGGCGCCTCCCCCAGCTCCGTGTTGTGGCGGGCGGTTTGTGCTGCCTGATCCTGGGGCGGATCGGCGAGCGCCGGCGACCCGACGAGTGCGAGCATGAGTATCCATTTCATAGGCTTCCTCCACAGACTTGAAGACGATGGGGGCAGCGCACGCTTTCGTAGCGTCTGCACCCGGGCAATGTACGTTGAACGCTATCTCTCGATGCTTGCTGCCGATACCGACCCCGACTTCATGGCCAGCGCTTCGGACAGCAGGGATTCGTAGAGCTGCAGGCGGATGCGTTTGAGGTTGGCGACCATCATGGTGAAGTAGAGCAGGATCAGCCCGAAGCCAATGAAGAGTTGCCAGTAGGGCATGCCCATCAGCTCGCGCCAGTTGCGGAAGAACAGATAAGCGGACACCAACACCGGCAACACGCCCAGTCGTTCCAGTCCGCCGGTGAACATGCCGATCTTTGCGGACATCTGCCCGAGCGATAGCCGCGCGACGCGCTGGTGCTCTTCCAAAGTCACTGCCGGGCGTTCGCACAACCACGCCAGGATCGTGCGGAAGTGTGGGGAGTCGTGGTCGAGTTGGCTGACCAGCTCTGCACGCCATGCCCACAGTGTCCACCCCAGCACACCATAGGAACGGATGATGTCTGGCAGCAGCGCGAGCAAGAACACGGAGAAGCTAATCTGCACCCATGTGATCATCCAGCCGCCGGGCGTCATGACATGGACCAATAGGAACGGAATCAACGTGAGCACGGCCGCAACAGCACCCACCATATTGGCAATGCGAAAGAGCCGCGGCGTATTGAGGACCCCTGATGGGCCAGCTGGCACGGCACGCAGGCGGCGGTCCAGTTCCGTGAAGCTCAGTGTGTCGTTCGGCGGCATGCCACGGTTCCTTGTGGGGAGGGTCAGCTCCGCGGAGGCGTCACCGGTTCGTCGAAGTTCGCGCCGCAGCCGGCGCAATAGTTCGTGCGGCGGAAGAAGCCGGAGGGGCGCAGGTTGAGCCAGGTGGTGTAGCCGCCCACAGGGGTCTTGCAGCGTGGGCACGCGATGCTGCGCGAGAGGACCACGCAGGCCAGGTAGCCGAACACGAAGGCAAAGCCGGCGAAGCTGTAGACGGCGTGCCCGGAGATGCCGTGAGCCAGGATCGACCCGGCGGCGAACACGAGGCAAGCGGTGCCGATGCCGAGGTAGCGCGCCTTTCGCTGGCGCAGGTAGTCGCGGATGGTCATGCCCTTCCCCAAGGCTGATGCGCAGAGACTATGCCATGTGCAACTTCGCCCGTCAGGCGGTCACGGCGCCCACGATGCGGTCGGCGGTGTCGGCCAGGTGGGTGAAGCAGTGGGCCAGGCCGGTGCGGGGGAGGACGAGGCTGTCGGGGTGTTGGTGTTCGGGGATGCTGAGCTGGGCCAGCAGGCGCCCGCCCACTAGGGGCATGAGTGCAACCCCGGTGCGCTGCGCTTACCCGGGCTACGGGTCTACGCTATCCACCACAAACACGTTCCTGCCGGTGGCGGCGTCCCGCTCCAGTACGCCTTCAAGCGTCACTCGCTGCATGCGGTCGCGATTCCAGCTTGCTAACGCGTGCGTCTTGAGTGCGTCCCACTCGGGGGCCTTGGCGTTACCCCGCCTGATGGCGACATAGACGGTGTCGTCCGTGCAACTGGTCAGCGCAAATGCGTGCCTGCTCGATGTGACGCAGGACGCCAACACGATGGGCTTGTCGAGGTAGCGCGCGTGATCGTGGGCCAGGGTGTCGATCGACAGCTCGGGCGGCGAGGTGCAGCCCGCGAGGCTTGCACCCACGAAGCATGCCGACGCAAGCATGCTTGGCCTCTTCCCGCGCGGGTCGTTGCGAATCGTCATGGCGCTCCCCAGGCCTGATCGGACCGGACTATGCCATGCGCAACCCGCGCCATCAGGCTGTCACGGTGCCGACGATGCGATTGGCGGTTTCGGCTGTGCGGCGGAATGGCGGGGCTCCTGTCGGCTTCTAGCGAGCACCGGACGCCATCGGGTCACCGGCGCGTTCGTACTTCGCGATGTACTCGTCGAGCGGCCGCACCGTACCGGTCTCGATCAGCCGACCGGTCTCTCTCTCCACGATGTATGGCGCGTTGCCCGCCAGCGCGAAGAGGCTATCGCCTGTCTCGTGGAATTGCTTCGAGGTATAGAAGAACACCCAGCCCCACGGCTTCTCCAACGTGTGCTCATGCAGGATGACGAGGGAATCGCCTGTCTCTTTGGCGTCGGGCCAGCGCGCCAGCGCTTCCTCGACACGTGCGCTGGCTTCTTCGTAGTCGATCATCCCGTTCTCGTCAGTTGCGTTGGCCCAGCGGACTGAACATCGCATCCCGCCACGCGGATCAGTGACCTGTCGGCCAAGGCGGAAGGCGCACTTCGCGGGCCTTCATTACGCCCTGCCTGACGATCTCGTAGGCCTCTTGCACGGGAATCCCCTTGAGGCAGCGTACTTGACCGTCGCTGATTCGGTAAGTGTCGGCACGCTCCTTCCACCAAGGCAGCATCCTCTTCCACGCGTCCGGCGGCACTGCGTCACGCCGGGCGATAGGCTCAGCAAACGTCAGCGGTTTCGCGCGATGGGATAGCGCCTCGTCGACGCCCCGGTAGTCCACTTCGCCGCAAGCCGCCCATTGGCCGTCCTCGGTGCGGTGCATGGGGACG
The DNA here is from genome assembly GCF_900104255.1 of Pseudoxanthomonas sp. CF385. Taxonomy (NCBI): domain Bacteria; kingdom Pseudomonadati; phylum Pseudomonadota; class Gammaproteobacteria; order Lysobacterales; family Lysobacteraceae; genus Pseudoxanthomonas; species Pseudoxanthomonas sp. CF385. The sequence goes on from NZ_FNKZ01000002.1 coordinate 960,052, forward strand.
CCCTGGTACTTGTGCAGCCAGTTGCCGTCATCGGTAACGGCGACGAACAGCAAGGCATGCGGGGTGTTGGCGAAGGCGGGGAAGCCGTAGTGGTCGGCCACCTGAAAGGTGACCTCGGTGTTCGCCGTCGTGCCCGCCACGGGTTGTACGACGCGATAACGGGCACGGTACAGCTCGTCCATGATGATGCAGCTCAACGTGCCGGTGCGCTTACTCTCTTCTTCGCAGGGATTGGCCATGGGCTCCATGGAGACCAGCTCTCCTACGAAGACCAGCGTTTCGACAGTGCGCTCATCAGCAGGCTCGGCAGCGGCGGGCAGCACCGTGCCGAACGCCGCGAGCAGGCCGATGAGCACACTTATATTGCATGGCTTGATCATCAGGGCCCGCCGTAGCGCTACAGAAATTCGATGGATCATGGCATTCCTTCGCATGGCGTCACCGCTAAGAGCGATGGGTATCGCTTCGCTCAACCATCCTACGTTCTCCATTCCATATGGCGAGTTTAGGCGTCCGCAGCCTCAGATGCTTCTTCGCCCATCTTCATGAGGTAGTACTGGTCTTGGCCGATCGCATGGAACATCGCACGGAACTTGCCCAGCAGATACGGCACGTCGTACTCCGTCCAGTCGATGGGTGGACCATTGATTGCATCTCGGTGAGACCCTCTGTCAACGAAGCGGTCCAGCGCGGCGTACTTGCTTGACGTGTCTTCGTTGGCCAGCCGTTGGACAGCTTCCGGGAATTCAGAAGAACCGGTCGTAAAGGTGAAGAACTGCTCCAGAATGTTGCGCATGGCGTTAGGCACCACCTGGGTGGGGACCTTCCCCGCCTGGGCGTCTTTGAGGATGTGCCACCATACGTCGTAATCGTTCAAGAGCTTGGTGGGGTCCAGGGTCTCGACCTCCGAATGTTCGTTCTTGACGACCCGCAACAAGCCACACCGGTTGTGCGCATTAGCTAAGTTCTTGATGTGCTGACGGATGAGCTCGTGGAAGAAGAACAGGTTGTGGGTCAACACGATCACCTGCTTGACGAGTTGAGGCCGGCTCTCGGGCTTTGCTAACTCGCGGTGAATCATCGTAGCGATGTCGTACACGTAGTTCTGCGACAGGCTAGATATCGGATCATCGATGACGGCGATGGTACGTCGGGGATCCACGGTTTCGTGTTCGCTGTGCGAGCCTTTCAGTGACTCCATGAAGTAGAGGAACGCGATGAGCGTCTTCTCGCCCTCGCTCAAAGACCTGGTCTCGCAGTCCGCCACGCCCGGCCGGCTCAGACAATACAAGCGATCCTCGCCAGTTTTTCGATCAACGCTGAACGCCGTGATCCCGATACTGCGCAGTCGATCGTTGATCGAGTCGATCGACGCATCAACACCCTTTTGCAGCCGGCGTAGTTCCCGCAAGTCGGTGTTGAGCGTGTCCCGTTCCTCCCGCTTTGCCTTCAGGTCGGCCTTCGCTAGCGCCTCAGCCTCCCGCAAGGGTCCAAGCAATGCGTCGTGGTGCGCATAGGCCTCTATGCGATCGGCATGCATGGCTTGGTAGAACATGGCCTTGATCCGTGCACGTTCACCTTTGCGGTCTCGTATACGGGTGTTGAAATCTGCGATTAAGGCGTTGAGTTTGGCCAGCGCGCCGTTCAGCGCTTCTACGTTAAAGGCCTTGACGACCACCAGCGCACTGGGATTCGCCTCTTTCTGACGCAACGTGGTCAACGTGTCATGGAGTGCGGCGCGCAATTCGGACCATGCCAATTCCAGCCCGGCTTCCTTGGCGTCCGGGTCGGCCAGGATGGCTTTGGCGCGCAATTCAAGCGCTTCAAGCTGGCCGGTGTAGGCTTGGACCAGTGAGGCAATCTTTTCAACTTTGGCCTTGCGCTCGCCTTCCAGAAGTCGCGCCAGCTCGTCGCGAAAGTCATGCGGCAAGCCTTGTTGACAGAACGGACACTGGTCCGTATGCAGGTATCCTTGGCCACGTGCGACCCAGTCCGCATTTCCCAGTTCGGCCACCAGTGGCGCCAAACGGCTGGTGGTGGATACCTCCACGACTTCCGCCCAGATTGGGTCGCGTTCAATGCGCTCCAACGAGCTGATATCTAACGAAACAGGTGCACGTTCGTTCTCGGCACCTGAAACATCGGCCCAGCGTTTCTCCAGTCGTTCGATGGTGTCCAGTTGCCCGTCGTCGGGCAGCACATGAGTGCGCAAGTCCTGGAAGAATTTCTCTTTGTTCTTACCGTAGCCCTCCAGCAGCGGGGCCAACGTGGTCCTCTTGCCCCATTCGTGTGCCTTCCAGATATCGTCTTTAGCGCGGACGAACTCCTTGGCGATGTTGCCTTCTACGGTGCTGACGCTTGCTACCGCAGTAGTGATCAGACCCTCCAATTCCCCCGTTCTTACCTCGACATCTTGGATCCGCTGTTGTCGGATGGTATCCACCTCACCTACGGTGAAAATGCCTTGGATGGGCTGGCCGATCAGACGCTCGACGTAGTGGTGGTTGTAGACCACGTACCGATACCGGGCATTGTCGGTGGTGTCGATCCGGCAGTGGGCGAACGCGGGGTCGTTGCGAGCCAAACCATCAATCACTTCTCCAATGGCAGACTTACCCGCGCCATTGAGACCATAGACATACGTTGCGGTCTTGTTCGGGATCTGGATCGAATGCGGCGTTGTCGGATGAAAGCTTTTATGTCGATGGATCGAGATTGTTCTGATCATGTTCGCCCCGAAGTAAAAAGGGGCCGGGGTACACTTTTGAATGTACTCCGACCCCCTTTTTTACATAAATGTAGATGGGAAAGCGTCCAACAAGCCACCCTGCACGCTAGCTCCTCTTCAAATCTAGCCGCTTAATAAGCTCAAGAATTAGGTCCTGAGCATTCAGAACACCGAGTTCACCCTGAGGACCCGCACTCATTGAGAAGATTCTTTGAGTCATCTCTGCTTTGAGTTTGTGCTGCATTTCGTCAGGCAAACTAGCAATGTAGGCCGGAAGAGCCTTCAGGCTTAGCGAGGTCTGAAGATACAGTTGCTGCTGCAGTCTATGCCGCGACGACTCGCGCGCCAGATAGCCCGCCGGCACAGACAGGAAAAGCGCCATCGCGATCCTTGAGAGCGCCAGCTTCCAATCAAATGAACCAAAGGCGCTTTCATAGAAAGTGTAAGAGACAAGCGCCACCGTTAGCGCCATGCAGAACACGGAGGAATACCGGAGCCAATCGGCATTGCGCTTCTCTACTGCCGCGTTCTTATCGAAGTCCCCTGCAAGTGTTCTTCCAGATACATGCCCCAGAATTTTATCTATCTGATCCTTCTTCTGATCTATATCTAGTTGCGCGGCCGCATACGCTTCACTAGTTGAGCGAATGGCTTCATCAACGCGAATACGGAGACCATCAGTAGCAGCCTCCAAGTCGCGATGAGAAGACGCTATTGCATCCATTCGGCGCGCAATACTTTCCAGATCTTCCCTGTGCTCAGCAGTCGCGGACGAAGGAGGTCTTTGCATAGCAACGGGCCTACCCACATCCCTGGGCGGCGTTAGCGCCTGATAAAACGCCTCGTCGCTATCTATTCTTTGAAGATACTCTTGCGCACTGTTTTTCAGTCTTGAAACAAGCTCGCGCAGCTCATCTTCGATGGCAACTCCCGCCAGAACATGAGCAACGTAGTGGGCGGAATTTGCCAAATTCTTAGTCGAAGCGAGCGCATTCTCACTCGGCCCACTATCGATACTTCTCGAGAAGTAATCCTCCGCCGAGTCAAGGTTCTTGAAAGCCTCAACGATGTTTGAAGGCATGGGCCGATCCTGCAATGCACGCCTCAGGGCATGAACTTGCGCAACTAATGCCCGGCCAAACTCGCTTAGTAAAGATTGCTGACGGTCCATGTCAAAAGCCCCGAAATCAGCTCACCCGCACTTGCTGTAACCACAGTTCAAACACGTCGCGCACCCGTCCATGATGACGAGGGCCTTGGTGCTGCACTTGTGGCAGAGCGTCGCAGAGGGCGGGAAGCTGGCGCCATCGCCGGTCACGGCGATGTCTTCCGAAGAACCGGGCGTGGCGGCAGAAGCGCCCTCATCCGCCCTTCGGGCAGCTTCTCCCGCCGGGGCAGGAGAAGGGACAACGCTTACGTCAGAGTTTTTTTTTGCGCGGTCTTCGTACTGCTTGCGCTTCTCGGCCAGGATGGCGCGCTGGTGCGCGCTCATTTCCGGGTCGTGGATCAGGCCGATGGACTTCATGTGCTCTTCCACAATGGCGCCCAACTCCGCGACCAGCGACGGCATGTACACGCCACCGGCCTTGAAGTAACCGCCGCGCGGATCGAACACGGCCTTCATCTCGTCCACCAGGAACGTCACGTCGCCGCCCTTGCGGAACACCGCCGACATGATGCGCGTCAGCGCGACGATCCACTGGAAGTGCTCCATGGACTTGCTGTTGACGAAGATCTCGAACGGACGGCGCAGCTCGTGCTCCGTGCCGGCGTTCAACACGATGTCGTTGATGGTCACGTACATGGCGTGCTCCACCAGGGGCGACTTGATCTTGTAGGTGCTGCCGATCAGGACTTCCGGGCGCTCGATGCGCTCGTGCATCTGGATGATGTTGTCCTGCGGGGTTTCCTTTTCCACCGTCTCGCGCGGCACCGACGCCGTCGGAATCAGCGCCGCGGCTTCGCGCGCCTTGTCTTCCGGGGTGAGCACGCTGTAGCCCTTGATTTTGGTGTCGATCTTGACGGCCATGACGGTGGAATCCTGTTCTTGTCTTGTAGGTGTTGGCGATGACGGGCGGGGCGATGGCCTTCCGGGCCGGCTCCCGCCCCAACCCTCCCCCGGAACCGGGGGAGGTGGGGTGAAGCATCAGGTCTTACTTACGGGCTGCTTTTTTCGCAGCTTTCTTCGGGGCCTTGCGGACGGCCTTCTTAGCCGCCTTCTTCGGGGCGGCTTTCGTCGCCGCCTTCTTTGCGGGCGCCTTGCGGGCGACCTTCTTCACTGCTTTCTTGGCGGCCTTCTTGGCCGGCGCCTTCTTGGCGGCGGCTTTCCTGGCGACCTTCTTCACGGCCTTCTTGGCGGTGGCCTTCTTCGCCGCTGTCTTCTTGGTGGCCTTCTTGGCTGCCTTCTTCGTCGACTTCTTGGCGGCCTTCTTCGCGGTCTTCTTGCCGGTCGCCTTCTTCGCCAGGCTGGAGGCCTCGGCCTTCGCGCTGGCGCTGGCGGCGGCCAGCTTCTTCTTCGCCTTGGCGACGGTCTTCTTGACCGCCTTGGCCGCCTTGTCGGTGCGCTTGGCCACGGCCTTGCGCGCGGTCTTGGCGGCCTTGCGGGCCTTCGCCACGGTATCGCTGGCGGTGGCCGCGACGGCCTCGCCGATTTCCACTGCCTTGTCTTTCACGCTTTCGGCCGCGCCGGAAAGCGTCGCCGTGACACCATTGCCGTTGCTCATGTTGCCCTCCTGTGGGCGAGGTTTGTAACGCAGCCGATGCTATACCCGATAACGCGGCGTGGAGCGGTGAAGCGGATGAATCGTTGGTTCAACTTCTAGCGTTCCCCTCCTCCCCGCGAGCGGGGAGAAGGTGGCCGGAGGCCGGATGAGGGGCCGCTTTTCGCTGAGAGCAAAGGCAACTCGCTGCGCTCGCTCCCCCTCACCTGCCCTTCGGGCATCCTCTCCCCGCAGGCGGGGAGAGGGGTAACGCCACTCCTGTTTCTTCTCCTTCTCCCCGCAGGCGGGGAGAGGGGTAACGCCATTCCTGTTTCTTCTCCTTCTCCCCGCGGGCGGGGAGAAGGTGGCCGGAGGCCGGATGAGGGGCCGCTTTTCGCTGGGAGCAAAGGCAACTCGCTGCGCTCGCTCCCCCTCACCTGCCCTTCGGGCATCCTCTCCCCGCAGGCGGGGAGAGGGGTAACGCCACTCCTGTTTCTTCTCCTTCTCCCCGCGGGCGGGGAGAGGGGTAACGCCGGGCAGTTCCTCAGAACTTGCCGTAATAGCCTTCCTTCAACGCATCGAACAGGTTGGCGGCGGTGTGCATCTCGCCGTCGTACTCGATCTGCTCGTTGCCCTTCACCTCGATGACGCTGCCGTCTTCCAGCTCGAAGCGGTAGGTGGTGTTCTCCAGGTCGGCTTCCTTCACCAGCACGCCCTGGAAGGCGGCCGGGTTGAAGCGGAACGTGGTGCAGCCCTTCAGGCCCTGCTGGTGGGCGTAGCGGTAGATGTCCTTGAACTGCTCGTACGGGTAGTCCGTGGGCACGTTGGCGGTTTTGGAGATGGAGCTGTCCACCCAGCGCTGCGCGGCGGCCTGCACGTCCACGTGCTCCTTCGGGCTGATGTCGTCGGCGGCGATGAAGTACTCCGGCAGCTTGGCCTCCGGGTCGTCCGAGAACGGCATGGCCTGGTTGTTGACCAGCTCGCGGTAGGCCAGCAGCTCGTAGGAGTAGACGTCCACCTTCTCCTTGGTCTTCTTGCCCTCGCGGATCACGTTGCGGCTGTAGTGGTGCGCGAACGAGGGCTCGATGCCGTTGGAGGCGTTGTTGGCCAGCGACAGGCTGATGGTGCCGGTGGGCGCGATGGAGCTGTGGTGGGTGAAGCGGCTGCCGACTTCCGCCAGCTCGTCCACCAGGTCCGGGGCCACTTCGGCCACGCGCTGCATGTAGCGGCTGTACTTGGCGTGCAGCACCTTGCCGGGGATCTCCTGGCCGGCCTTCCAGCCGTCCTTCGCCATTTCCGGGCGCTGGCGCAGCATGGCGGCGGTGACGGTGAACAGCTCGTCCATGATCGGGGCGGCGCCCTTTTCCTTCGCCAGGGCCAGGCCCATTTCCCAGCCGGCCACGGCCATCTCGCGGGCGATCGCTTCGGTGAACTCGCAGGAGGCCGGGCTGCCGTACTTGTGCTTGAGCATGGTCAGGGTGCTGCCCAGGCCCAGGAAGCCCATGCCGTGGCGGCGCTTGCGCAGGATCTCGGCGCGCTGCTGTTCCAGCGGCAGGCCGTTCACTTCGACCACGTTGTCGAGCATGCGGGTGAACACGCGCACGACTTCCTTGTATTCCTCCCAGTCGAACCGCGCCTGGTCGGTGAAGGGGTCGCGGACGAAGGTGGTCAGGTTGACCGAGCCCAGCAGGCAGGCGCCATAGGGCGGCAGCGGCTGCTCGCCGCACGGGTTGGTGGCGCGGATGGTCTCGCACCACCAGTTGTTGTTCATCTCGTTGACGCGGTCGATCAGGATGAAACCCGGCTCGGCGTAGTCGTACGTCGAGACCATGATCATGTCCCACAGGTGGCGGGCGCGGATGTGGCCGTAGATCTTGCAGGCCACCAGGCCGTCGTCGCGGACGATGTAGTTCTTGTGGGTGGGCCACTCGCGCCAGACGACCTGGGCGGCGTCCTCGACGTCGATGTCGCCCTTCTCCTTGATGTTCACCGGGAACACCAGCGGCCAGTCGGCGTCGGTGTCCACGGCTTCCATGAAGCCGTCGGTGATCAGCAGCGACAGGTTGAACTGGCGCAGGCGGCCGTCTTCGCGCTTGGCGCGGATGAAGTCCTTCACGTCCGGGTGCGAGATCTCGAACGTGCCCATCTGCGCGCCGCGGCGGCCACCGGCGCTGGAGACGGTGAAGCACATCTTGTCGTAGATATCCATGAAGGACATCGGGCCGGAGGTGTACGCACCGGCGCCGGCGACGAAGGCGCCGCGCGGACGCAGGGTGCTGAATTCATAGCCGATGCCGCAGCCGGCCTTCAGGGTCAGGCCCGCTTCGTGGACCTTCTCCAGGATGCCGTCCATCGAGTCCTCGATGGTGCCGGACACGGTGCAGTTGATCGTGCTGGTGGCCGGCTTGTGCTGCTGGGCGCCGGCGTTGGAGGTGATGCGGCCGGCCGGGATGGCGCCGCGGCGCAGCGCCCACACGAAACGCTCGTACCAGTAGGCGCGCTTCTCGGGGGTGCCTTCGGCGTCGGCCAGGGCGCGGGCCACGCGCTGGTAGGTGCCGTCGATGTCGGCGTCCAGGGCTTCGCCCTGCTTGGTCTTCAGCCGGTACTTCTTGTCCCAGATGTCCTGGGACGCCGGTTGCATGGGAATCAGGGTGGGCTGTTCCGTCTTGACCGCCTCGAGGCGCACCGTACTCATGGTTGTGTTGTTCTCCTAAAAACGACTGGAACCCGTAATGGCTTTGGCGGGTGGGCGACTGGCCCACCCCGGTATCTCAACGCGGACCCGGACGACGGGGACGGCGGCGCGGGCAGCCGCTCAGGATGCGCCGCCCGGGTTGCCGGAATGTGGAAGTGGGCCGTGCCATCGACCATGAAATCGCCGTGTCGCCCACTGCTTCCCTCGCCCTCATGCGCCAATCCCCAAAGGCGCCCGAATTCCCAAGCAAAAAGCCCGAAAAACACCAGTGCTTGGGTCCGCTCCGTGCTGGACCGCAACATATTGTGTCCACACGAGGCATGCAAACTACGCCCGGGGGTGCCCCCTGTCAACCGGATTGACATGACATTCCGGTGACGCCGGGGCACCGTCCGTCATCACGCGCCGACACCCGCCGGACGGCCACCGCGGCTGAACTTCATTGCCGGTTTAGGGGTCTCTCAGCAGACTCATTCAGGTTCGCGGGGGCCACCGGCCGCCCGCTCCCTCCGACGCAACGAGCTGCCGACCCCATGAAGAAAGCGCTGCGCCCGTTCCCCACCCTGATCGCCCTGTCCGCCGCCGCCGCGTTCGGCGGGTTCGCCGCCACCGGGCTCAATGAAGTCCTGCAGCAGCCTGCCCAGGCCGCCCCCAGCGCCGCCGCCGCGGTGCCGGCCGCCGCGGCCCTGCCCACCGCCGTCGACGGCCAGGTCCTGCCCTCGCTGGCGCCGATGCTCAAGCGGGTCACCCCGGCGGTGGTCAGCGTGTACAGCCGGCAGACCGTGCGCGTGGCCAGCCCGCTGGGACCGTTCGGCGACGACCCGGTGTTCCGCCGGATCTTCGGTATCCCGGACATGCCGCGCGAGCGCGTCGAGCGCGCGCTGGGCTCGGGCGTGATCGTCGATGCCGCGCGCGGTTACGTGCTGACCAACCACCACGTGGTGGAGAACGCCGACGGCGTCTCGGTCACCCTCAGCGACGGCCGCCAGGTGGAAGCCGAGTTCATCGGTTCGGACCCGGACACCGACATCGCCCTGATCCGCATCCCCACCCCGGGCCTGACCGCGGTGCCGATGGCCAACAGCGACCAGCTGCAGGTGGGCGACTTCGTGGTGGCGATGGGCAACCCCTACGGCCTGGGGCAGACGGTCACTTCGGGCATCGTCTCAGCGGTGGGCCGCAGCGGCATCCCGGTGGCCGGCTACCAGAACTTCATCCAGACCGATGCCTCGATCAACCCGGGCAACTCGGGCGGCGCGCTGGTCGACCTGCAGGGCCGGCTGGTCGGCATCAACACCGCCAGCTTCAATCCGCGCGGCAGCATGGCCGGCAACATCGGCCTGGGCTTCGCGATCCCGATCAACATGGCGCGCGGGATCATGGACCAGCTGATCGCCAACGGCGGCGTGGTCCGGCGCGGCACCTTCGGCGTGGAAGCGCAGGACGTGGACGAGCGCAGCGCGCGCGGGCTGGGCCTGGACGCGCCGCGCGGCGCGCTGGTGACGCGCGTGTACCCGGGCTCGGCCGCCGCCACCGCGGGCCTGCAGCCCGGCGACGTGGTCACCGCCGCCAACGGCCAGCGCATCGACAACCGCGCGGCCCTGCACAACTTCGAAGGCCTGCAGCCGGTCGGCACGCGCGTGGCGCTGGATGTGCGCCGCGACGGCAAGCCGGTGCAGCTCAACATCGCGCTGAAGGAAGGCGCGCGCTCGGCCGAGGGCGCGACGGTGGACGCGCGCCTGACCGGCACGACGCTGAAGGAACTGGACGAATCGGCGCGCCAGGTGCTGCGCAGCCAGGGCGCCAACGGCGGCGTGCAGGTCAGCAACGTGGTGCGCGACAGCCGCGCGTGGAAGAGCGGCCTGCGCCCGGGCGACATCATCGTGGCCGGCAGCAACGGCGAGTTCGGCGACCTGGCCGGCTTCCGTGCGACCTTCGAGCGCAAACCCGAGCAGCTGGTGCTGCAGATCCTGCGCGGGCGCGGCACCGGCCGCGTGCTGATGCAGTGAACCGCGCGCGGTGGACGGGATAACAGCCCGTTCACCGCCGTGCATTAGAGTGGGTCCATCCCCCGCCTGCAGGAGCCGAAGATGACGATGCCTACGAATACCGATGCGCTGAAGTCCAACCTGGGCGAAGCCGGTTCCCACCTCGCCTCGGCCGCCGCGGCCGCGGGTGAAGCGATCAAGGGCGCCGCCAGCGCCGCTGGCGACGAACTGCGCCTGGGCAAGGCCCACGTGAAGTCCGAACTGGCCGACAGCGCACTGTCCGGCATCGCCGCGGCCGAAGCCGGTGGCGGCGCCGCGCGCGAACAGGTGGACGCGCTGATGGACAAGGGCCGCGACCTGATCGACAGCGCGGCGGACCTGATCCGCGAACGCCCGCTGGCCTCGTTCGGCGTCGCTTTCGCCGCCGGCTGGATCATCGCCAAGCTGGCACGCAGCGGCGGCGACAAGTAAGCCTGCCGCGTGTCCGACGCGCCCCGCGACACCGACGCTCCCGCACCGCCCGACCTCGCCGACACCCTGAAGGTCGTCGGCGCGGCGGGCCGTGCTGCGTACGGGTCGGCGAAGGACACCGGCCGCGCGTTGCGTGGGTTGGTCTCGGCCGACTTCGCCCTGGCGCGCAGCGCCTTCGGCCGCGCACTGGCGTGGGCCGGCGTGGCGATCGTGTTCGGCGCGTCGGCCTGGCTGCTGGTGACCGGCGCGCTGATCGCGCTGATGCAGCGCTTCGGGTTCTCGTGGCTGCAGTCGCTGTCGCTGGCCGCCTTCATCAGCCTGGCCGTCACCGGGTTCGCGGTGTGGAAGGTCGGGCGCTACTTCGACTACACCGGCATGCATGCCACCCGCCGCCAGCTGTCGAAGCTGGGGCTGTTCGACGAGGACGAACCTCTCGACGATCCGCCCGCCGCCGGCACCGCGCACGACCCGCGCGCGTCCGACCACGGAGGCGCGTGATGCGCTTTGAAAAGCTCCTCCAGCACGTCCAGCGCGCGGAGCAGCGGGTGGAATTGCGCGCGCTGCACACCGAGACGCAGTGGACCACGTTGAAGCAGGCGTGGCGCGCAGGCTGGACGCCGGGGCGCATCGTGATCGCCGGCATCGTCAGCGGCTTCCTGGTCGGCCGCGCCGAACCCTTGCGCGCGCTGACCGGCGCGCGCTGGATGCAGATGTTCAGCGCGGTCTCCAGCCTGCTTGCCACCGCGCAGGCCGCCGCCGCCGCCGAGCAGGCCGAACAGGCGGCCGACACCGCGCAGGACGTGCAGGACCAGGCCGAGGGGATGGTCGACGGCGCGACGGACGAAGAACCACGGGTCGACCAGGCCTTCGAGGAGGACGACATCGTCGTCACCGCCCCCCGCCCGGCCGAAGCCGCCACCGAGCTGTCCGAGCGCTGACAGCAACCCCACCGTGCGGGAGCGACGTAAGTCGCGAGCTCTTTCCCTCCACCCCGCCGCGCCCCGGCTTGCGCGCGGATGAACGTGCCGCCGTTGCGACCCTCGGTACCCGTCGCGGCTCACGTCGCTCCCACAGGATTGCCCCCACAATCGCGCATTCCTTGAGGCGGCCTCCTGTCCATGAGTACACCTGCGCCACCCGTCGTAGCTCCCGCCCCGCCGCCGCCGACGCGCCCGCGCGCGTCCGTGCCGCTGCTGGTCCTGGCCACGCTGGCCGTGGGCTACACGCTGTGGGCCGCGCAGGAGGTGCTGCTGCCGGTGCTGCTGGCGATGTTCTTCGCCCTGGTCGGCAACCCCATCATCCGCCTGCTGCGGCGGATGTACGTGCCGCGCTTCGTCGGTGCGCTGCTGGTGTTGCTGGGCGGCATGACGGTGGCCGGCTTGCTCGCCCACAAGATGTTGCCGTCGGCGATGGACTGGGCGCAGCAGGCCCCGCGCGAGATGCGCCAGCTGGCGCCCAAGCTGCGCGAGCTGACCAAGCCGGTGCAGGACGCCAACAAGGCCGCCGAGAGCTTCGCCCGCGCCGCCGCCGGCACCCAGACCGGCAGGCAGCCGCAGATCGTGCAGGCCGCGCCGGACGACCCCTACCGCAAGCTGCTGGCCACGCCGCGCGTGCTGGCGTCGCTGCTGGCGGTGGTGCTGCTGACGTTCTTCTTCATGGTCTACGGCGAAAACCTGCAGCGCAACGCGATCGCGTTGCTGCCGGGACGGCAGCAGAAGAAATTCACCGTGGACATCCTGCACTCCATCGAACGCGAGGTGTCGCGCTACGTGCTGACGATCAGCGTGATCAACACGGTGGTGGGTTTCGTGTTCGCCGGCGTGCTGTACCTGCTGGGCCTGCCGCTGGCCGAGGCGCTGCTGTGGGGCACGATGGCGGCGCTGCTGAACTTCGCGCCGTACGTGGGTCCGCTGATCGGGATCGTGGCGATGCTGCTGGTGGGCTTCATCAGTTTCGAGGAGCCGTTCCAGTCGATGCTGCCGGCGGTCGCGTACCTGGTGCTGCACACGATCGAGGGTCAGATCGTCACGCCGATCATCCTGGGCAAGCGGATGGCGCTGTCGCCGTTGGTGTTGATCCTGGCGCTGATGTTGTTCGGGTGGTTGTGGGGGATCATCGGGCTGTTGTTGGCGGTGCCACTGCTGGTATGCGTGAAGCTGGTGCTGGCGCGGGTGGAAGGGATGGAGGGGTGGGCGCGGTTGTTGGAGTGATCTCTTTGCTTCATCGAGCCTGCGGCGCCGGGTTTGCGTCTATCCAGCATGGTGCCGCTCGCCGCGGGGGCCCTGCTTTTCTTTGCTTGTGCAAAGAAAAGTAGGCAAAAGAAACATCCCCCGGCGGTCCGCCCGCCGCTGCGCGGCGGGTGCGCAGTCCCGGTAGGAATTTTCGGACGGGGCATCCTGCCCCCGGCCGAAAACGGCGCACGTCCTGTGCGCCGCCCCTGCGGGGTTTTACCCCCCGGGGCTGCCGGACCTCAGGGGCCCCAAGAGCCGTGCCTGAAAGATCGAGGCGCGCCTTTGCTGTTGATGTTGTTTTCGGGCCCCCATGAGGCACGGCGAGTGGGCCGGGTAAAACCCGAAGGGCGCCGCCCCGGATGGGCGGCGTTTTCGTATGGCACATGGATGTGCCTTACGAAAATTCCCGGACCGCTCGCGAACCCGGAGCGAAGCGCAGGGCGTGCCGCCTGGGGTGTGTTTCTTTGCTTCTTTCTTTGCACAAGCAAAGAAAGAAGGCCCCCGCGGCGAGCGGCACCATGCCAAAACCACCGCGATGCCTCAGCAAACCCATGAACCCGATGCGCTCATCACCGGATGTGCGTATCGCGCTCACGCCGCCCCGCGCACCCCTGCCCCGCCCAGTGAAGGCGCCCCCGGCACCGCGTGTAAAATCGCCCCGATGAGCTTTCCCGTCCGCGCCATCACCCTCGACCTCGACGACACCCTGTGGCCGTTCGCCCCCATCGGCGCCCGGATCGAACGCGTGCTCGACGACTGGCTGCGCGAACACAGCCCCGCCACCGCCGAACGGTTCCCCGTCGAACGCATGCGCGCCGTCCGCGAAGCCGTGTTCGCCGCCCATCCCCAGCACAAGCACGACCTCAGCCTGCTGCGCCGGATGACCCTCGAACACGCCCTGCGCGAGAGCGGCGCCGACATGGCCCTGCTGGAACCCGCGTACGAGACCTTCTACGCCGCCCGCAACCAGGTGGAGTACTACCCCGACGCCCTGCCCGCGCTGGAGCGCATCGCCGCCCGCCTGCCGGTGGCCGCGGTGACCAACGGCAACGCCGACCTGCAGCGGATCGGGTTGGGCCATCTGTTCGCCTACCAGATCCACTCGCGCGAACACGGCGCCGCCAAGCCCGACGCCAGCATCTTCCATGCCGCCTGCCAGCTGTTGGACGTGCCGCCGGCCGAGGTCCTGCATGTGGGCGACCACATCGAGATGGACGTGCTCGGCGCCGCGCGTGCCGGGCTGCGCAGCTGCTGGATCAACCGGCCGGAAGACCACGACGGCCAGCCGCAGGCCTGGACCGACGACACCCTGCGCCCGGATCTGGAATTCCCCACCCTCACCGCACTGGCCGACTGGCTGGACGCGCATCCTTCTTTCGCCACGGAACACGCTGCCGCATGAGCGCTGCCCTCGCCTACATCGACGCCTCCACCACCGCCCGCGCGCTCCACGTGCTGCACCGCACGCAGCTGGCCGACTGGCGCGCCACGCAGTCGCCCGCGGTGAACGCGTGGATCGACGCGCAGGGGTTCGCCGCAGGCGCGGGTTCGCTGCTGCTGCTGCCGGGCGAGGACGGCCTCGCCGGCGCCGTCATCGGCATCGGCGATGCGCTGGACCCGTATGCGTATGCGCATGCGCCGTTCGGGCTGCCGGCCGGCGACTGGCAGCTCGTCACGGACCTGGCGGACGAGGCGCGCATCGCGCTGCAGCTCGGCTGGGGCCTGGGCAGCTACAGGTTCGACCGCTACAAGCAGCCCTCCCGCAAGCCGGCGCGCCTGGTGCTGCCGCAGGCCGACGCCGAGGCGCTCGACCTGCTGGCCGCCAGCCTGCAGGTGCGCGACCTGGTCAACACGCCCACCGAACACATGGGTCCGGACGACCTGGAAGCCGCGGTGCGCGCGCTCGCCGCCACGCACGGTGCGGAGGTGGACGTGATCGCCGGCGACGCGCTGCTCGCGCAGAACTTCCCCGCCATCCACGCGGTGGGCCGCGCCTCGCACCGTGCGCCGCGCCTGATCGCGCTGCGCTGGGGCGACGCCTCGGCACCGCACGTGGCGCTGGTCGGCAAGGGCGTGTGCTTCGACACCGGCGGCCTGGACATCAAGCCGGCCGACGGCATGCGCAACATGAAGAAGGACATGGGCGGCGCCGCGCACGCGATCGCGCTCGCCCGCCTGGTGATGGCGCGCCAGCTGCCGGTGCGCCTGACCCTGCTGGTGCCGGCGGTGGAGAACAGCATCGGCCCGAACGCGTTCCGCCCCGGCGACGTGATCGCCACCCGCAAGGGCGTCAGCGTCGAGATCGACAACACCGATGCCGAAGGCCGCGTGATCCTCTGCGATGCGCTGACCTATGCGGGCGAGCAATCGCCGGAACTGCTGCTGGACTTCGCCACGCTGACCGGCGCCGCGCGCATCGCGCTGGGCCCGGACCTGCCGGCGCTGTTCGCCAACAACGACCGCGTGGCCCACGACTGGATCGCCGCCGGCGAACGCATGCGCGACCCGGTGTGGCGCATGCCGCTGTGGCGCCCCTACCTGCGCTACCTGACCAGCGGCATCGCCGACCTGGCCAATGCCGGCTCGCGCATGGCCGGTGCGGTCACCGCCGCGCTGTACCTGGAGCGTTTCGTGCCGGACGGCCTGCCCTGGGCGCACCTGGACGTCTATGCGTGGAACGACAGCGACCGCGCCGGCCGTCCTGCCGGTGGCGAGGCGCTCGCGCTGCGCAGCGCCTACGCGATGCTGAAGGCGCGCTACGGCGCCACGGCCTGAACCACGGCGACGTCGGTCGCCGCGACCTCCACCCGATTGCGGCCGGCGTGCTTGGCGCGATAGAGCGCCACGTCAGCCTGCCGCAGCAGCGTTTCGCCCAGCCCGCCATGCTGCGGGAACATCGCGACGCCGATCGACACGGTCACGTGCGGCAGCTCCTGGCCCAGGTGCATCACCCGCATGCCTTCCACGCCGGCGCGGATCGCTTCGGCGCGCGCCTGCACGGTGATCGCGTCGGCTTCCGGCAGGATCAGGGTGAATTCCTCGCCGCCGTAGCGGCAGGCGATGTCCTCGTCGCGCGACAGCGCCTGCAACAGGCGGCCGAACTCCGCCAGCAGCGCATCGCCGCCGGCGTGGCCGTGCACGTCGTTGAAACGCTTGAAGTGGTCCAGGTCCAGCATCATCAGGCCCAGCGGCTGGTGCCGGCGCTCGCAGCGCGCCAGTTCGCGCGCCAGCGACTCTTCCAGGTAACGCCGGTTGAACAGGCCGGTCAGCGGCTCGCGGATCGACTGCACGCGCAGGCGCGACTGCAGCTCCAGACTGGAGAGCGCCATCGACAGCTGTTCGGCGGCGGTCTTCACCAGGTCCATGCGGCCCAGGAACGCGTCGTCGTGGCTGGACAGGTACAGCAGGCCCAGCTGGCTGCCCTGCGCGATCAGCGGCACGCAGACATAGGTGGGCGTCGCATCGAGCGACGGGGTGGTCGCGTGCGCGCACGGCAGCAGCTCGTGGTGGGCGCGATGCACGTGCGGCTGGCCGCGGCGCAGCGCCCAGCAGTCCTGCAGCGGGAACATCGCCGGGCCGCTGAGCGCGTGTTCGCCCCAGTGCGCCACTTCTTCGGCGTAGTCCTGCGAGGCGCGCACGCGGTACAGCGTGCCGCCGGCATCCGGCAGCAGGCGCGAGAAGTACTGCGTGGCCAGGCCGACGGCCTCTTCCACGCTGACGCAGCTCTGCAGCATGCCGCCGTAGCGGCTCAGTTCGTTGAGGTCGGCGCCCTGCCGCTCCAGCGCGTCGATGTTGTCGAGCAGTTGCGCACGCGCCTCGTCGCCCGCGTCCTCGGCACGCGCTCGCCGGCGGATCTCGCCGACCAGCAGGGTGTAGACCACGCCGATGATCGCCAGGCCGAGCGGGATGCCGAGCAGGGCCAGCGCGCGCAGCAGGGTCGCGCTGTTGCGGCTGGAATCCGCGCGCTGCACCAGCAGCTGCCGTTCGTTGGCGACCAGTTGGCGCGCCTGCGCGCGCAACGCGCCGGAGGTGCGCCGCACTTCCTGGCCGATCGAGCGCTGCGCCGACGGCAGCCCGCCGGTGGCGTAGTTGCCCAGCGTGGCGTCCATCTGCCCGAGCCGACGCTCGATCTCGAGCTTCCACGCCAGCACGAGGCGGGCCTGCCCGGGGTTGTCGCGGACCAGATGCTGCAACTGCGCGAGCATCTCGGGCAGCTCGCCGCGGCTGCGCCGGTAGTCGGCCAAGTAATCGACGTCGGCGGTGAGCAGATACCCGCGCTGGGCGGATTCGCCGTCGCGCAGATGGGCCTCGATGGCGCCGATCAGCGCGATCACTTCGTTGGTGTGCGAGACCCGATTGGCGTCGCCGATGAAGCGCTGCGCGCCCAGCACCACGCCCACGCCGATGACCACGAAGATCGCGGCGGCGACGAGCAGGCCGATACGGTTGGCGTGGGGGCGGCGCAGGGGCATGCCGGTCCGGAGCGCGGGGGTCAGCGGGAGCCTAGGGGCCCGTGTCCATCAGGACAACCCGGCGCACACCGGAACTGCCAACCACGGCACATCTTCGCCGCGCTACAGCCAGCCGCGCTGGCGCGCGAGGCGATAGGCCTCGATGCGGTTGGCCACGCCGAGCTTGCCGATGGCTTCGGACAGGTAGTTGCGCACGGTGCCCTGCGAGAGGTTCAGCTGCTTGGCGATGTCGCCGGCGGACTGCCCTTCGCCGGCCAGCCGCAGCACCTGGCGTTCGCGGTCGTTGAGCGGATCGGCGTCGGACCATGCTTCCACCGCGAGCTGCGGATCGATCGCGCGGCCGCCGCGGTGCACCTTGCGCAACGCTTCGGCGAGGTCTTCGGCCGGTGCGTCCTTCAGCAGGTAGCCGGACACGCCGGCCTCGAGCGCGCGGCGCAGGAAGCCGCTGCGCGCGAACGTGGTGACGATGACCACCTTGCACGCCAGTTCATGCCGCTGGATGCGCTGCGCGAGTTCCAGGCCGGTCAGGCCGGGCATTTCGATGTCGGTCACCAGCAGATCGGGCGTGAGCCGCTGCAGTTCGCGCCACGCGGTCTCGCCATCGGCCGCGCTGCCGACGACGTCGATGTCGCTCTCCATGCCCAGCAGCGCGGTCAGCGCGCCACGCACCATGGCCTGGTCTTCGGCAAGCAGCACGCGGATCATCTGGACGTCGTGGTGGAAGGGTTGAACGTCACGCTACCAAATCGTGCAGCGTCTTGGGAGCCATCGCTGCCGCCACCCTGCGACGGGGCGGGATTGCGATGTGGGCGCGACGTGAGTCGCGATCGCATGACGTCCGCGCCCGGGCACTTCGCCGAGTGTCGATGCACCTGACCCATTCCGTGTGTTGCCATCGCGACTTACGTCGCTCCCACACCCGTTTCCGCGCTGGTTGCCTGCGGCTCGAGAGATCCCGCATCCCCCGACGGCAGCGGCAGGACGATCTCCACGCAGGTGCCCTGCCGCAGCGTGGAATCCACGCGCAGGCGGCCGCCGCGCGACTCGACGCGCTCGCGCATGCCGCTGAGGCCGTTGCCGGGCACCGCGGCGCTGCCGACGCCGTTGTCGCGGATGCGCAGGGTGACGTGCTCGGGCGTGGACGCCAGCACCACCTCGGCGAGGCTGGCGCGCGCATGCCGCTGGATGTTGGTCACCGCCTCGCGCAGACTCAGCGCGAGCACCGTCTCCAGATCGGCCGGCAGCGCCACTTCCTGCGCTTCGTACCGCAGGGTGACACCGTCCGACTCCAGCAGCAGGCGCGCGGAGGCGAGTTCGGCCGCCAGCCCCGCTGCGCGGATGCCCGTCACCGCACGGCGCACCTGGGCCAGCGCGTCGCGGGCGACGCGGCTGACTTCGGTGATCTCGTTGCGGGCGGCCTGGGGATCGCGATCGATCAGGCGCCCGGCCAGGTCGGACTTCAATGCGACCAGCGACAGCGTGTGGCCGAGCAGGTCGTGCAGGTCGCGGCCGATGCGCTCGCGTTCGGCGAGCGCGGCCAAGCGGCGGACTTCCTCGTGCGAAAGTTTGAGTTCGGCGCGCTTGCGCACCGTTTCGGACTGGAAGTAGTTGCCGGTGAACACCGCCACCGACACGATCGCCGTCACCACCGGCACGAACACCGGGAAGCCCAGCCAGGCCGCCATCCCGCAGTAGGCGATGATCAGCACGGCGAAGACTTCCAGCCGGATCCACATCGACCCCGGCAGCAGTGCCACGAAGGCCGCGGCGTAGATGACGTAGGTGTTGGAGAACGCGTTGAACGGCATCAGCCCGTAGCCGAGTGCGGCGATGCCCAGCGCGCACAGCACGCGCGTCAGTGCGCTGCCGCGGTAGGCCAGGAAGTACATCGGCAGGAACACCGCGATCGATGCCAGCGTCGGCCACAGGTACCAGCGCACGCCTTCGCCCCAGTCGGCATTGGACGGCACCAGCACCGGCACGAACAGGAACACCAGGTAGCCCAGCAGGAAGATGGGCATCCAGCCGAGGCCGAGCGCTTCGGGCACCAGGCGGTCGCGCAGGCGCGTCAGCGAGGCGAGCAGGGACGAGGACGGATGCTTCATGGACGACTCCTTGCGCCGGCGTGCCGGCTCACTGCACCAGCCGGCGGCGGGCCAGCACGAAGAACAGCGCGGCGATGGCGGCCATCACGGCCACGTGCAGCCCCAGCGGACGCCCGGCCCCCACACCGACGGCCTGCTGCGCGACCTGGGCTAGATGATACGCCGGCCACATCGGCGCCAACGTCTGCAACAGCTGCGGCAGCATCGTCAGCGGCACCCACAGCCCGGACAGGAACGCCATCGGCAGGTAGACCAGGTTGATCAGGGCCGGCGCGCCGCGCCCGCTGACCAGCGTGCCCAGCCACAGGCCCAGCGCACTGAAGGGCAGCACGCCGACCAGGCACGTGGTCGCCCACGCGATCCACTGCGCGGCCGACAGCTGCACGTGGGCCACGCCCGCGGCGAGCATGGCCAACAGCGCCAGGATGATCGCGGCGAACAGCAGGGCCATCACCATCTTCGCGACCAGGTAGGCGCCCGGCGGCATCGGCTGCGCGCGCTTGAGCGTCAGCAGCCCCTGCTCGCGGTCCATCGCCACGGTCACGCCGAAGCCGAACAGCGACACGCCGATCACGCCGAACACGCCGTAGCCGGCCAGCATGTACTGCGCGGCCATCGGTCCGCCCTTGCCGCCGAGCAGCACGCCGAACAGCAGGTAGAACACCGGCGGGAACAGCAGGCACGGCAGCGAGAACGACGGCGTGCGCAGCAGGCGGAGGAATTCGTAGCGCGCTTCCAGCAGGTAGGCGCGCGTGGAGGAGAACGGCAGCGGGGCAAGGGCGTCCATCAGGCGGCTTCCTTCTGCAGGTCGGGGGTGGCGGTGTCGCGGGTCAGGGCGAGGAAGGCCTCGGCCAGGCCGGCGCGCTGCACTTCGAGTTCGCCGAGCGCGGGGTCTTCGGCCAGCAGGCGGCGGACCACCGGCTCGGCGATGTCGGCGACGATCTCCAACCGGTCGCCGTCGTGCTGCGCGCGCTGCACACCCGGCCAGCCCTGCACCAGCGCCGCCGGCAGCGAGGTGCTGCAGCGGATCCGGCGCTGGGCCACGTGCGCGCGCACCTGCGCCACCGTGCCTTCGGCGACCACGCGGCCGTGGTTGACCACCACGACGCGGTCGGCGAGCGCTTCGGCTTCTTCCAGGTAGTGCGTGGTCAGCAGCACCGCGCAGCCTTGCGCGCTCAGTTCGCGGATCGCCTTCCACAATGTCTGCCGGGCGTCGATGTCGAGGCCCGTCGTCGGTTCGTCGAGGAACAGCAGTTCGGGCCGGCCGCAGACCGCCAGTGCGAACTGCACGCGCCGCTGCTGCCCGCCGGACAGCTGGCCGTAGCGACGGTCCATCAGGCCATCCAGCCCGGCCAGCGCCACGCAATCGGCGATGCTGCGCGGACGCGGGTAGTAGCTGCGCGTCAGGTCGATCAGCTCGCGTACCTTCAAGGTGTCCGGCACGGCCGCGGTCTGCAGCATCACGCCGACGCAACGGCGCGCGGCCAGGTCCTGCGGCGGCAGGTCGAACAGCGCCGCCTCGCCCGCATGCGGACGCTGCAGGCCCAGCAGCAGGCTGATCGCCGTGCTTTTGCCGGCGCCATTGGGGCCCAGCAGGGCCAGCACCTGGCCGGCCGGCAGCGCCAGGTCCAGGCCATCGAGCGCCAGCGTGCGGCCGTACTGGTGGCGCACGCCACGCAGCCGGGCAAGCGCAGGGGAAGGAAGGGTCGCCATGTCCATGCCGGGGGCCTCGTCGGAAGATGGACACAGCGTGCCCGGCCCGCCCGCGTGTGATCAGTGGCGCTCCTCAGGCGAATCAGGTGACAGTTGTCACTGGGCTGCGCCACGGCCCACGCCCATGATGCGCACCGTCCCGGTCCGGCCGTTCCGCGGCAGACCGGTTCCCGCATGAAGTGACTTCCGGCAACTAGGCTTCCGTTACCCTAGCTGGTCACACTTTCCCGCATTCACCGTCTGGATACGCATGAATACGTCTGCCGACCTGCTGAAGGAACTCCGCATCGACCGCAAGGCGCCGCCGCCGGCCCCCTCGCGGCGCGGCCTATGGATTGCGCTGGCGGTGGTGGCCGTCCTGGCGGTGCTGGCCGCCGTGGGCTGGTTCGTGTTCGGCCGCGAGAAGCCGGTCGAGGTCGAAACGGCTTCCACCGTCGCCCTGGGCGGCGGCGGCGGTTCGACCTCGGTGCTGGATGCCTCCGGCTATGTGGTCGCGCGGCGCATGGCCACCGTGTCGGCCAAGGTCACCGGCAAGGTGCAGGAAGTGCTGATCGAGGAAGGCATGCGGGTCGAGGCCGGCCAGGTGCTGGCACGGCTCGAGCCGATCGACGCCGACGCGGATCGTGCACTGGCGCAGAGCCAGCTGCAGGCCGCGCGCAGCCAGAGCGCCGGCGTGCAGGCGCAACTGGTCGAAGCCGAGGCGAATGCGCGGCGCCTGTCCGCCCTGGTGGCGCAGCAGTTGGTGTCCAAGGCGCAGTACGACCAGGCCGTCGCCCAGCGCGACCTGCTGCGCGCGCAGCTGACGACCGCGCAGCGCAATGCCACCTCCGCGTCCGACCGCCTGCGCATCGCCGACATCGGCGTCGACAACACCGTCGTGCGCGCGCCGTTCGCCGGCGTCGTGATCGCCAAGGCCGCGCAGCCCGGCGAAATCGTGTCGCCGCTGTCGGCCGGCGGCGGCTTCACCCGCACCGGCATCGGCACCATCGTCGACATGGATTCGCTCGAGGTCGAAGTCGATGTCGGCGAGGCCTACATCGGCCGGGTCAAGGCCCAGATGCCGGTCGAGGCCACGCTCAATTCGTATCCGGACTGGAAGATCCCCGCCGAGGTCATCGCCATCATCCCCACCGCCGACCGCGGCAAGGCCACCGTCAAGGTGCGCGTCGCGTTGAAGCAGAAGGATCCGCGCATCGTCCCGGACATGGGTGTCACCGTCAGCTTCCTCGAGAAGGCCGCCGAAGGCAGCGCCGAACAGCCGCGCGGCGTACGCGTGCCGTCGACAGCGATCACCCAGCGCGACGGCGCCGACGCGGTCTTCGTGGTCGGTGCCGAGAACATCGTCGAGCTGCGCCAGGTCAAGCTGGGCGGCGTGCTCGGCGAGGACCGCGCCGTCGAGTCGGGCCTCGCCCCCGGCGAAACCGTGGTCATCGATCCGCCGGCCGAACTCGCCGACGGCAAGAAGGTCGCCGAAGCCCCGCAATGAGTCCGCGTGAGGATTCGCCGCTGGCGGCGAATCACCGTAACTGACGTTCCCTTCCCGACACATCCGTCTCCACTACCGACGAGGCACGCCATGGCAAACCTGGTATCGATCCGCAATCTGACCAAGACCTACCAGCGCGGCCCCGAAAAGGTCGAAGTGCTGCATGGCATCGACCTGGATATCGAGGAAGGCGACTTCGTCGCCCTGATGGGCCCCTCGGGCTCGGGCAAGACCACGCTGCTGAACCTGATCGGCGGCCTGGATTCGCCCACCACCGGCAGCATCGAAGTGGCCGGCCAGCGCATCGACCAGCTCAATGGCGGCCAGCTGTCGCACTGGCGCAGCCAGAACGTCGGCTACGTGTTCCAGTTCTACAACCTGATGCCGGCGCTGACCGCGCAGAAGAACGTCGAACTGCCGCTGCTGCTGACCAAGCTCGGGGGCGCGCAGCGCAAGCGCAACGCCGAAATCGCGCTGCAGCTGGTCGGCCTGGCCGACCGCACCTCGCACAAGCCGACCGAACTGTCGGGTGGCCAGCAGCAACGCGTGGCGATCGCCCGCGCCATCGTGTCCGATCCGACCCTGCTGATCTGCGACGAACCGACCGGCGACCTGGACCGCGCGTCCGCCGAGGCGATCCTCGGCCTGCTGCAGATGCTCAATCGCGAACACGGCAAGACCATCGTGATGGTGACCCACGATCCGAAGGCCGCCGAGTACGCCACCCACACCCTGCATCTGGACAAGGGCACCCTGGTCGAACAACCCGCGCACGCGGCCTGACCGAGGGAGGGCCTGCGATGAAATACTTCCATCTGATCTGGGCCGCGCTGTTCCGGCGCAAGACCCGCACCTTCCTGACGCTGGCGTCGATCCTGGCGGCGTTCCTGCTGTTCGGCCTGCTGGACGGCATCCGCACCTCGTTCGCCCAGCTGGGGCAGAACTCCAACGGCGCCCAGCGGCTGCAGACGGCCTCTCGCCTGTCGTTCATCGAGACGCTGCCGCTGTCGCTGGAGCCGCGGATCAAGCAGATCGACAACATCCAGGCGGTGACCTACGCCAACTGGTTCGGCGGTGCGTACCAGAATCCGCGCAACCAGCTCTTCACCTTCGCGGTGGCGCCCAATTACCTGGACCTGTATCCGGAGATCGAGGTCGCCGCGTCCGAACGCGAGGCCTGGGCGCGGACGCGCACCGGCGTGCTGGTCGGCGACGCGCTGATGAAGCGCTTCGGCTGGAAGGTCGGGCAGAAGATCCCGCTGCAGTCGACGATCTTCCCGAACAGCGACGGCACCCTGAACTGGTCGTTCGATATCGTCGGCACGCTGAAGGCCAAGGACCGGAAGAACGCCGGGTTCACCGAAGGCATGCTGCTGATGCACTACAAGTACTTCGAGGAATCCACGCCCTACGTCGACGGCGACGTGGGCTGGTACGTCAGCCGGGTATCGGACGTGCGGCGCAGCGACGCGGCCGCCAAGGCCATCGATGCGCTGTCGATGAATTCGCCGCACGAGACCAAGACGATGAGCGAGCAGGCCGCGATGGCCTCGCAGCTCAAGCAGATGGCCGACATCGGCCTGATCGTCGGCTCGATCATGGGCGCGGTGTTCTTCACCCTGCTGCTGCTGACCGGCAACACCATGGCCCAGGCGGTGCGCGAGCGGACCTCGGAGCTGGCGGTGCTGAAGACCATCGGCTTCACCAGCACGTCGGTGCTCGGCATGGTGCTGGCCGAATCCATCCTGCTGGTGCTGCTGGGCGGCGTGCTCGGCCTCGGTCTGGCGGCGGTGATCGGCCCGATCGTCAGCGCGGTCAGCGGCGGCGTCATCAGCCTGCCGCCGATCGGCCTGCAAAGCTGGATGCTGGGCCTGGGCCTGATGGTCGCCATCGGCCTGTTGGTGGGTGCGCTGCCCGCGCTGCGGGCGATGCGTCTGAACATCGTCGATGCACTGGCCGGCCGCTGAGGAGAGACCCATGAGCCTGTTGAAACCCCTGTTGCGCGGCGCACTGCTGTTCCTGGTGCTGGTGGTGTTCCTGGCCGCCTGGATCTTCCTGCCCTGGCCGTTCCTGCTCGGCATCGCCGTGCTGTTCGCCCTGTGGATGGCCTTCACCCGCGGCGGTCGCCAGGCCGCGTCGGTGACCCAGGTCGGCATCAGCACGCTGAGCCAACGCCTGGGTGCCTCGTCGGTCGTCATCGTCGGCATCGCCGGCGTGGTCGGCGTGCTGGTGGCGCTCTTCGCGATGGCCGAAGGCTATCGCCAGACCGTCAGCGCCGCGGGCAACGACGAGACCGCGATCGTGCTGCGCGGTGGTTCGGCCGCCGAGCTGATGTCGGTGCTGTCGCGCGACCAGATCAACGCGATCGAGCGCGCGCCGGAAATCGCCCGCGACAAGGACGGCCGTCCGCTGGCCTCGGCCGAACTGGTCGTCGCCGCCAACCTGCCGCGCAGCAACGGCAAGGACGACGGCAGCGTCACCCTGCGTGGCGTCGGCGACCGTGCATGGGCCGTGCGACCGAACCTGAAGGTGGTGCAAGGCCGCACGTTCGAGACCGGCCGCCGCGAACTGGTCGTCGGCAAGGGCGCGCAGAAGCAGTTCAAGGGCCTGGAAGTCGGCAAGCAGGTCCGGCTCGGCAACGAGAACTGGGCCGTGGTCGGCGTGTTCGCATCCGGCGACGGCATGGAATCGGAAATGTGGGCCGACGCCGAAGTGGTCTCGTCGACGTACCGCCGCGGCAGCAGCCGGGCATCGGTCTACGCGAAGCTGGCCAACGCCAAGGCCTTCAACGGCTTCAAGGCGACGCTGAAGGCCGATCCGCGCCTGCAGGTGGAGGCCGACACCACCCGCGGCTATTTCGGCAAGCAGTCCGAGCCGATCACCAAGGTGCTGCGCATCATCGGCATCATCGTCGGTTCGATCATGGCCATCGGCGCGATCTTCGGCGCACTGAACACGATGTTCGCGACGGTGGCGGCACGCGCCCGCGAGATTGCCACACTGCGTGCGATCGGTTTCCGCGGCATGCCCGTCGTGGTGGCGGTGATGCTGGAAACGATGCTGCTGGCCGCGTTGGGCGGTGCGCTGGGCGGCCTGCTGGCGTGGCTCGTGTTCAACGGCTACACCGCGTCCACGCTGGCGGGTGGCGTTGCGCAACTGAGCTTCGAGTTCAAGGTCACGCCCGCGCTGCTGTGGGAAGGCCTCAAGTGGGCGCTCGCCATCGGCTTCATCGGCGGCCTGTTCCCCGCGCTGCGCGCGTCCACGCTGCCGGTGACCGACGCGCTGCGCGCGGCCTGATCATCCGGAGGATCCGGGGCCCTCGCGGGCCCCGGTCGGGAACTCGGCATCCAGCCACCCGCGCGCCACCGCGGTGGCGATGTCCCCCTGCGTATCGATGTCGAACGCCAGTTCGGGGGCTTCGCAGGCGGCGACCACCGCGCCATCGGCATTGAGCAGGTCGCGCAGGCCGCGGTCGCCCTGCAGCGTGCCCGCACGACGCAGGACATGCGGCGACACCACCACGGGAATGCCGAGCCGTAGGTCGAGGCGCGTCGCCGCGCAACCGGATGCGCTTCCGCACGACGCATCCAGCAGCACGCGCAAGTGCGCTTCTTCGAGCGCGGGCTGGTCGCAGACGAGCAACAGCGTCGGACCGTCGTGCGCAGCCAGGGCCGCGGCCGCCACGCCCACGCTGCTGCCGAGCCCGCTCGCCCATGCCGCGTTGTCGTGGCATTCCACCGGCAGGTCGCGCACGGCTTCACGCAAGGCATCGGCGTGTGCGCCGACGATGACCAGGACACGCGCGGCGCCGGAAGCGAGCGCGAGGCGCGCGGCACGGTGCACCAGCGTCTCCCCGTCGCGCATCAGGAGTTGCTTCGGCCGGCCCAACCGCGTGCTGCCGCCCGCGGCCAGCACCACGGCGGCATGCGACGCCGTCACGCCGTCTCACCGTGGCGCCACGCCTGCAACTGGGCGACGATGCTCAGCGCGATCGCTTCGGCACCGTAGCCGCCCAGCTTCAGTCCCACCGGAGAACGCAGGCGAGGCAACAGCACGGCATGCGTGGACGTCGGCAGCACGCGCAGCAGGTCCTCGCGGCGACGCACCGGGCCCAACAGACCGATGAAGGGGATGGCGGTAGACGCCAACGCGTCCAGCGCCTCGCGATCGTGTTCGAAGTGGTGGTGCATGACGAGCGCGGCGTCGGGCGCGGTCTTCAGGTGGCGCAGCGCATCGGCCGGCGACTGCATCAGCCAGGCATCGGCGATGTCGGTTTCCGGAATCCAGCGCGCACGCCGCTCCACCACGGTGACGTGCCAGCCGAGCGCGCGCAGCCCCTGCACCAGCGTCGGCGTTTCCGGGCCCGCGCCGAAGATCGCCACGCGCGCCGGAGGCGGCACCTGCACCTCGCCCGCCAGCGCGACGGCGTCGCCTGTCGCCGACAGCGGGGTCATCGCCCAGCGCGGGCCCGTGTCGCCGACCCGCGCATGCACCCCGCCGGCGTCGGACACCGCCAGCGTCAGCGCGCCTCGCCCGTCCCACCAGGCGTGCACCACGTCCGCCCAGCCAGGCATGCGCGCCAGCGGCAGCAGCACGATCCGCAAGCGGCCGCGGCAACCGACCGCGGACCCGGCCAGCAGATCCTCATCGTCGCGGGTGTCGATCTCCATCGCGTCCAGCGCACCGGTGTCGGCGACCTGGCGCGCGCGGCGTGCGATCTCCGGCTCCAGGCAACCGCCACTGAGCCAGCCCACCTGCGCATCGCCGGGACCGAACAGCGCCATCGCGCCGGCCCGCACGTAGGTCGAACCTTCGGTCGCCACGACCACGGCCAACGCGCACCCTTCGCCGGCGGAGGCGGACGCGAGCAGTACGGAAGGGGACGCCGTCATGGCACCACGATGGCGCAACCCGCCCGGCGAAGGCAACGGCTCGCGCGCCGACCGGGGCATCGGGCAACGATGCCGGAGGATCATGCAAGCACCGGCCCGTGCTTTCACTGGCACCCCACGGGGCCGCGGAGTATCGTCGTCCGGTCCCACGCCGCCGCCAGGAGACGCCATGAAGTTGAACGTCAACGGGGCCGAGCGCGAAGTCGACGCGCCGGATGACATGCCGCTGCTCTGGGTCCTGCGCGACCTGATGGGGCTGACGGGTACCAAGTTCGGTTGCGGCATCGCGCAATGCGGTGCCTGCACGGTGCATGTCGATGGCGCGCCGCTGCGCGCCTGCGTCACGCCCGCGTCCGCCGTCGCCGGCAGGAAGATCACCACCATCGAAGGCCTGTCGGCCGACGGCTCGCATCCGGTGCAGAAAGCCTGGGCCGAGCTGGATGTCGTGCAGTGCGGCTACTGCCAGTCCGGCCAGATCATGTCGGCGGTCGCGTTGCTGGCCAAGGTGCCCTCGCCTACCGACACCGACATCGACCAGGCGCTCTCCGGCAACCTGTGCCGATGCGGCACGTACCAGCGCATCCGCGCCGCCGTGCACCGCGCCGCCGACATCGGCAAGGCCTGATCCGGTGCGGTGACGTCCGTCACCGCATTCCCCATCGTTCGACGGAGGCTGTTCCGTGAACCTTGAAACCTCGACTTCCCGCCGCGACTTCCTGCGCGCCACCGCGCTGGCCGGCGGCGGCCTGATCATCGGCTTCGTCGTGCCCGGCGCGCGCCGCTTCGCGATGGCGCAGGAAAGCGCCGCCGCCGCGCCCGCCGCGTTCGTGCCGAACGCCTTCCTCAGCATCGGTGCGGACGACATCGTCACCGTGCAGCTCGCGCACGCGGAGATGGGCCAGGGCATCTGGACCACCCTGCCGATGCTGATCGCCGAAGAACTGGATGCGGACTGGTCGAAGATCCGCGTGCAGCACGGGCCGGCCGACAAGGTCTATACCAGCCCGGTCTTCGGCATGCAGGGCACCGGCGGTTCGACCACCACCTGGTCCGAGTTCGACCGCTACCGGCAGGCCGGCGCGACCGCACGCGCAATGCTGCTGCAGGCCGCGGCCGCGCGCCTGAAGGTGCCCGTCGACCAGCTGCGCACGGAGAACGGCGCGGTGGTGTCCGGCACCACACGGCTGCGCTACGGCGAACTGGCCAACGAGGCCGGCACGCAGACGCCGCCCGCGCTGGATGCGCTGAAGCTGCGCGACCCCAAGGACTGGAAACTGATCGGCAAGGCGACCAAACGGCTGGACACGCCCGAGAAGATCACCGGCAAGGCCAAGTTCGGCATGGACATGCAGTTCGAGGGCCTGCTGACCGCGGTCGTCCTGCGTTCGCCGGTGTTCGGCGGCACCGTGAAGTCCTTCGACGCGACCAAGACGCGCGCCGTGGCCGGCGTGCGCAACGTGGTGCAGGTGCCCAGCGGCGTGGCCGTGATCGCCGATCACTACTGGGCCGCCAAGCTGGGCCGCGATGCGCTGCAGGTGGTGTGGGAAGGCGACGCGAACGCCAAGCTCGACAGCACCGCGCTTCGCGAGCAGTTCTCGCAGCTGGCACGCACGGAGGGCGCCGTGGCCGCCCGCGCCGGCGACGTGGCAGGCGCGCTGGCGAAGGCCGACAAGGCGCTGGAAGCCGAGTACGCCGTGCCCTACCTGGCGCACGCGGCGATGGAACCGCTGAACTGCACGGTGAAGATCGGCGACGGCGAGTGCGACATCTGGTGCGGAACCCAGTTCCCGACCCTGGACCAGAACAGCGCCGCGAAGATCCTCGGTCTCCCGCCGGAGAAGATCCGCATCCATACGCCGTTCCTGGGTGGCGGTTTCGGCCGGCGCGCGACGCCGACCGCGGACGTGGTGTCCGAAGCCGTCGAAGTCGCCAAGGCCGCGAAGGCGCCGGTCAAGACGGTGTGGACGCGCGAGGACGACACCCGCGGCGGCTACTACCGCTCGGCCTTCGTCGAGAAGATCCGGGCCGGCCTGGACAAGGACGGCATGCCGTCCGCATGGCACCACGTGATGGTGGGCCAATCAATCATGGCCGGCACCTTCATGGAAGCGATGATGGTCAAGAACGGCATCGACGCGACCTCGGTGGAAGGCGTCGCCGATTCGGCCTACGTGCTCGGCACGCCGGCGCACCGCGTGGACCTGCATTCGCCGGTCACCGGCATCCCCGTGCTGTGGTGGCGCTCGGTCGGCCACAGCGTCAATGGGTTCGTGATGGAGAGCTTCGTCGACGAACTGGCGCACGCCGCCGGCCAGGACCCCGTCGCGTACCGGCGCACGCTGCTGAAGGACCATTCGCGCCATCTCGCGGCGTTGAACCTGGCCGCCGAGAAATTCGGCTGGGGCACGCCGCCCGCGCAGGGCCGTGGCCACGGCATCGCCGTGCACGAATCGTTCGGCAGTTACGTGGCGCAGGCCGCCGAGGTGTCGATCGAGGACGGCAGGATCCGCGTGCACCGCGTGGTGTGCGCGATCGATTGCGGCGTGGCCGTCAATCCGGGCGGCGTGCAGGCGCAGATGGAATCGGGCATCGCGTTCGGCCTGGGCGCTGCACTGCATTCGGCGCTGACGCTGCGCGAAGGCCAGGTGCAGGAATCCAACTTCCACGACTACCAGGTGTTGCGGATGAACGAGATGCCGAAGGTGGAAGTGCACATCGTGCCGAGCACCGAAAAGATGGGCGGCGTGGGCGAACCCGGCACACCGCCGATCGCGCCCGCGGTGGCCAACGCGGTGTTCGCCCTCACCGGCCAACGCCTGCGCGAGCTGCCGTTGCGTCTGCCGACGCCCGTTTCCACCACACCCGCTGCCTGAGGCCCGCCATGCGCATCTTCCTGATGTCGTTGACCGTCCTTCTGCTCGTGGGCTGCAAGCCGCGCGTCAGCGAGGAACAGAAGGCGCAGGCGGTGGCCGCCTTCGCCACGGTGGAGAAAGTGTTCCAGCATCCGCGCTGCAGCAATTGCCACATTCCGGGCGATGCACCGCTGCAATTCGACGCACAGACGCCGCACGCGATGAACGTGGTGCGCGGCCCCGATGGCAAGGGTGCGCCCGGCCTACCCTGCGCGACCTGCCACAACGAACAGAACTCGCCAGCAAGCTACGGCCCGCATGCACCGCCCGGTGCGCCGCATTGGCAGCTGCCGCCGCCGGACCACAAGATGGCGTGGATCGGCCTGCCGGCCGACCAGCTGTGCGCGATGATCCAGGACAAGAAGCGCAATGGCGGTCGCGACTTCGACGCGCTGCTCAAGCACGTGGCCGAAGACAAGCTGGTGCTGTGGGGTTGGAACCCGGGCGGCGAGCGCGCAGCGGTGCCGGTGCCGCATGACCAGTTCGTCGCCGCGTTCAAGACGTGGGTGGATGCCGGCGGGCCCTGCCCCGCAGCCGGCGCCACCGCCGCGGGTGGCGCGGCGCACTGAGCGTCGCTTATTTGTTCGACGGTGCCGCTACCAGTGCGTCGCGGCGACGCGCGCGCCACAGGCCATCGCTGGCGAAGATCACCAGGCCCGCCCAGATCGCGGCGAAGCCGATCGCGCGCGTGGCGTCGAAGGCTTCCTTGAACACCAGCACGCCGATCAGGAACTGCAGGCTGGGCGCGATGTACTGCAGCAGGCCCACCACCGACAGCGGGATGCGCCGCACGCCGTAAGCGAAGCCGATCAGCGGCACCGCGGTGACCACGCCGCCGAGGATGAGCAGTAGGTTGTTCTTCCAGCCGAAGCCATCGATGAAGCCTCCGCCGTGTCCGAATTCGCCCCAGACGACATAGGCCAGCGCCGGCAGGAACAGGTACAGGCTCTCCACACCCAGTCCCGCCACCGCATCCACCGCGACCAGCTTGCGGACCAGGCCATACAGGCCGAACGAGAACGCCAGGCCCAGCGCGATCCACGGCGGCGAGCCCGCCTGCAGCGTCAGCCACGCCACGCCGGCCAGCGCGAACGCCACCGCGATCCACTGCGCAGGCGACAAGCGCTCACGCAGGACCATGACGCCCAGCACCACGTTGATCAACGGGTTGATGAAGTAACCGAGGCTGGTTTCCACCACATGGCCGGCGTTGACGGCCCAGATGTAGAGGCCCCAGTTGAACGCGATCAGCAGGCTGCTGATGCCGAGCAGCGGCACGGCGCGCGGTTGCGCGCGGATCTGCCGCCACCAGCCGAGGCCGTTCTTCAGCAAAAGCCACCCCAGGACCAGCACCGCGCTCCACACGATGCGGTGGGCGATGATCTGGAACGACGGCACCGCCTTGAGCAGGTGCCAGTACAGCGGCACCACGCCCCAGATCAGGAAGGTACCGACGGTGATCGCCAGCCCTTTGCGGTCGAGCGGTGGCGGGGTCATTTCGACTGCCGTGCGCGCGCCAGCGTGATGACCACGACGCCGGCGAGGATCACCGCCATCGCGCCGAGGTCGTGCGCGGTGAAGGTCTCGCCGGCGATGAAGGCGCCCAGCGCCACGGCGATGACCGGGTTGACGTAGGCATAGCTGCCGACCAGCACGGGACGCGCATGGTGCAGCAGCCACACGTAGGCGGTGAAGGCGATGATCGAACCGAACACCGCCAGGTAGGCGACGGCGAGCGCGCCGTTTACGGTCCAATCGGCCACGTTGAATCGCTCGCCATGCAGCAGGCCCGCGGTCACCAGCATCACGCCCGCGGCCAGCATCTGCGCCGCGGCCGTCATGAACGGCGATGGCAGGTCGCGTCCGCGCGACCACACCGAGCCGTAGGCCCAGGCGATCGGCGCCAGCAGCAACAGCACCAGCCCGACCGGCGACCCGGTCAGCGAACTGCCCGCGTTGAGCCAGACCACGCCGGCGAACCCGACGATGATGCCCAGCCATTCGCCGCGGGTCGGGTGCTGCCCGCGCATCGCGCCGAACAGGCCCATCCACAGCGGCATCGATGCCACGGCGACCGCAGCGAGACCGGACGACACCGTCTGTTCGGCGAGCACCACCATGCCGTTGCCCATCAGCAACAGCAGCGCGCCCATCACCAGCAGGTTCTTCCATTGCGCGCGCGTCGGCGCGGCGACACCGCGCCAGCGCAGGAACAGGTACAGCACCAGACCCGCCGCGACGAAACGGCTGCCCGACACCATCAGCAACGGCGGGAAGCCGCCTTCGAGCGCGAAGCGGATGCCCAGATAGGTCGATCCCCAGACCACGTAGACGATGGACAGGGCGGCAGCGACGGCAAGGCCGCCACGCGCAGGCGCGGCGGCGGAAACGGACGAGGTCATGGGGAACCGTGGGGAGTGCGGTATGCCGTAATTCTAGGCCAGGCGGGGACCGACGGCATGACGGAACCGCGGTCGGTCGGTTGAAACCTTTCCGGCGCGGCTTGAATTCCGTTCAAGCCGGCTGCGGACAGGATCAGCCCTGTTCGCGTGCGAGCAGCTGCTGCTTGCGCGGCAGACCCCAGCGGTAGCCGCCCAGCGAACCGTCGCCGCGGATCACCCGATGGCACGGCACCACGACGGCGATGCGGTTGTGCGCGCACGCACTGGCCACGGCACGCGCGGCGCGCGGTGCACCCAACTGACGCGCGAGGCCGGCATAGCTCACCGTCTCGCCCTCGGGCACCTTCATCAGCGCATCCCAGACGCGCTGCTGGAAGCCCGTGCCCAGCAGGTCGACCGGCACGTGCGCCTCGCGCCCAGCGAGGCGCTCGGCCACCGCCTGCAGGCGCGGCGCGAGGAAATCATCGCGACCGGCCTCCACGCGTTCCAGTTGCGCGTGCGGGAACTCGTCGCACAGGCGGCGCTCCAGCGCCGCATCGTCATCGCCCAGTTCGATCGCGCAGATGCCGCGCTCGGTGGCCGCCACCAGCGCGCGGCCCAACAGCGTGTCCACCAGCGTCCAGCGGATCGACACGCCGCGCCCGCCGGCGCGGTAGGTGGCGGGCGTCATGCCCAACCGCGTGGCGCCGCGTTCGTAGAGCCGCGACGGCGAGCCGTAGCCGGCGTCGTACAGCGCCGTGGTCACGTCGTGTCCCTCGCGCAGCGCGGACTTCAGCGTGCCGAGCTTCTTGCGGGCGAGGTATTCGGCGGGACTCAGTCCGTAACGCGCACGGAAGCGCCGCTGCAGGTGCGAAGCGCTGAGGCCGGTGCGCGCGGCCAGGTCCGACAACGAGGGTTCGCCCTCATCCAGCAGGCGGCGGGCGGCCTCGAGCGGATCGGGCGAAAGCACGGAGGAAGCGGAAGGGCGGCGCGTCATGGTGTCCATGCGCCCAGACTAGGCCGGGCGCAACGGACGCGCTATCCGGATCTTGCGCGGAGTGCGAGGCACCCTACGCATGGGATCACTCGGCCCAGCGGCCGGGGCCCGGCGAATCCGGCAGGACCTGCGCGGACAGCTTGCGGTCCTGGCCGAGGATCTCGATCGCGTCGCCGAGGATCGCGGCGGACTCGCGCAGCAGCGGATCCGGGCGCTTGTCGGCCAGCTTCTCGCGCTGGGCATCGCGGACGATGTCGCGCTCGGACGCGCCCAGGCCATCATCGGCCAGGTCGTCGGCCAGCGGATCCAGGGCCAGGCCCAGCGTCTTGCGTTCGGCCTGGCGCTGCTTGCGCTGCACGTCCTGGCGATCGCGCTCGGCGCGACGCTCGGTTTCATTGAGCGAAACGTACTTCTTCGCGGCTTCGGCACGGAACTGGGCGACGTCTTCCGACCACCACTGGAACTCCTTGTCCTTGGCCGAACGCGCCGCATGCAGGGCCTGCAGGCGCGGCAACAACGGCGCGAAGTTGCCGTAGGTGGTGTGCGGCAGCGCGGCGATGCGCGTCCACGGGAGCGCGTTGTCGTAGGTGCTCTCGCCGTACTCGCTGGCGTCCACGCTCACCGGGAACGCGATGTCGGGCACCACGCCCTTGTGCTGGGTGCTGCCGCCCGCGACGCGGAAGAACTGCGCGATGGTCAGTTTCACCGAACCGAAGCGCGGCGCCTCGTTGGCGGGCCAGCGGTCCAGGTCCACCATGTTCTGCACGGTGCCCTTGCCGAAGCTGGTCTCGCCGATCACCAGGCCACGCCCGTAATCCTGGATCGCGCCGGCGAAGATCTCGGACGCCGACGCCGATCCACGGTTGATCAGCACGGCGAGCGGGCCATCCCAGGACACGCCTGTCTTGCGGTCGCTGTTGACGGTGACGCGACCACCGGACTCGCGCACCTGCACGACCGGGCCCTTGTCGATGAAGAGGCCGGTGAGCTCGACTGCCTCGTCCAGCGAACCACCGCCGTTGTTGCGCAAATCCATCACCACGCCGTCCACGCCCTGCGCCTTGAACTGCGCGAGCAGCTTGGCGATGTCGCGGGTGGCGGAATTGAAGTCGTTCGGATTACGGCGACGGCCCTCGAAGTCCTGGTAGAACGCCGGCAGCTTGATCACGCCAATGCGACGCGCGGGACCGCTGGCATCGGCGGGCAGGGTGATGGTTTCGGCCTTGGCCGCCTGCTCCTCGAGCTTCACCTTCTGCCGGGTGATGGTCACCGTCTGGTGCTTGCCATCGATGCCGGCTTCCACCGGGATGTACTCGATGCGCACCTGGGTGTCCTTCTTGCCGCGGATCTGGGCGACGACGTCGTCGATGCGCCAGCCGATCACGTCGGTCATCGGCCCGGACTTGCCCTGGCCGACCGCGACGATGCGGTCGCCAATCGTCAGCTTGCCGCTCAGGTCGGCAGGGCCGCCGGGCACGATCTCGCGGATCGCGACCAGATCATCCTGCCGCTGCAGCACCGCACCGATGCCTTCAAGCGACAACGACATCGACTGGTTGAAGTTCTCGGCGGTGCGCGGGGTGAAATAGTCGGTGTGCGGATCGATCGCGCTGGTGTAGGCGTTGAGGAACGTCTGGAAGACATCCTCGGTCTTCAGTTCGTTGATGCTGCGCTGGAGGTTGGCGTAGCGCTTGTCCAGCGTCTTGCGGATGTCGTCGGGCTTCTTGCCGGCCAGTTTCAGCCGCAGCCAGTCGTTCATCACCGACTTCTTCCAGATCGCATCCAGCTCCTTGCCGTCGGCCGGCCACGGCGCGTCTTCGCGGTCGTAGTCCCAGCGCTGGTTGCCGGTGAAGTCGAAATCCTGCTTCAACAGCGCGCGCGCATACGCCACGCGCTGGGTCACGCGCTGCTTGTAGACGGTGAAGATCTCGTACGCCGGCGCGAGGTCGCCGCTGCGGATCGCGTCGTCCATCTTCGTCTTGTACGGCCCGAACCGCGCCACGTCGGCCGAGGTGAAGAACTGCTTGCCGCCGTCGAGTGCTTCCAGGTACCGCTTGAACACCTCCTGCGACAGCGCATCGTCCAGCGGGCGCGGGCGGTAGGCGTAGCGGCTATCGGAGAGCAGCCCATACACGAGCTTGGAGGTGTTGGTCTGGTCCGCCGTGGGCGCCACCGCGATCGCGTCGCCATCGCCGCGCGCGAGCAGCGCCAGCGGGGTCGAGAGGGCCAGGGCCAGCAGCAGGAGGGGGGCTTTCTTCAGTTTCATGGGTACTCGTGGCCCCGGAGGGCCGTCAGGCTGGAACAGGTGACGGTTCGACACGACGACAGTGCACAAAGTTGCGTGCCTTGTCATCTGCCTTTCGGCAGCCTAAAGGCCCTGGCGTAGGGAAAGGTGAACCGCGCCCGTGCCACCGCCCGCAAGCGCGCACGGCGATGCCGGCGCGCTGTGGCCGGCGTCACGGGATCGAGGCTCAGACCGCCTGGCGGGCGGCGTGCGCGGCCTGCGCCGCCTGCTGGTCGGCGTGGTAGGACGAACGGACCAGCGGGCCGGAGGCGACGTGGCTGAAGCCCAGCGCCATGCCGTACTCCTCCAGCGCCTTGAACTCTTCGGGCGTCCAGTAACGCAGCACCGGGTGGTGGTGCGCCGTGGGCTGCAGGTACTGGCCGATGGTGACCATGTCCACGTCGTGCGCGCGCAGGTCCCGCAGCGTGCCCTGTACCTGCTCCATGGTCTCGCCGAGGCCCAGCATGATGCCGCTCTTGGTCGGCAGGTGCGGATGCTGCTGCTTGAAACGCTGCAGCAGGGTCAGCGACCACTGGTAGTCGGCACCAGGGCGGACGTTCGGGTACAGGTCCGGCACGGTTTCGATGTTGTGGTTGAACACGTCCGGCGGATTGACCGCCAGGATCTCCAGCGCGCGGTCCATCCGGCCCTTGCCGCGGAAGTCCGGGGTCAGGATCTCGATGCGGGTCGCCGGCGAGTGCTGGCGGATCGCGGCGATGCAGTCGACGAAATGCTGGGCACCGCCGTCGCGCAGGTCGTCGCGGTCCACGCTGGTCACGACCACGTACTTCAGGCCCATGTCGGCGACGGTGTTCGCCAGGCTCAGCGGTTCGGACGGATCCGGCGGCTTGGGCCGCCCGTGGGCGACATCGCAGAACGAGCACCGGCGCGTGCACACCTCGCCGAGGATCATGAAGGTGGCGGTGCCGTGCCCGAAGCACTCGTGGATGTTCGGGCAGCTGGCCTCTTCGCATACCGTGACGAGGCGGTTCTCGCGCAACTTGGCCTTGAGCTTGGCCACAGAGCCATCGGAGGGAATGCGCACGCGGATCCAGGACGGCTTGCGCAGCACCGGCGCATCGGCGAACTGGACCGGCGAACGCCCGATCTTGTCCCCGCCGAGCTGCTTGGCCCCCGCTTCAAGCGGGGCGGGCGAGGCACTGACGACCTCAAGGGGGATTGCGCGTGCGGGGGTGTCGGCCATGGCGGCAATTCTAACGCTTTCGCCGGTCGCCCCCGACCGACACCCGCCTTCGGGCACGGGATGGCGGCTGGGGCAAAGCCCCTGCGTCGGGGGCGCGGCGAAATCGCGGGGTGTGCGGGCGCGCCGCGGGGCCCACGGTTCGCGCGGCAAAGCTTAGGTTTTCATGCCTGCGACGCAGACATAAAAAAAGCCCGCAAAGGCTAGGCCATTGCGGGCTTGCTCCCTCCCCCACGTCGGGATGCAGGGCCATCGTGAAGGGTCCGTTAGAGGTCATGCACGCTGCACTGCAAAACAGAACCGGGCAGTTCAGCACCCACCTCGGCCGCGGCGCGAACATGAATGCGAGCAAAACTCAAGCCAGGAAAGGGTGTTACCGATATCAGACCAATTGATGAGCCCCGGGCGAGAATGTTGGTTACGTTCTTCACTCCATTTACCTGAATAGGGCTACCCCCACCTTCGCGCGCGAATGTCGTGGGGAACCCGCTTAGTCGAGGTCGTGAAAGCGGCTCCTGACCGTGTCCTCCGGCGTCCAGGCGCCCGGTCAGCGGGCCGCGAAGTGGCCGTGGAAACCCAGCGGGACGGTGTAGGGCAACCAGGCCTGGGCGAGCGGACCGGCGTCTACCCGACGCGCATCGAATACTGCGATCCCGCTGCGTCCGCGACGGCCATCCAGCAGCGTGCCCACCAGCCAGCCCTCGTCAGGCCGCCGGCTGCCCGAGCGCGGGACGAACAGGTGTTCTTCGACGAGCACATCCGGCCCGAAGTCATGGACCTGCCGGCGCCCGCGGGCGAGGTCGAAGGCGCCCACGCCGTTGAAGTAGGGCGCAGTCGATGCGCTCGCGTGCACCGGCGCGTACAGCCGCGCGGGACCGCTGGACGGCGTGCGTGCGTCGAACACGGGAAACTCGATGCCGGCCACGCCGGTCTCTTCCCAGTGCGCGCGACCGGTGCGCAGGTCCAGCATCAGCTCGCGTACCGGGCCCTGGCCGCCGCCCGCATGGGCCTGCCCGCTCATCGCGGCCTTCATCGGCGAACGCGCGTCCTCGACGTCGGGATGGTCGACCGCGCGCACGACGATGCGGCCGTCGCGCTCGAAGGCATCGCCGAAATGGTAGATCGCCGCGAAGTCGGCCTCGAACCAGCGCGCCACCGACGGCGAAGCCTTGTCGACCACGGCGATGCGGAGGGGCTGGTCCTGCTGGAAGCGCAGGCGCTCGAAGAACGCGCCGGAGCCTTCGGCGTAGCGGAACGGAATCAGCACAAACACCAGGTGGCGATCGGTCATCGCGAAACTGTGCAGGTAGCCGGGCACCGGCATTTCCAGCACGTCGGCGGACGCGAGCGCGCCGTCGCGGCCGATATGCCAGACCATCAGGCCGTTGCCGCCCAGCATCGAGATCGAACCGAAGTTCCACGACGAGCCATCGCGGTCGACCAGCGGATGCGCCGAGAACGGGATCGCCGCCAAGTCCGGGCGCCACGTGACCGGGCCGAGCGTGGTGAGCTGGTCGGGATCGAGTTCGAACGCCGAGCCCGCCTCGCACAGCGCGAACAGGCGGCCGTCGATCATCGTCACCGACGTGTTGGCTGTGTTCGCATCGTCGTTGTTGCGGATCGGCTGCATGTCGGGGATCGACGTGCCCGCGACCGGATACTGGAACTTCCCGGCCTTCTGCTCGCGGGTGAACTTCGGCGTGGCCACCATGCGTGCGTGATGGGTCAGCGTGCCGTCGCCGTTGAAGCGCCAGCCGTGCACCATGCCGTCGCCATCGAACCAGTGTTCGTAGCGGAAGCCGGCGCGCTCGGTCCAGGCCGGGCCGTTGCGGTACAGCGTGCCGGCGAACCCGGCCGGCAGGCGGCCCTCCAGCGACACGGTCGCGGGCCCGAGCGTTTCGGATTGGACGGACTTCCATCCGGCCAGCCATGGATGTTCACGCAGGCCCTCGGCAAAGCGCGCGGGATCGCCGGCGAAGGCGTGTTCGCTGCGCAGCAGCGCAGGCGCGATGGCCAGGGCGGTGGCGCCGGACAACAGGTTGCGCAGGAAGCGGCGGCGATCCATGGCGGCGGCCTCAGCGCAGGCTGACGTCGATGCTGGCGGCGGCGCCGGCCAGCTCGAAGCGCGCTTCGTCCCACGTCGGCTTGCGCATCACGCGCGGGTTGTTGCTGAAGCCGTAGCCTTCCAGCGGCATGCCCATCGCATTGGTGTCGAGCTGGCCGTTGCCGTTCTCGTCGTGGGTGATCATCACGGCGTACGCGCCGGGCTTCAGGTCCCGGAACACGAAGGTGACCTGCCCGCCGCTGGGCGGTGCGCCCGTCGCCTGCACCGGCGCGGCCTGGCCGTCCCAACCCGCCTGGGAATCGACCAGCGCGACCTTGATCAGGCCGGTCTGCGCGCGGACGTCGTGCAGCACCACGGTCAGCTCGGCGGCCTGCGCAGCGGCGCCGGCGGCGAACAGGGTGACAAGGATCAGGGCACGGCAGGCGAAGCGGTTCATGGCGGACTCCGGTGGATGACGGGAACGTGGCGCCAGTCTCGTCCGCGCACCGCACCGGGTCAGTTGCCAACGGTCATCGGTTCGACCTGCCGGAAGTCACTCCTTGCGGTTCAGGGCCGGTCGGCGGCGAGTGCCGCCAACGGACGCGGCCGCCCGAACAGGTAGCCCTGCAGCGATGTGCATCCCAGTCCACGGAGCAGGTCCAACTGCTGCCGCGTCTCGACGCCTTCGGCGGTCACCGCTAGGTGCATCGAACGCGCCAGGTGCACCACCGATGCGATGATCGAACACGTCATGTCCCGCGCCTCGTCCTGCAACAGGGCCGCGGCGAACGACTGGTCCAGCTTGATGGTGTCGAAGGGAAGCTCCCGCAGCTGGGCCATCGAGGAATATCCCACGCCGAAATCGTCGATGGCGATGCGGACCCCTGTCTGGCGCAGCCGTCGCAGCACGTCGCGCGCGGCGGCGGGATCGCGCGCGAGCACCGATTCCGTGATTTCCAGTTCCAGCCGGCCCGCCGGCATGCCGACGCGGTGGAGGACGTCCAGCACCGAATCCACCCACGATGGAGACGCCAGCTGGATCGGCGAGACGTTGACGGCCAGGGTGATGTCCGGGGCCCAGGACGACGCGTCGCGACACGCGCGCTCCAGCACCCACAGACCGATGGGATGATGAGACCCGACTGCTCGGCCACCGGGATGAAGTCGATCGGCGCGATGCGCCCGTGCAACGGGTGCCGCCAGCGGAGCAATGCCTCGTAGCCGCGGACGCGCAGATCGTCCGAGGCGTGCAGCGGCATGTAGTCAAGTTCCAGCTGTCCGGCACGTGCGGCCAGCGCAAGATCGCTGACCAACGCCAGGAGCTGCTGGAGGTGCTCGCCCATCTCGGGCGAGTAGCGCCGCGACGTGTCGCGCCCCTCGTTCTTCGCCGCGTAGAGGGCGTTGTCCGCCTGCCGCAGCAGTTCGCCGGCGTCGGCCGAACGGCTCACCTGCGAGACGCCGATGCTGGCGCGCACGTCGACGCGATAGTCGTTGACCTTCGCGGGCACCCGGAGCACGCCCAGGAAGCCGTCCAGGCATGCGCGGACGGCTTCGTCCGCGCCCTCGGCCGGCAACGATCGCAACAGCACCGCGAATTCGTCCCCGCCCAGCCTCGCCAGCAGGTCTCCCGGCCGGCATCCGCGCCGCAAGCGCCGGGCGACGCTGCGCAACACGTGGTCGCCCGCTGCATGGCCGAGGCTGTCGTTGATCGTCTTGAAGTTGTCGAGATCGATCATCGCGACGGCGTACGCGCCCTCGCGCTCCGCTTTCATGGCATCGAGAAACGCACGCCGATTGGGCAATCCGGTCAGCGGGTCGTGGTGCGCCAGATGGTGGAGATTGCGTTCGCGCACCCGCGCATCCGCCTCCCTGAGGCGCGCGTCGGACACGTCGCAGCCGACGCCGCGCCAGCCGATCCATTCGCCCGTCGGCGCATGCAGCGGCTTTGCGCTGAGCGACCAGCTGCGCGCCTGCCGGTCCACCATCGCCTCCATCACTACGCCGCTGAACGGCATGCCGGCCTGAAGCCGTCGGCGCAATGCGGCGCTCCCCACGTCGTCCCCGTCACCCACGGCGACGAGGCCATGCCGGGAGAACAGCGTGTCCAGGCGCTTGCCGACCAGATCCTCGTGCCCGATCCCCAGCACCTGGGAAAGCCGGCTGGCCGCACGCGTCAGCATGCCGTCGCGATCGCTTTCCCACAGCCAGTCGTTGGCGCCATCCTCGAAGTCGCGCAGCAGCAGGTCGATGATCTGCCGCTGGTGGTCCGCGGCCAGTTCGGCTTCGATGCGGCGCACGAAAAGATGCGACGCGAACAGGAGGGCGAACGACAGCATCACCGCGTAGCAGCAGAGCAGCGCCACCGTCGTGCCCTGGGCCTGGGCCATGAAATCCAGCCGCATCACCATGAAGCAGGCGGAGACCGTCAGGATCAGCAACCAGGCGAACGACACCAGGGGCGTGGTGATGCCGACCAGCACGCCGGTGGCGATCAGGCCGGGCGTGTAGGCACTGAGCAGCAGGCGACTGTCGTCGCTGGTGGCGAGCGGCGCCCCGAGGTAGATGCCCGACCCGCACACCAGCGCGCAAAAGCCGCACCAGAACACCGCCGCATGCAGATCGCCCATCCGCAGCGACCGCTCGCCCTCACGCCGTTGCCGGCGCAGGCAGGCGATCGCATGCCATCCCCAGCCCAGGTGGCCCAACACGAAGCACGCCAGCCAGGGCCAGATCGCCGGCCACTCGAGGAAGGGCCACATGACCAGCAGCACGCCACCGCCGGTATAGCCGTTGGACGCCGCATACCAGGGCACGACACGGAACAGGTTGCGCAACTGGCGATTGAGCAGCAGCGCTCGCGCATCCTCGCTGCCGTCGGGCAATGCCCAGCACCTGCGCAACCGCTGCCAGACCCCACGCATGGCCTGTCTCCTGTCAGGCGCAGTCTCCAAATGTGAATAAATTCACTTTAATCAGAGACTTGCAACGTGGATAGTAATCCTCGGCGGGGCCTCCAGCTCAACTGTCCGGCCGGCAATCGTCAGGGCAACGAAGCAACGGCGCATTGGCGCATTACGCGGCCTGCTCGATCCGCTCCCGCTGCGCCCGCCGGATCCTGACCGCCGCAGCCAGTCGCGCCAGCAGCTCCGCGCTGGCCTCCCAACCCAGGCAGCCGTCGGTGATGCTCTGGCCGTAGCGCAACGGTTCGCCATCGACCAGATCCTGCCGGCCGCCGACCAGATGGCTTTCCACCATCACCCCGACGATGCGGCGCTCGCCGGCCTCGAGTTGCGAGGCGATGTCGTCGATCACCGCCGGCTGGTTGTCCGGGTTCTTGCCGCTGTTGGCGTGGCTGGCGTCGACCATCAAGCGCGCCGGCAACCCCGCCTTGGCCAGCACCTGGCTCGCCGCCTCGATGCTGGCCGCGTCGTAGTTGGGCGCCTTGCCGCCGCGCAGGATCACATGGCAATCCGGATTGCCCGCGGTGGCGGCGATCGCAGACCGGCCCTCCTTCGTCACCGCCAGGAAATGATGCGGATGCGACGCGGCGCCGACCGCGTCCACGGCGATCTTCACGTTGCCGTCGGTGCCGTTCTTGAAACCCACCGGGCAGGACAGGCCGCTGGCCATCTCGCGGTGCACCTGGCTTTCGGTGGTGCGTGCGCCGATCGCGCCCCAGGCGACCAGGTCGCTGATGTACTGCGGCGAGATCGTGTCCAGGTATTCGCAGCCGGCCGGCAGGCCCAGCGCGTTGATGTCGCGCAGCAGGCCACGCGCCAGGCGCAGGCCGCGGTTGATGTCGAAGCTGCCGTCCAGCGCGGGATCGTTGATCAGGCCTTTCCAGCCCACCGTCGTGCGCGGCTTCTCGAAGTAGACGCGCATGACGATCTCCAACTCGCCCGCCAGCGCGTCGCGCAACGGCTTCAGGCGCGCGGCGTACTCCAGCGCGGAGGCGGGATCGTGGATCGAACACGGACCGATCACCACCACCAGGCGGTCGTCGAGTCCGTGCAGGATGCCGTGCAGCGCGTCGCGCGCTTCGGACACCGTCTGCGATACGGCGTCGTCGCACGGCAGCTCGCCGATGATCGCGGCGGGCGTGACCAGCTCATCGAGTTTCCTGATGCGCAGATCGTCGGTATGGGGGGCCATGGGGTTCTCCGGAGTCAATAAAAAAGCCGCCAGGTTCGCTGGCGGCTTCAAGGGGATTCTTCTGGTGTCTACCTAGAATGAACGCAGCCTCGCCACCGCCGTGGGTTCGCGGTAATACCAAAACCAAAAGCGGGCGCGGGTGGGATTCATGGGGGCGTAGAAATATCACGGCTTCCGCGGGCTGGCGAATGTTTCATCTGCAACCTGGAACCGCGGATTCAGGCTCCTGTGCGCGCCTGCATGGAACGTCGCCGGCACGCCGCGCCTTGGACGTCCGCCAGACGGTGGCCGCGACGGGCCTACGCTCGCGTTGGCCCCGTTGTCGCGTCCCGCGATGCCACCGGTTCCGGTGCACCATGGCCCTGTCCCGCCGACACCTGCTCGCGGCGCCTGCCGCCCTCGCCGCCTCGGCCCTGTTGCCCGGCCCGCTGCTGGCGGCGGTCGCGGCGCAGACGCCCGCCCCGCCCGATCTCTCCGATTGGGACGCGGTGCGCGCGCAGTTCGCGCTGGATCCGGCCTACCTGCATTTCGCCTCGTTCTTCATCGCCAGCCATCCCACGCCCGTGCGCGAGGCGCTGGACGGCTATCGGCGTGCGATGGACGCCAATCCGTTCCTGTTCGTCGAACGCGCGATGTTCGAGGACGATGCGCACAACCTGCCCCTGCAGGTGTGCACCGAAGTCGCGGAGTACCTCGGCGGGCGCGCCAACGAGGTCTGCCTCACCCGCAGCACCACCGAAGGCCTCGCCCTGGTCTACCACGGGCTGCCGCTGAAGGCCGGCGATGAAGTGCTGACCACCGTCCACGACCATTACTCGCACCACGAATCTATCCGGCTGGCCACCGCGCGCGCCGGCGCCACGATGCGCAAGATCGCGCTGTTCGCCTCGTCCGCGGACGCCGGCGTCGACGAGATCGTCGGCAACTTGAAAGCGGCGATACAGCCGGCCACGCGCGTGGTCGGCATCACCTGGGTGCACTCCAGCACCGGCATCCGCCTGCCCATCCGCGAGATCGCCGCGATGCTGCGCGGCCTTCCCGACCCGCCGCTGCTGGTCGTCGACGGCGTGCACGGACTCGGCGCTGCCGACGACACCGTCGCCACGATGGGCGCGGATTATTTCTGCGCCGGCACGCACAAGTGGATGTTCGCGCCGCGCGGCACCGGGCTGGTGTGGGCG
This sequence comes from Pseudoxanthomonas sp. CF385, assembly GCF_900104255.1. Lineage (NCBI taxonomy): Bacteria > Pseudomonadati > Pseudomonadota > Gammaproteobacteria > Lysobacterales > Lysobacteraceae > Pseudoxanthomonas > Pseudoxanthomonas sp. CF385. The sequence continues at coordinate 1,004,684 of NZ_FNKZ01000002.1, forward strand.
AACGCGGCGAACTGGGGCCGCCTGCGGCCGCTGGTGCCCAATTTCACCGAGATCGAAAGCTACAACGCCTGGACCGAGGACCGCCCGCCCGCCGGTCCCGCGAACGCGGCACGGATGATGCCCGGTGGTTTCCACGCCTTCGAGCACCAGTGGGCGATGACGGCCGCCTTCCGCATGCACCAGCAGATGCAACGGCCGCGCGTGGCCGCGCGCATCACCGCGCTGAACGACCAGCTCAAACGCGGCCTGGCCGACCTGCCGAAGGTGAAGGTGCACACGCCGCGCGCCGCCGCGTTGTCGGCGGGTCTTGTCGCCTTCGAAATCGACGGCATGGGCCCCACCGACATCGTGAAGCAATTGCTCACGCGGCGCATCGTCGCCAGCACCAGTCCCTACGCCATCAGCTACGCGCGATTGGCGCCGAGCCTGGTGAACACGCCCGCCGAAGTCGACGAGGCCTTGCGCGCGGTGCGCGCGCTCGCCACCTGAACACACCGGGCCGGCGCGTCCGCCGAGCGGTGGCCCCTCCGCCGGACATTGCGCGTTGGTCCCTCATGCGGTCGTTGCGAAGCGACCCACCGCTTCCTTCGCCCCGACCGGACCGTCATGCCCCCGAACGACGCTTCTCCCCGCCCGCTGGACGACATGTTCGGCGAGGTCTACCAGGAACTGCGCCGGCTGGCGCACAAGCAACGGTTCCCCCGCGACGGCGCCACGCTGGACACCACGGCGCTGGTGCACGAGCTGTACCTGCAGATGAGCCACCAGCAACCGCAGTTCACCCACACCCGGCAGTTCTACGCGTATGCGGCGCGCGCCATGCGGCACATGCTGGTCGACCGTGCGCGCGAGCGCGCACGCATCAAGCACGGAGGCGACCTGCGCCGCACCGACTACCGGGACACGCTGGCCGGGCAGGTGACGATCGACCCCCAGCACGCACTGGAGCTGGACCAGGCGCTGCGTCGCCTGGCGCTGGACGATGCGCGCGCCGCCGAGGTGGTCGAACTGCATTACTTCGCCGGGCTGCCGCTGGAGCGCATCGCCGAACTCTGTGAACTGAGCGTGCGCACCGTCTATCGCGACTGGCAGTACGCGCGGGCGTTCCTCGGAGCCCAGCTGGCCGCGTAAGCGCGCCGGCATGTCAGGGTCGGGCCCCGAAAGACGCTTGATGGCAGACCCTTTCCCGCAGACACACGCCATGCCTTCCCTGCGCCAGTCGTTCGATGCGGTCGTGGACCTGCCTGCGGAGGCACGTCGCGACTGGATGGACCAGCACTGCCCCGACCCGACCGACCGTCGCCACCTGGAAGCGCTGCTCGCCGCGCACGCGCGCACCGAACCCGTCCTGCTCGACACCCCCGTCGCCGCGCTGATCGAGGCGATGAAGGCGGACGATGCGCGCCCGCCGCACGCGTGGATCGGCGAGCGCATCGGCGCCTTCAGGCTGATCAGTCCGCTCGGCCAGGGCGGCATGGCCAGCGTGTTCCTCGCCGAACGCGAAGACGTCGATTTCCAGCAACGGGTCGCGGTCAAGCTCTTGCGGCGCGGACCGTACTCCGAACTGCAGCAGCAACTGTTCCGGCGCGAACGGCAGACGCTGGCCGCGCTCGCACACCCGGCCATCGCACGCCTGATCGACGGCGGCGTGACCGACGAAGGCGTGCCTTATCTGGTCATGGATCATGTGGACGGGCTGCCCATCACCCGCCATGCGGACGTGCATGACCTGGCGCTGGGCGCGCGACTGAAGCTGCTGTGCGATGTCTGCCGGGCGGTCGAGGCCGCGCACCGGCAACTGGTCGTCCACTGCGACCTCAAACCTTCCAACATCCTGGTGACGAGCGAAGGCGCGCCCCGCCTGCTGGATTTCGGCGTGGCGCGCCTGATCGATGCCACCGGCGATGGCGAGGGAGCCGCGGCCATCGGCCTGACGCCCGGATACGCCGCGCCCGAGCAGTACACCGGCGCTGCGGTGACCACGGCCACGGACGTATACGCGCTGGGCGTGCTGATGCACGAGCTGCTCAGCGGCGAACGCCCCGGCGAAACCCTCGACCCGCGCACCGCAGCGAAGGGTGATCTGGGCGCCATCCTGGCGAAGGCGACCGCCACCGATCCCGCCCACCGATACGCGTCGGCGGGCGACCTGGCCGACGATCTCGAACACCATCTGCGCCACGAGCCGGTCCGTGCGCGTGCGCCTTCGCCGCTCCACCGCATGCGCCTGTTCGCCCGACGCCATCGCGGTGGCGTCGCCGTCGCCACCCTGCTGATGGCCGCCGTGCTTGCCAGCCTGTCGGCGGCGCTGTGGCAGGCGCATACGGCACGCCTGGCCGCCGCGGAAGCGCAGGAGCAGGCCTGGCGTGCACGCCACGAAGCGCAGCGTGCGAATGCCGTGCGCGACCTGCTGGTGCAGTTGTTCGAGAACGAAGTGCCTAAGGGGCCGCGCAGCACGCTGCCGGATACCGCCACGCTGCTGCAGCGCGGTGCCCAGCGCGCACGCACCGACCTGGTCGCGACGCCGGCCCTGCAGGTGGAGATGCTGGTGGTCATCGCGCGCATCTACGACGAAATGTCCCGGTACGACGACGCGCGTCCGCTGCTGGCAAGCGCCGTCGCCACGGCGCGCACCCTCCCCGCGCGCGATCATGCCGCGCTGGGGATGGCGCTCAGCCAGCAGGGACAGCTCGCCTCCAGCGAGAAGGACTACCCGGCGGCACTCGCGCTGTTGAACGAAGCGCTCGCCGTCCAGCGTGGCGTCGATCCGCAGGGGCTCGCCGCGGCGCTGACCTACCATCGCCGCGCGATCGTCCACAGCGAAGTCGACGAGCATCAGGCGGCCATCGCCGACCACCTGACCGCGATCCGCATCCAGCAGGCGCGGCTGACACCCCGCGACCCGCGCCTGGTCCGCAGCTACGGCGCGCTCGGTACCGCCTACACGCGCGCGCACCAACCGGGCCAGGCGGTGCGTTGGCAACGGCATGCGCTGACGTTGACGCGCGCAGCGTACGGCGACGAGCACCCCGAGACGTCGCGGCGGCTCAGCAACTACGGCATCGCCCTGATGGCCGCGGGCCGGATGTCCGAGGCCGAAGCCCCGCTGCAGGAAGCGGTCGCCATCGCCCGCCGCATCTATCGCGGACCGAATGCGGACGTGGCCCCGCGCGTGCACAACCTCGGCAGCGTCTACCTGGCGCTCGGCCGCCTGGACGAGGCCGAGCGGCTGTTGCGCGAAGCGCTCGACATCGAGCATGCGATCGGCCGCGAGCGTGCGCCCGGTATCGGCTTCTCGCTGGCGAAGCTGTCCCGCATCCAGGAACTGCGCGGCGACCTGGGGGGCGCGCGGGCGCTCGCCGACGAGGCGCGCGCGCAACTCGACAAGGTACTGCCGCCCACGCACGAACAGCGGCTCGATGCCGAGTTGCGTGTCATGCGCCTGCAGCTGGTGGCAGGATTGCATCGCGACCTGCGCGAGGACGCCATCGATCTGCAGCGGCGGGCCGGTGCGCTGAAGGAGCCGTATCTGTCGGCCACCGCGTTGTACGTGCGTGCCCTGGCGCACGCGCGACAAGGCGAGGATGCGCGCGCCATCTCGATGATCCGGCAGGCGCTGCAGATCAGCGCGCGCCCGCGCGCGTTCCCGCACGACCTGATCGCCTGGTACGCCACGCTGGCGCACCTGTACGAGCGCGTGGGCGACCCTGCGGCCGCGGCGCGCGCGCGCCGCGACGGCATCGCGTTCGCCGACCGCATGGAGATCCCCAGAACGCATCCTGCGCGCCGCGCATTGGTAGCGCCCGCAACCGTCACGATGACCAACGCCCCCTGAACCATCACGCGGCGCGTGTCAGTGGGCATCGCCGGAAAGCGCTCGTTTCTGTGGACCCCAAGCAGAGACCGGACTTCCCATGTTGCTTTCCCGCCACGCCGCGCCAACCGCCGAAACGCTTGCCGACGCTTCCGCCCCCTCCGTCGCCGTCGCACGCCGAAACGATCCCGAAAGCACACCTCCGCCGGCGGCCGCGCCGCGCCGCTGGACGCGTGCCGTGCAACGCCTGGCCGGGCTGCTGGCGCCCCGCCATGCGGCGCGCCGGGGACTGCTGCGGCTCGATGACGAAACCGCCTTCGCCGGCTGTCCCCGTGGCATCGAAGGCTGCCCGGAACACCGGGAAACGCTGGCGTTGCGTGGCCGGCGCGTGCAGATGGTGTGCTGGGGCGATCCGCGCCGCCAACCCTACGTGCTGCTGCCGCCGCTCGATGCGACGGGACGCGACGCGATGGCGGGCTGGGTGCGTGCCCTGACCGCGCAGGGGTATGCGGTCGTGGCCTTCGCACGTGAGGGCCGAACGGTCGCCACGCAGACATCCACACTGCTGGAAACCACCGGCGACATGCTTGAAGTGGGCCGTCGCTGCGGCGAAGCGGCCGCGGTCATCGGCCACTCACTCGGCGCCATGTCGGTCATGCTCGCGCTGCACCAGGGCCTGCGTGCGAAGCGCGCGATCCTCGTCTCCGCGCAGGCCGACCCGCGCGCCGCGCTGCAGCGCTTCGTCGATCGTTCCGGCATGGGGCCGCGCGTCGGCGCACGCATGCTGGCGCTGCTCGAATCCCGCATCGGCCAGGGCCTGGATGCGCTGCAGGCGCATCGCATCGCGCCCGCAATCGGTATCCCGGTGCTGGTCGTGCACGACCTGCTGGACGACGAGGTGCCGTGGGACGAAGGCGAGCGCTTCGCCCGCCACCTGACCGCTGCGCGGCTGCTGACCACGCTCGACCTCGGCCACCATGGCGTACTGAACGATCCGACGGTCCTGAAGGACTGCGTGCGTTTCCTGAAGGGCGAAGCGATCGGCGACAGGGTGGTGTCGTCGCCGAACCTTCCCTACGGTCTCGGCTGACGTGATGCCGGCGCCGCGTCGCCGCCGCGACGGCGCTGCGCCCGCCTGCGTCGTCCGGTTCCGCCACGCGCGCCGGCTCTCCGGCGACGATGCCGGCGACGACCTGGCGGGCCTCTGCCTGCGCGGCGGCCGCGGGATGCATGCACCACTGCCGCGCAGCGGATGCACCCTCGTCATCGTCCTGCGGGGCACCGTGGAGGTCGAGACGGACGATGGCGTGTTCCGTCTCGCCGGGCGCCGGTTCCTCGCCTTGCCGGGCGATGCGCCGCGGCGCCTGCTCGCCGGTCCGGGCGCCGACTGGGTGCTCGTGCATGTCCCCGTGCGCTGGGCACAGGCCCTGTCGGATCCGACGGAGCGCCTGGGCCTGGCATCACCCCTGCTGCTGCCCGCCGCATTGCCGATGGACCGCCCGATGCTGCAAAGGCTGTCGACGCTGCTGCACTCCGCGCCGCATCCCTGCGACAGGGAATCGGGGGGCGAGCTGGCCGGCCTGGTCCTGGCCGCGCGCGATGCGCAGTCCCGCGCGGCGGACTGGGTGGAGCGCGCCTACGGTCGCAGCGAACGGCATCGACGCGCCGTCGTCGCGCGCCTGCTGACGGCGCGCAACCGTATCCTCAATGCGCCTTTCGATGCGCACGACCTGCGCGCACTGGCCGAGGCGGCGCGCTACTCGCCTTCGCACTTCCTGCGTTCGTTCCGCGATGTGTTCGGAATGACGCCGCACGACCTGCTCACCCAGACCCGCCTGCTGCGCGCGTGCGCGCTGATCCAGGACGGCCGCCTGGCGATCTGCGAGATCGCCGCCCGCGTCGGCTACGAGAGCCGGCATGCGTTCTCGCGTTCGTTCAAGCGCGCGACCGGGGTCACCGCGACCCGCTTCCGTACCGTGGGCGGCGCCCGCTGAGCCATCCCCAAAGCGCGATAGACGTACCCGCGCACCGCGACGACGGACATCGCCCCCTGCGCGCATCGGGCGAGACTGGCGGCACAACATGCATCGCACACGACTGCGCACCGGGTCTCTCTCCCCGGTGCGCTTTTTTTTGCGGCATGGAAAGGCCGCGCCCTCGCGGACGCGGCCGGCGGGACCGCTGCGGGCGGCTCAGAACTTCTGCTGGTACTTCAGGTAGACGAACCGTCCGATGTCGTAACCGCCGTAGTACGAGTAGCCGGAGCTCGGCTGCGAATACATCGGCGGCCCGTAGCGCTCGAACACATTGTTGGCGCCGAGCGAGATCGTCGCATTCCAGGGTGCCTGGTAGCGGACCTGCACGTCATGGAAGGTCGTCGAAGGGCGCTCGTGCATCCGCAGGACCTCGCCTCCCGTCCATGGCGCGCTGTAGTCGGGCAGGCTGCAGATGTCGTCGAAGGAACAGCGCTCCTTGAGCCCCGAGTAGTACCGCATGCCCCAGGAGGCGCCCCAGCTTCCGTGCTCCCACCCGAGGTTGAGGTTCGAACGCAGACGGAAGTTCGCGCCTGTGCCGATCGACAGGCCATTCAACTGCTGCGGCGGATTGTCCTCGAGCGCGTCGGTCTTGAGCTCCAGCTTGCTGATGTACGTACTCAGCCAGCTTGCGCTGAAGGTGCCCCACGGAGTCGCACGGCGATAGTTGACGTCGAAGTCGAACCCTTCGGTCTCGACATGGCCCACGTTGATCGGCGTGGTGATGAACGACAGGATCTCGCCGGTCGCCGCATCGCGTTCGAAGCGCGAACCCGTCGACGCGTCGCAACGCGCCTCGATCCCCCGCAGGTAGCAATCGTCCAGCACCTGCGTCTCGGTGTCGGCCACGATCGTGTTCTCGATGCGGATCGTCCACCAGTCCAGCGACACGTTCAGGCCCGGCGCGAACGAGGGACTAAACACCACGCCCAGCGTCACCGATTCGGAGGTTTCCGGGGTCAGATCCGGATTCGAACCCGCCACGAAGGGGATCGGCGACTGCGTGCCCGGCCCGTTGGCGATGCCGTCGGCGTCGTTGGCGGGCTGCCGGAAGTCGACCGGTACGTCCTGCAGGCAGCGCGCGTTGCCGCGCGCCGCGCCGAACGAGGTGTCGCACGGATCCGTGTAGAACGAGAACGTCTGCGAGGCGCCGCCGTACAGATTGCTGACATCCGGCGCGCGGAAGCCTTCGGCCCAGGTGCTGCGGACCAGCAGCGAATCGACGGGCTTCCATTTCAGCCCCAGCTTGCTGTTGGTGGTGTCGCCGAACGTGTCGTAGTCCGAATAGCGCGTCGCCGCGCTGAGCGTCAGCTCGCGGGCCAGCGGCATGCCGGACAGCAGCGGCACCTGCACCTCGGCATAGATCTCGTCGAGGCTGTAACCGCCCGCCGTCGGCCCGGCGGCGAGATCGGTGGAGCCGCCCGACTGGGCCAACGCGTCGGGCGAGAACTCGCCGTACTCCTTGCGGTGCTCCACGCCCAGCGCGATCGCCAGGTCGCCGGCGGGCAGCGTCGCCAGCGTGCCGGTGATGTTGGCGAAATAGTCCTGGGTCTTCGTCATCGAGACGGCCTGGCCGACCGGGAAGATGAACTGCCTGACCGCCGGATCCGTCGCCGAGCCGTCGCCCGGGCCGCCGTACCCGAACGGAAGGAGCGGGTTCCATGGCGTGCATTCGCCCTGGCTGGTACCGAGCGGGATCGGGTTGTCCGGTGTCCCGCACTGGACCACGCCCTGGCTGTTGAGGAACGAAGGCCCCACCGCCATGCGCACCGCGGCCAGATTGAGGTTGCCGGTGCCGACCTGCACGCCCTTGTTCTGGTTGTAGAGGTAGCCCACATCCCAGTCCCAGCTGCGCCCGGCCAGGTCGAAGTACCCCGACAGCGTGCCGCTGAAGCGATAGGTGCTGAGCGAAAGCCGGTTCTCGCGCGGCACTTCCCAGCCGCGGCGGGTGAAGTGCACGGCGGTGGGATCCGCGTCCCCACTCTGGTTGCCGACGGGGTTGTAGTAGCTGTCGATCGACATCGGCGTGTCGAACGCCTGCGATGAGTACGGATAGCCCGCATTGCGCGAGAACGAGGCGCGGTCCGTGTAGAGCATGTCGCCGGCGAAGCGGAGGCGGTCGCTGAGCGCGTAGTCGAGGTTGACGAATACGGACTTGCGTTCGATGCCCGCCAGCAGCGTGGACTGCTGGACCGGCAGCGAGAAATCGGTATCGTCCAGCGCGCGGTAGCTGTCCAGGTCGCGCGGATCGAGTCCGGGCGTCTCGCGCCGCAGCGTGAAGTTGCCGCGCCCCGGGACGATCAGGCGGCCGTACTGCGTGGTTCCGCTTTCTCCGCCCGGCCTCGGTGCCCGGCCTTCGCCCATCGGGAAGCGGTTCGCCGAAAACCAGCGGTCCGTGGCCCACACCGGATCCTCCTCCGTGTACTCCGCGCCGACGGTCACCGAGCCGCGGTCGCCGCTGAAACCGGCGATCAGGTCCAGGACCGTGCGCTGGCCGTCGCCCTGCGCGTACTGGCCGCCGTAGACGCTGGCCTGCATGCCATCCATGTTGCGCCGGGTGATCAGGTTGACGACGCCGGCGATCGCATCGGAGCCGTACAGCGTGGATGCGCCGTCCTTCAGCACCTCGATCCGTTCGATCATCGCCGCCGGGATCTGCGAGAGATCCTGGAAGCCGCCGGTGGTGATGCCCAGCCGCTTCCCGTTGACCAGCACCAGGGTGCGGTTGGGGCCGAGGTTGCGCAGATCGATGTACGCACCGCCCACCGCCTCGCCCGCGGCCAGCGGCGTGATCCGGCTCACCGCCGGACTGCCCGCGCTGGTGATGTTCTGCAGGATGTCGGCGACGGAATTGAAGCCCTGCTTCTGGATGTCCTCGCGCGAGATCACCAGCACCGGCGCAGCGGTCTCCACATCCACCTGGCGGATGCGCGAACCGGTCACCTCGATGCGGTCCAGGGTGGTGGGCGCCGTGCCGGAAGGCGCCGGCGCCTCCTGCGCGTGGGCCGCCGCCGCGGTGGCCGCGCACGCGACCAGGGCGACGCGGATCGCGTCGCGCAATGCATGTCGTTTCATCTGAATCCCTCTCCTCGATGGCTGTCGTTCGCGTCGTGTTCGGTGAAAACATCGTTAAGCACCGAAGGTCGTACGCTACGGAGCGGGTCCGGCGGAAAGGTGTCCCGCGCGCGGCTTTGCGGGAACGCTTGTTGCGGTGTCGCGATGCGCATATCGCGGAAAACGAAAGGCCCCGCATCGCTGCGGGGCCTTTCCTGGAACGGTGAAGCCGGACGCGGGGACTTAGAAGTCCATGCCACCCATGCCGCCCATGCCACCGCCGGCCGGCATCGCCGGCTCGTCCTTCTTCGGAGCCTCGGCCACCATCGCTTCGGTGGTGATCATCAGGCCCGCGATCGAGGCGGCGTTCTGCAGCGCGGAGCGCGTGACCTTGGTCGGGTCCAGGATACCGAACTCGATCATGTCGCCGAACTCGCCGTTGGCGGCGTTGTAGCCGAAGTTGCCCGAACCGTCCTTGACGCGGTTGACGATCACCGACGGCTCTTCGCCGGCGTTGGTGACGATCTCGCGCAGCGGGGCTTCCATCGCGCGCAGGGCGATCTGGATGCCATGGTTCTGGTCTTCGTTGGCGCCCTTCAGGGTGCCGATGGTCTGCAGCGCGCGGATCAGCGCGACGCCGCCGCCCGGGACCACGCCTTCTTCCACCGCTGCACGCGTGGCGTGCAGGGCGTCTTCGACGCGGGCCTTCTTTTCCTTCATTTCGATTTCGGTCGAGGCACCGACCTTGATCACGGCCACGCCGCCGGCCAGCTTGGCCACGCGTTCCTGCAGCTTCTCGCGGTCGTAGTCCGAAGAGGTCTCTTCGATCTGCGCCTTGATCTGCTTGATGCGCGACTGGATGCGCTCGGCATCGCCGGCGCCGTCGATGATGGTGGTGTTCTCCTTCGAGATCACGACCTTCTTCGCACGACCCAGGTCGTTGATAGTGGCCTTCTCGAGCTGCAGGCCGACTTCCTCGGAGATCACCGTGCCGTTGGTCAGCGTGGCGATGTCTTCCAGGATGGCCTTGCGGCGGTCACCGAAGCCCGGCGCCTTGACGGCGGCGACCTTGACGATGCCGCGGATGGTGTTGACCACCAGCGTGGCGAGGGCTTCGCCTTCCACTTCTTCGGCCACGATCAGCAGCGGCTTGCCGGCCTTGGCGACGCCTTCCAGCACCGGCAGCAGTTCGCGGACGTTGGAGACCTTCTTGTCGTGGATCAGGATGAAGGGGTCGTCGAATTCGACCTGCTGCGACTGCTGGTTGTTGATGAAGTACGGCGACAGGTAGCCGCGGTCGAACTGCATGCCCTCGACGACGTCGAGTTCGTTCTCCAGGCCCGAGCCTTCTTCAACCGTGATCACGCCTTCCTTGCCGACCTTCTTCATGGCCTCGGCGATGATGTCGCCGATGTTGCTGTCGGAGTTGGCCGAGATGGTGCCGACCTGGGCGATCGCCTTGTCGTCGGCGGTCGGCTTGGAGAGCTTCTTCAGCTCTTCGACGGCGGCCTTCACGGCCTGGTCGATGCCGCGCTTCAGGTCCATCGGGTTCATGCCGGCGGCGACGGCCTTGGAGCCTTCGCGGATGAACGCCTGCGCCAGCACGGTGGCGGTGGTGGTGCCGTCACCGGCGTTGTCGGAGGTCTTGGAAGCGACTTCCTTGACCATCTGCGCGCCCATGTTCTCGAACTTGTCGGCCAGTTCGATTTCCTTGGCGACGGAGACGCCGTCCTTGGTGATCGTCGGGGCGCCGAAGCTCTTCTCGAGCACGACGTTGCGGCCCTTCGGGCCGAGGGTGGCCTTGACGGCATTGGCGAGGATGTTCACGCCGCGCACCATGCGCGTACGGGCGTCTTCACCGAAACGGATATCTTTGGCTGCCATGTGCAACTCCAGGAATATTGAGAGTGGTTCGTGAGACGGGCGCGGGGCCCGCATCAAAGAGGATTGCGGTGACGTGGGCGGCGGCGCAGGGCCGCCGCGCGCGATCAGCCGAGGATCGCGAGGACGTCGTCTTCCTTGATGATCTTGTACTCGATGCCGTCCTGCTTGTAGGCGGAACCGGAGTACTGGCCGTAGATGACCTTGTCGCCGACCTTGACCTTCGGGGCGCGCACGCCGCCGGTGGCTTCGACGAACTTGCCTTCGCCGACGGCGATGACTTCACCCTTGGTGGGCTTTTCCTTGGCAGCGTCGGGAATGATGATGCCGCCGAGCGAGGTTTCTTCGGCTTCGATCGGCTTGACCACCAGGCGGTCGTACAGCGGCTTGATGTTGCTCATGTCAACCCTCTTAAGTGATTGATTGGACTGGGAAAGGGGCGGAGATGTTAGCACTCGACTCAGGGGAGTGCCAACGCCACGGGTACAAAAACCCGGCCAGGCCGGGATGCAGGGGATATGGGGGGCGCCGAACGGCGTTCAAGGGCGGGTGCGCATCTTTGTCGCAGGGGCCGGCCGGGCGGGTCTGCAATAATCGGCGGCCCATGCCTGTCTTCCTGATCCTGTCGACCTGCCCGGACGCCGATACCGCCCAGCGGCTGGCGCGGACCCTGGTCGAGGAGCGCCTGGCGGCGTGCGTCAGCCTGCTGCCTGGCGTGGTCTCGACCTACCGCTGGCAGGACCGGGTGGAACAGGCCACGGAGGTCCAGCTGCTGGCCAAGACCTCCACCGACCGGCGCGAGGCCCTGATGGCCCGGCTGGCCGAACTGCATCCGTATGAACTGCCGGAGATCCTGGCGGTCGAAACCGCCGCCGGCCTGCCCGCCTACCTGGACTGGGTCGCCGCGGAAACCCGTGCCGACGCCCGACCCGAGTGACCCGATGACGCCGATCCGTACCCTGTTCGCCCGCCTGCTGCTGCCCCTGGCCGTGCTGGTGGCGCCCGCCGCCTCCGCCGCGATCACCCAGGACGACCTGCTGCCGGTGGACGATGCCTTCGTGCTGACGGTCAGCGCGCCGACGCGCGACCGCATCGAGGTGCGCTGGAAGATCACCGAGGGCTACTACCTGTACCGGCACCGGACCGGCGTGGACGCCGACCCCGGCTTCGCCGCGCAGCCCCTGCAGTTGCCTAAGGGCAAGGCCTACCGCGACGAATTCTTCGGCGATGTCGAGACCTACCGCGGCGAACTGGTCGCCACCCTACCCGGCCGACCCGCGCCCGGCACCGACAGCGTCAGTCTGAAGATCAAGTACCAGGGCTGCGCGGATGCCGGCATCTGCTATCCGCCACAGACACGCACGCTGAAGGTCGCGCTGCCGCCTGCCGAGGCCGACGCTGAGGCCTTCGTGCCGCTGGGCGCGGGTGCGGCCGGTGGCAGCCTGCTGGGACAGAAGACGCAGACCGGTGTGGAGGCGTTGCCGCTGCCGGCCGAGCAGGCGTTCGCGTTCGAAGCGATCGCCTTCGACGGCGACCGGTTGCTGCTGCGCTTCACCCCGGCGCGCGGCTACTACGTCTACCGCGACCGCACCTCGATGGCGCTGGAAGGCGCGCAGGGCGTCTCGCTGCAGGCGCCGCGCTGGCCGAAGGGCAAGGCGCACCGCGATGAGCATTTCGGCGACGTCACCGTGTACTTCGATCAGGCCGAGGTGCCGGTGCCGTTGAAGCGCGATCGCGCCAACGCACTCAACGCGACGCTGCGGGTGACGTTCCAGGGCTGCCAGACCGACGGCATCTGCTATCCGCCGATGACGCGCCGGGTGAAGCTCGCGATTCCCGCCGGCACGGTGACGCCGGCGGATGCGGTCGTGAGCGAAGCGCCCGCCGTCGTGGCACCCGTGGCCACGCCTGTCGATGCGCCCGCAGAGACGACGACGGCCGGGAAGATGGCCGACACGGCCACCGATGTCGAGCGCACGCGTCCGCCCAAGAACGTGATTGCCAACGTCAAAGGCTACGGGTCCATCTCGCTGCTGACCGCCTTCGCGTTCGCGCTGCTCGGCGGCTTGGTGCTCAACCTGATGCCGTGCGTGCTGCCGATCCTCTCGCTCAAGGCCTTGTCGCTGGCCGAGAGCGGTCGCAGCGGCAACGACGCGCGCCGTCGCGCGCTCTGGTACACGGCCGGCGTGCTGGCCAGTTTCGTCGCGGTGGGCGCGCTCGCGATCGCGTTGCGCTACGCGGGCCAGGCACTGGGCTGGGGCTTCCAGTTGCAGCAGCCCTGGGTCGTCGGCGTGCTGGCCTACGTGATGTTCGCCGTGGGCATGAGCCTGTCGGGCGTGTTCACGGTGGGCCATCGCCTCGCGGGTGCAGGCCACGGACTGGCGACGCGCAGCGGTCCGGCCGGCGACTTCTTCACCGGCGTGTTGGCGGTGGTGGTGGCCAGCCCGTGCACCGCACCGTTCATGGGCGTGGCGCTTGCGTATGCCTTCACCGCGCCGGGCGTGCTGGGCTTGCTGGTGTTCGCGATGCTCGGCCTCGGCCTGGCGCTGCCGTTCCTGCTGATCGGTTTCGTGCCGGCGCTGGCCAACCGTCTGCCGCGGCCGGGCCCGTGGATGGAGACGCTCAAGCAGGTGCTCGCGTTCCCGATGTACCTCACGGCGGCCTGGCTGCTGTGGGTGCTGGGCAACCAGCGCGGCGTCGACGCGGTCGGCCTCGCATTGGTGGGGCTGGTGGTGCTCGCGCTAGGCCTGTGGTGGTGGCAGCGCCTGCGGCTGCGTACCGCGCCGCTGCAACGCGTGCTGGCCGGATTGCTGGTGGCGGCATCGGTGCTGCCCCTGGTGGTCGCGCACCGCATGCCGAAAGCATCGTCGATCGCGACACGCGGCGAGGATCATGTGGCCTATTCCGCCGAAGCCCTGGGCACCTTGCGCGCCGAAGGCCGCATCGTCTTCGTCGACATGACGGCCGACTGGTGCGTCACCTGCAAGGCCAACGAGAAGACGGTGCTCAACACGCCCGCGTTCCGCGAGCTCCTCACGACCCACGACGCCGTGATGATGACGGGCGACTGGACGAACGTGGACCCGGCGATCACGGCCTTCCTCGAAGAACACGGCGCCGTCGGCGTGCCGCTGTACGTGATGTATCCGCGTGGCGGCGGTGCCGGCGAAGTACTGCCGACGGTGCTCACGCAGGACGGCATGCGCCAGGCTTTCGAGCGCGCCGCACGATGAAGGCGACGACCTCGCGCGTGCTGCTGGTGGCGCTCGCCGCCGGCGGCCTCGGCCTGCTGGCCAGCCTGTGGTTCAACGGCAATCCTTTCTGGCGCACGCAGGTGGGCGAACGCGCCCTGCATGCGGCCACGAACGCCACGGCGCCCGCACCACCGGCCGGCGTCACCCCCGCGCGCATCGGCGATCCGATGCCGGCGATCGCGCTGCCCGGACTGGACGGCGCCGTGGTCGACCTGCGCACGCGCTACGCCGGCAAGCGACTGCTGATCAACGTGTGGGCGAGCTGGTGCGGGCCGTGCATCGAAGAGATGCCGGAGCTCGACCGTTTCGCCGCGACGCAGGGCGAAGACGGCGTGCAGGTGATCGGCCTCGCGCTCGACACGCCCGAAGGCGTGCGCGGTTTCACCGCGCAGGTGCCGGTGCGCTACCCGATCGTGCTGGATACGCCCGGCCCGTCCGACGCGAGTGTGTGGCTGGGCAATGCGAAAGGCGTGCTGCCATACACCGTGCTGGTGGATGCCGACGGCCGCATCGCGCGGCAGAAGGTCGGACCTTTCACCCACGGCGAGATCAGCGGCTGGGTCGACTGACCCGGCCGGCGCGCGGCGCGCCGTTCACTCTTCCTCGCCGTCGCGGGATGCCTGCCGTTCGCTGGGCCGCACGCGTCCGCCTTTCGCGCCGATGCGCGCCATGTGCGCGCGATCCTGGCTGACTTTCGCTCCTCCCTTCTTGCCCGCTTCGCGCGCATCGTCGCTGTCGAACTGATGCGCTCGACCGCGCTTCTGCGCCGCGCGACCGCCCTTGCTGGCGATCTCCTTGCGTTGCTCCGGGGTGAGCAGCGCGAAGCCCCACTTGCGCTTCTTCTCATTCATCGGCGTCTTCCCCGCAAGCGGACGCAACCGCGCCACACGCAGCATGCGATGCGATGAGCGCGTGAACGCCATTCATGCACATGACTCGATGTGATGCAGTGCACGCATGCCCACATCACTGGCTTGTGGCTGAAGCGGACTCAACAGAAATCGTCGTGACGCCTTCGTACTCTTTATGATCGGGACACACCAACAAGAACATCCGCGTTTCTCCGCGAAGAACCACGTTGCGTCCGTCGATGACGGACCTGGTCGCGTCCTGCGACCCACTCTCCCCCCGTGCAAGCGAGAAGGCTGTCCCCATGACCAAGGCTGTCCCCATGAAACTTCCCGACGATTTCCAGTGGGTGGAAGCAACGCCCGACGACGACTGGAGCGGTGCGCGACTGGATCTCGCCGGGCATCCCGTGCTCGAAGTGGCCGCGTGCCGTGGCGGCTGGCTGGTGGTCGTCCTGATGGACGACCCCCGACAACCGCAGGCCAATGTCGCCGTGCGTTCGATCCCCGCGGGCATGCGCTGGTCGGCGCGCTGGGCGCTCGCACGCACCGATCGCCTGCGGGTGCTGGCGTCGCGTCGCAACGCGCTGCGCGCCGCAGGCGGAGAAGTGGCGCCTCCCGGACTAGTGCGGGCGCCTCGCGCGCAGCCCTATGCGCGCGAGGAGGAAACGCTGGATGCGTGATCCGCATCGGCCCACGATCAGTTGCCGCGGTCGAAGTTGTATTGCGCCGAGGCCGCATTGCTGATGATGCCGGACAACGGCAGCAGCTGGGTCAGGAAGCGGTTCCAGCGCGTCACCCCGGCAGGTCCCACCCACACCACATCACCCGGCCGCAGCGAAAAGCGGTCCGCCAGCGTGAAGGCCACCGGTGATGTGGCGTCCAGGTGGTACACCGTCGCCTGGTCGGCCGCATTGTCTTCCATGCCGCGGATCACGTAGACCGCGCCGCCCTTGGCCGTCACCGGATTCAGTCCGCCGGTGCGGCCGAGGGCCTGAGTCAGGCTCATGTCGGTGGTCTTGAACGTCAACGCCTGGGGACGCAGCACCTCGCCGATCACATACACCTGCTTGCGATCGTTGAACGGCATGTACAGCCGGTCTCCCGGCTTCAGGTACACGTCGGCGGCGACGGTGCCGCGATTCAACGCATCGAGATCGAGCGGATAGTCGGTGCCGTCGCGCGTCAGCACGAAGCCGGAGAGATCCGCCTCTGCCACGTTGATGCGCGCACGGCCCACGGCCTGCGACAACGTCAGCGGCACAGTGGTGAATTCCTGCGGCGCCGTGTCCTCGAACGCGCCCTGCAGGCTGACCTTCGCGCCGTGGCCGACCACGTTGACGTCCACCTGGGGCGACTTGAGGTATTGGCTCAGGCGGCTTGCCAGCGTGCTGCGCACCTGCTCGATCGTCTGGTCGGTGACATTGAGCTTGCCGGCGTAAGGAAAGAAGAAGCTGCCGTCCGGCTGCACCAGGCGCCCGTTGGTGGTCGCCTGCTGCTGGTTGCCCGCCGGCGTCGTCAGCTCGGGGTGATCCCATACGGTGACGATCAGGGTGTCGCCCGGCTGGATGCGGTACGCCTCCGGGCGGTACTGCGCCAGCGCGGGCGGCAACGCGACGGCGGTGCGCGGTGCGGCAACCAGCGATTGCGTGATCGGCACCATGCGCACGTCGCTCTGCGCATCGCCGTCGCCGCTGGGTACGCTGGCGTCGCGCATCATGCGCTGGCCGGGCCCGAGCGAACAGCCGGAGAGCGCGACGAGGATCGCCGTGGCGAGCAGGACTTGGACGGGACGTTGGATGTTCACTACCGGGCACCTCGCTGTTTCGGATGGCGGCGACGCATGCGCGGCATGTCGTCGCGGTCGTTGTCCGGATCGTGGCAACGGTGGCGTGAAGAGAACGGCGGAAGCAGCACAACCGCGGATTAATGCGCGTGCGCACCGATCCATGCGGCCGTCAGCGCAGCGAATTCCTTGAATGCGCGCCCGCTGCGCCACAGTGCACGTCGCGAAGGCAGCCAGCGTTCACGCACGCCGACGGCGCGCCGCCCTTCCGGCACCGGCACCGGCGTCACCTCGGCGCCGGCCTGCGTGAAGAGCAACGCGGCGCGCGGCATGTGCAGCGCGGAGGTCACGAGGAGCACATGGCGCCCGCCCCGTTCGGTCGCGAGCGCGGTGCTGAAGCGCGCGTTGTCGCGCGTGTCGTGGCTGCGTTCCTCGAGCATCAGGGCAGCCGGCGGCACGCCGAGGCGCTGG
This sequence comes from Pseudoxanthomonas sp. CF385, assembly GCF_900104255.1. Classification (NCBI taxonomy): domain Bacteria; kingdom Pseudomonadati; phylum Pseudomonadota; class Gammaproteobacteria; order Lysobacterales; family Lysobacteraceae; genus Pseudoxanthomonas; species Pseudoxanthomonas sp. CF385. The sequence goes on from NZ_FNKZ01000002.1 coordinate 1,021,825, forward strand.
ATCGCGGCGGCCATCCTGCGCGCTTCGGTGGTGTTGCCGACACCGCCTCCGCTCAGGATCACCGTCGGTGCCTTGCCCGCGTGCCAGGCGCGCGCACCCGCCGCGAGGCGACTGCTGCGCAGCCGCGCCGGATCCACGTCCTCGCGGTCCAGCCACGCATAGTTGCTGCCGCCGCCCAGCACGACGATCGCATCGGCCGACGGCAGCGCGGCGGCCTCCTGCACGGCATAGCGGTGCTCGAGCGCGCCCCGCAACGTTTCCGAAGCGAGCGGAATCGACCACAGCGCAGACCACGCGAACGCCGCGCCCGCGATGCCGCCGGCGATCCAGTGCCGTCGCAGCAGCCACGCCAGCGCCGCGACGCCAAGCAGGCACAACGAGAACGCGGGCGGATAGCTCAACGACACCACCAGTTCGGCCAGGGTCTTCATCGCGCGGCCTCAGATGACGATGCCGCGACTGACATAGAAGAACAGCACGCCACAAGCGGCCGCCAGACCGGCGCCGAGCAGCAGCGGTTGCCGCAATGGCGCGAGCCGGCTGTAGCAGCAGGCGGCGGCCAGGATGAGCGAGATGGCCAGCCAGCCCGGCAGCAGGTAGCGGTTGGAGAAGTAGCCCCACCCGATCACGAAGAACGGCAACACCATGACGAGGTAAGCCGACGCGCACGCCTGCAAGGGCTTGCGCGCCGCCGGCTGCACCCATGGCGACACCGCGAGCACGAGCAGGTACCAGAAGATCGTGAACACCGCGAAGTCGATGCGTACGCCGGCGCGATAGTTGTCGTTGGCCGTGTACTCCATGACCGTGGTGTACAGCGTCGGCGACACCATGCCCACCACCTTCATCGACAGGCCGCTGACGTAGGCAAGGAACGCCAGCGCCGCCAGCACGCGCAACGGATTCGGCTTCAACAGCAGCGCCGGCGCACAGATCAGATACAACAGGGAAGACACGTGCAGACTGGCCGCCACTGCGCCCAGCAGCACGAAGCTCCACCATCGGCGCTGCTGGAAGCACAGCAGGGCAGCGAACACGAGCGGCGCCGCCAGGCCCTGGCGGATGGCGTTGATCGACGCGTTGACGAACATCGGCGAGATGAACAGCAGCAGCAACGACGCGCACAACAGCGTCGGATACGCCTGCGTCGGCGGAAACACGCGATGATTGATCCGCACGGCGATGGCGACGCCGAGCAGCAGCAATGCGAACAGCGCCGCCTGGTATCCCGGCACGCCCAGGCCCAGCAGGCGCAAGCCGTAGCTCAGGTAGGCGAAACCGGGCTCCAGGCGGGTCTCCGGCACGCCCTGGTCCAGGCTCTCGAAGAAGCCCGCGTACGTCTCCGTGTCGGAGCCGATGTCCAGCGGGCGGCTGCCCACCAGCCAGCAACCGAACAGCGCCACGGCCAGCAGCCACACGACGCCGAGCCAACGCTCCGCATTCGCCTGCGGGCTATGGGCCGAGCGCAGGTAGGGCAACTCGATGCCGGGACTCGTCATGCGGTCACCGTGTCGCGGCCGGCCGCATCATCAGCAACATGCGCCGGCGTCCGCGCCGCACCAGGCCCACGCTGCGCGCGAACCAGTGCTCGCCACGCGTGACCAGACCGGCGGCCAACAGTTCGCGCCGCACCTCCTTGCCGGCACGATGCATCGCATCGAGGTCGCCACTGAGTCCGGCCGCGCCGAACGTGGGCTTGTGCCAGTAGGCGAGCACCTGGTTGAGCTTGACGCAGCGATAGCCGGAGAAGCCGATCTGCGCCCACAGCAGGAAGTCTTCCACCCGGCGGAACCGCTCGTTGAAACGGAACGGCAGGTCGCGGCGCAGGATGACCGAGGCGGTGGGGAACGGATTGTTGAGCAGCAGACGACGACGCCCGATCACGTGGGTACGCACGGCGCCGCGCACGGGCTCGGGCGTGGCGCCACGCGGCGCCACCTTCATGCGGTGCGCGATCAGGGCAATGCGCGGATCGCGTTCGAGTTCGGCCATCTGCCACGCGAGCTTGTCCGGTGCCCACGTATCGTCGGCGTCGAGGAAGGCGATGTACGGCTGCACCGCCTGCTGCCAGCCGAGGTTGCGCGCACGCGACGGCCCGCCATTGGGCGATGCCGCGACCACCTTGACCCATCCTGTCGGGTACGCACCGGCGACGCGATGCAGCGCATCGAGGGTATCGTCGCCGCTGGCATCGTCCACCAGCAGCACTTCCGCCGGAGGCCGGGTCTGCGCCGCGATCGACGCCACCGCGTCGCCGATCGTGTCGCCGCAGCGGTAGCACGGCACCACGACGCTGACGGGTGCCGGTGCGCCGGGAAGGGAAGGAGATGGGATGTCGTCGTTCATGCCTGGGCCCATGGTGCGCATTGGAAGATGTCGGGCGCCCGCTGTGCGTAAGCGGCGCGTGAAACGCGCGGTTGCCGTTCGCCTGCGAGCAAGGCAGGCAACGCTTCGCTGAATGGATTCTCCGCCTCCGCCGCGGTGACACGCAGCAAGGGATGCAAGCCGATGTCGTCGGCGAAATCGCGGCACTTCGGGTGGTAGTCGATGATCATGAACGGCACCTCCTGCAGGTAGGCGACGATGGCGCCATGCAGACGCGCGCTCACCACCACGTCGCACGCGGCCAGCGCATCGACGGTCCGCAACGGGTCCTGGCTCGCGTATGCGCGCCACGTGGCCGCCACGCCTTCGGTGCGCAGCCGCTCCACCAGCGATTGCGCCAAGGCGCTGTCGCCGTGGTGCGGATGCTCGTTGAGACTGAACACGTCGACGCAGACATCGCGCGTCCGGCGCAGGTCCGCCAGCGTGGCGATCAGGTGCTCCTCCCAGCGCCGCCGCGACGGGGCGGCGTACTCGCCGTCTTCGCGATAACGGCACGGCGCCACGCCGACACGCACGGGCGCATTCGGCATCTTCACCGGGGCGGCGGTGCGCGGGCCCAGCGCCGGCAGCAAGGCCGCCAGGTCGCATCCCGCGTGAGTGATCGCCTCCAGGCCCATCGCCTGGGCGAGGCGGTGCGAGCGCGCGTCGCGTACGGACAGGTAGCGGAACCGCTGCAGGAAGGCGGCGACCAAATCCTCGTCGCGCGCATCGTCGAAGGGCCCGATCGAAACGCCCACGGCCGCGAGCTGCACACCGCGCTCCACGGCGGACAGCATCATCGGCTTGCGGAACGATTCGCGCGCGGTGATCACCGAACCGCCGCCCATCACCAGCACGTCGCAGTCATGGATGCCACGGGCGAAGCTGAGCCACCGGCTCGCCTTGCCGACGACGCCGGTGCCGCCGTACCAGCGCGTCGGATAGCGACGCGGCACGGTGCTGCGCGCGGGCGCCGCGGCCAACGGCGGCCCGACGACGCGCGGAGCCGCATGCCAATAGGCCTGGGCCGCGCGCGTGCACAGTACGCCGAACAGGTCGTCGCCGAAGTTGCGCATGCCGTAGTAGCCCGTGAAGGCCGTCCGCAACGCGGTCATGGCGCACCCCGCAGGGCCGCGGCGCGCCGCGCGCCGTGGTACATCGCCAGCAGCAACAGGGCTTCTGCGGCGAGCGTCGCGAACGCCGCACCCATCGCGCCGTGGGCGGGGATCAGCAGCAGGTTGAGCAAGGCCGCGGCCGTGGCGGCCGCGAGCATCGCGCCCACGCGGTAGGCCATCTGGCCTTCGGTCAGCAGCACGGCGCCCACTGCCGTGGACAGGAAGCGCACCGGTACGCACACCGCCAACAGCATCAGCAAGGGCTGCAGGCCCGCGTAGCGTTCGCCGAACACGCGGACCGCTTCGCCCGACAGCGCCGCCAGCACGACGCCGACCAGCAGGCCGCTCGCCAGCATGCCGATGCAGCCCAGCCGGTACACCTGTCGGAAGCGCGCACGGTCATGCACCGCCCACCGGTGCAGGCGCGCGAGCAGGAACTTCTGGTACACCGTGGTCGGGAACAGATAGATCGCCGTCATCACCGCCAGCGCGATGCCGAACACGCCAGCCTCCGCGTCGCCGCGCAGGTACTTCAGCAGCACCGTGCCGATCTGGAAGAACACCGGGTACAGCACGGCGGCGACACCGTAAGGCCATGCCTGCCGGAACAGCATGCGGGCGTCGGGTCGCACGATGTCGCGGGCCAACAGGGGATCGCGCGGGCCGTGGCCCTTGAGCGTCCAATCGCCGCTGCGCATCGCCCGCCATTGCGGCACTGCCAGCATGAGCACCACGACCGCCAGCACGGCATGGCCCCAGGCTACGGCATGGATCGACATCGAGAGGCCCGCGACCGCCAGCAGGGCGATCGCCAGTCGGCCTGCCGGCATCAGCAGCTGCCACCCTGCCAGCGCCGCGTGCCGCTCTTCCAGGCGCAGCTTGCTGCCGATCTGTTCCACCGCCAGCAGGCCGAGGATGAAGGGGGCCAGCGCCAGCAGCATGGAACGCGTGGCGGCATCGACCGGGGGCCCGGCCAGCGCCCACGCCACGACCCCGCCGACGGCCAGCACGCTGGTGAGGACGAGGAAGCGCGACGATGCCGGCTGCCACCGCTCGGCCGCCCATCCCTCCGCGCCATGCGCCTTCAGCCGGAACTGGGACAGGCCGAATCCGGCCAGCGGTGCGACCAGGCTGACCGTCGCCAGCGACGAAGCGAACAGGCCGTAGTGCGCCGGCCCGAAATGGCGCGCCAGCACCACCTGGGTGAGGAACACCATCGCTGCGCCTGCCGCCGTCGCCAGCGACAGCACGGACAACGCGGCGAGCGCGGGACGCCAGGGCACGGGCAAGGCCTGGCTCATGCCGCCGCCGCGAGCGGCTGCGGCAGCAGCTCGTCGTAGACCTCGCAGGTCCGGCGGATGACCGTGCGCTCGTCGAAGTCGGCGAGCGCCTTCTCCCGTGCCCGTACGCCCAGCGCGTGAAGCAGCACGCGATCATCGTCGAGCCGCGCCAGTACCCGGGCCAGCGAGTCGGCGCTGCGCGGCACCACGTGCAAGCCGTCGTGGCCATCCCGGGTCACCACCTCCCTGCAACCGGGCAGGTCGGTGGTGACGAGCGCGATGTTGCAGGCCGCGGCTTCGATGAGGCTCTTCGGCACCCCTTCGCGGTAGTAGCTGGGCAACGCCATCACGTCGACGTCGCGCAGCAGCGCAGGCATGTCGTCCACGTGGCCCAGCCATGTCAGCAGACCCTGCGACTGCCAGCCCTCGACCTCGCCGCGCGTGACCGAACTCGGGTTCCCCTCGTCGGGCATGCCCGCCAGCAGGAAACGGACGTCGCGACCCTCGGCGCGCAACTGCGCGGAGGCGTCCGCATACTCGCGCACACCCTTTTCCTTCAGCAGGCGGGCGGCCAGCAGCACGCGCAACGCGCCATCGCCGCGCGGTTGCCGGCCGTCGGCGTTGAAGCGCGCGATGTCCACGCCGGAACTGCGGATCAGGCGGATGTGCTGGGGCGGCGCCAGGCGCAGCGCATGGAAGGCCTCTGCGTCGTCCGGATTCTGCAGGATCACCCGCGAGCGCTCGCTGCCGAGCGCGGCGCGCATCAGCGCCGAGACCAGCGGGCGCAACACGCGGGCCTTCATGCGGTCGCTGGCGAATACGTAGCCCAGGCCGGTCACCGCATTGACATACGCCGGAACGTTCGCCGCGCGCGCCGCCAGCGCGCCGTACACGGCGCACTTCAAGGTGAAGCTGTGCAGGAGGTCCGGGCGCTCCTCGCGCAGCAGCGCGACCAGGTTCGCCAGCGTGCCCGCCTCACGCAGCGGATTGAGACTGGCACGCTGCATGCGCAGCGGCACCCAGCGCACGCCGTGCGCGGCGAAGCGAGGACCGAACTCGCCCGGAGGGGAGACCATCACCACATCCACGCCGCGCGCCTGCAACGCACGCGCCGTCGACAGCCGGAAGTTGTAGAGGTACCAGTCGGTGTTGGCGAACAGGATGAACTTCAAGGCGGGCTCCGCGCGAATCGATACCCGCGATTCTAGGAAACGACCCCGCGGAATCCATTGACGCACTCACCACAAGCCGCAGGCACGCATGAACGCCCGAAACGGAAGAGGCGGCCTCGCGGCCGCCTCTTGACGCACTCTTCACTCCACGCGGCCTTCCCGCGCGATCACTTCGCGAACTGGTTCGTCGTGACCCGGATGTCGGTGGCGGTAGACACCTTCGCGACGTGCGCGCCGTTGCCCTTGTTCCCCTCCACGATGCCGGTCATGGAGACGAGCGGGTTCAGGACGGTGTTGATGCCATGCAGCCGTGCATTGTTGTTACGGAAGACGTTCCCGCTCACCTGGTAGTTGTAGGTGTTGGCGCCCAGCATCAGGCCCACCAGGTGGTTGTGGCGGATCGTGTTGAGCGCGATGTAGCCGTCTTCCGGACCGATGGTCAGCAGGCCGTGACCGCCGTTGTACTCGAGGGTGCAACGCTTGACGGTGACGCCCTTGACCCGCTTGTAGAGCAGCACGCCGTTGCCGGCGTTGCCACGCATGACGCAGTTCTCGATATGCACGGTCGAAGTGATCCGCGCATCGTGGGAATCGGGCTCCACGTCGATGCCGCACTCGGGGGCGATGCCGCGCGTGTCGCTGAACTCGCTGTCGTAGACCTTGACGTTGGTGGCGCAGCCGATGGTCAGGCCCTGGCGGCGGTTTCCGGTGCTCACGATGTTGGCGATCACCACGTCGTTGCACGGGATCGTCGGCGCGTTGGTCACCATGGCGCCGCCGATGGAGACGCCGTCGCCCCAGCACTTCGACACGTGGATGTCGCGGATGGTCACCTTGCTCGAGCCGCGGACCATGATGCCGTGGCCCCATTCGCCGGTGGTGCCCAGGTGGTTGTCGCGGTCGCCGATGATGCGGCCACCGGAGATCTCGACGTTGCTGACCTTGTAGACCATCAGCACGTAGGCGCGCTCCTGGTCGTTGCGCTTCGCCCGCAGGATGGCGCCGTCGGCGAGCTGCAGGTGCATGTTGCTGCGCAGGCGCACGTTGCGGGTCGGATCGATCACGTAGTCGCCCGCCGGCACGTGGATCGTGCCGCCGGACGCAGGCAGCGCATCGACGGCCGCCTGGAACGACGCGGTATCGTCGCGCGCGCCGTCGCCGGCCGCACCCCAGTCGCGCACGCTCAATGAAGCGCCACCACGCGCGCGCGCCGGCGGATCGTAGACCGCGGTCGCCGACATCGAGAGCGCCGGCATGTTGCCGGCCATGACCGCGCCGAGCGCACGCGGGATGCCGCTGGCCACGCCGATGGCGGGCAGCGCGAAGAGCATCGATTTCTGCAGGAAACCGCGCCGAGGCATCCCAGCCTCGCGCACGTCGTGCACGAGAACATTCTTCTTCACAAACGTAACCCCTTGCGGGCAAGCGCCCGTCGGAAAAGTAGCCAGGTGATCGCCGCGTGAAATCGCGACGGGGGCGACTATAGCGATGGAGAAGCAACCGCTGGTTAACGCAACGACGTATCTGTGAACGCTTTCAAACACTTCGCGCATGCACAAGCTGTTCACGCGAACGCCGTCACGTATCCGCATGCATGCGATCGTGGTTGAGTCCGCTTCTCCAGCGCGGATGAGGCTGCTTGCTCAGCGCGGATGAGTCCGCTTGTTCGGGCGGATGCGTTCGCTTCGCGCGCCATCGTACTGCCGAGAGAGATTATTCGAACCGGTTGCTTCGGTCGACGCGCACGTCCGTCGCGGTCTTGGCCACGTCGACGTGCATCCATCCCTTCATCGCCTGCGGTTTCTGCCGACGCAAGCCCATGGCATTGCCCGAGAACCGGTTGCCCGCAACGACGATGTCGCGCCCACCACCCCGCACGACGATGCCGCGCAGGCCATTGTCCGCGATGTCGTTGTCTTCGAGCACGCACTGTTCGCCGCCACGGATCAGCACCCCATCGCCGCGATTGCCGCGGATGATGCAGCGACGGACGGTGATGCGGCGACCGCGCTCGTAGACCTGCAGGCCTGCGCCATGGTTGCCGCGCAGCGTGCAGGCTTCGATGCCGATATCCTCGGCGTCGGCGCCCGGATCGGGCTCGATGTCGATGCCGCAGCCCGGCAGCGTGCCCTGCGTGGCGAGGAAGTGGGAGCGCAGCACGCGGACGTTGCGCGATCGTCCGATCGTCAGGCCCTGCCGGCGGTTGCCGGTGCAGACCACGTCCTCGATGCGGATGTCGCGGCTGGGCAGCACCCTCGCGCCGCTGATGCCGCCGACCGAAATGCCGTCGCCCCAGCACTTGGTGATGTGCACATCGCGCAGCAACACGCGTTCCGCGCCGCGCACCATGATGCCGTGACCCCATTCGCCCGTGGTCGACAGGTGGTGGTCGCGATCGCCGACGATGCGTCCGCCACTGACCTGCACGTCATGCACGTCTTCGATCAGCAGGACGTAGGCCCGGGGCGCGGCGTTCGCCCGCGCGATTAGCCGCGCATCGGGCGCCATGGACAGGCGCGTGCGCGAACGCAGGCGCAGGCTGCGCTCGGGATCGATCACGTAGTTGCCCGACCCGAGCGCCAGCGTGCCGCCGGCCGGCAGCGCGTCGATGGCCGCCTGCAGTGCGCGCGTGTCGTCGGTGACGCCATCGCCCCGCGCGCCGAAGGCGCGCGCATCCAGCGCCAGCGCACGCGGGGACGGCAACGCCGAAGCGAGCAGCAGGCCCGCGCCTGCTCCCATCCATCGACGCCGGGACAGCCGCATCAGGCCGCGATCGATTCGCGGCGCGGCTCCGTGGCCGTGCCGGCGGCCTCGGCTGCGTGCGCCGCCAGCCACGGCAACACCACCGCCAGCAGGTAGAACTTCGACGCGTGGTACTTGTTGTCCAGGCGGCCGCGGTTGCGCTCCAGCCACGCGACCGCACCGGGCAGCGTGTCGCGCGTTTGCGCGGCGAACGCATGGACCTGCTCGAATCGCTGCGCGGCCAGGCCGCAGACATCGAAGCGGAAGCTGCCCTTGCGCTGCACGTAGGGCAGCTCGCCGAAGTGGGCGGCGATGTGGCGCCGGATGAGGATCTTGTTCAAACCCGATTCCGGGTCCACCTTCTGCCTGCGCGGCACTTCATGATGGATCCATTCGCGCAGGGCGCGATCGCAGAAGGGATAGGCCGCGCCCAGCCCTGCCGCATGCGACGTGTACAGACCCTTGGCGAACGCGCCGGCCGAGCCGGCGATGGACATCGACATGTCGCGCCATTCCCACGCGCTGGTGGCCGACGCGATCTCCGTCTTGAACAGCGACAGCCGCTCGCGCGAACGACGCGCCATGTCGGCGCCGAACAGCGCGTCCACTTCCGCATCGCTGAAGCGCGAGCCGGGGAAGACGCGCTCGATCGGCGTCATCTGCAGGGTGCCGAGCGCGAAACAGAGCGGGAAGCTGGCCGATACCCCTGGCAGGCCGGTGGCGTCGAACGGCAGGCGCAGTCCGCGCGCCATGCGCACCGTCAGCTGCTGCTGCAGGTCGACCGGCGTGCCGAAGTAGCTGTCGGCGCCGAGCCCATCGATGACGCCGTCGCCACCGCGCGCGGCCACTTCGGTCGCGAGGTCGGCATAGGACAGCAGGGCGAAATCCGCCGTCAGCAACGGCATGCGCGCGGCCAGTGCCAGGTAGCGGTCGTAGGCGCGCCCGGGATCGCAGACCAGCATCTCGTGGCGCAGGCCCAGCCGGGTCGCGACATGGCGTGCGGATTCGAGCTCGTTCTCCTCGCGCCCGCCCAGATAGGTGATGCAGGTGGCGTCGGGCCGCGCATCGGCGAGGGCGATCGCCAGGGTCGTGGAGTCCTTGCCACCGCTCTGCAGCAGCCACGGCGAGCGCATGTTCGCGCACGTCCGGGTGATCGCATCGCACAGCATGCGGTGGTAGACCGCGATCCAGTCCTGCGGCCGGTCCGCGACCTCCGGCACCTCGCCGGCGTTGCGGAACTTGAAATGGAAGTCCGGTGCGGCACGCATGTCCTGGTGGGCGGAGAAGCCGAACGTCACCAGCTTGACGCCCTCGTAGATGGAATGCGGCGGATAGACGAAGGCGTTGCGCAGCAGGTCGGCGACCGACACCGGGTCGATCCGGTGGTACTCCGGATGGCGGTCCAGCACGGTGAAATCCGGCGTGCCGTAGTACGGCGACATGGTGATCTGCATCGGTGGCGCCTCCTCAGCGGCCGGCGCCGGCACGCGGTGCCGGCAGGTACTCGTAGTAGGTGTAGGCGTACTCGCCCGCGCCGCGCTTCTCCACGCCATTGAAGATCGCGCCCTTCACCTCCACGCCGTTCTGCTCCAGGCGCTGCTTGGCCAGGGCGATCTCGCGCTGCTGGTTGAGGCCCCAGCGCACCACCATCAGGCAGGTGCCGGCATGGTGGCCGATGACGGCCGCGTCGGTGACGGCCAGCACCGGCGGCGTATCGATCAGCACGATGTCGTATTCGCCCGACACGCGCTTCAGCAGGTTGCTGAAGTTCTCGTGCATCAGCAGCTCCGACGGGTTGGACGGGATCGCGCCGCGCGAGATGAAGGAGAGGTTCTCGGCGCCCGCGACCCGGCGGACGGCTTCGTCCAGCGGGATGCGGCCCTCGATGACGTCCGACAACCCGTTCTGCCAGCGCACGCCCACCGCATCGTGCAGCGTGCCGCGGCGCATGTCGGCATCGATCAGCAGCACGCGTTGCCCCGTCTGCGCGATGGTGACCGCGAGGTTGGCGCAGATGAAGGTCTTGCCGACACCGGGGCTGGGCGCGGAGATCATCAGCAGGTTGTTGCGCATGCGCATCCGGGCGAAGTGCAGGCTCGTCCGCAGCGAGCGGAGCGCCTCCATCGCCAGGTCCGACGGCGCGTTCAGCGCGAGCAAACGCGATTTTCCGTCACGACGACGGTGGCTCATGCGGTAGGTCAGTGCCTGGCCCTTCTTGCTCAGCGGGATGGACGCATAGACCGGCAGGCCCAGCAGTTCGATGTCGACCGGGTCTTCCACGCCGCGGCGGAACATCTGCTGCACCAGCACCACGACCACCATCACCATCAGGCCGAGCAGCGTGCCGGCGGCGAGCACCGGCAGCGGCTTCGGCCACGCCGGGCTGTTGAGGTTCACGGCCGCCGGATCGATCACGCGCGCGTTGCCCACCGCGCTCGCCTTGGCGATCTCCAATTGCTGTGCCTGGTCCAGCAGGTTGGCGTAGGTCTGGTTGGTGACCTCGACGTCGCGATTCAGGCGGAACAGCACCTGCTGCGTGTCCGGCAGATCATGGATCCGGCCCTGCAGCCCATTGCGCTCGCCCTGGAACCGGTTGATCTGGTCCTGCAGCGCGCGGTAGGTCGGATGCGCCGCGGTGTAGCGGTTCTCCACTTCGGTCATCTTGATGCGCAGCTGCTGGATGCTGGAATCCAGGGCGATCGTCTGGTCGAGCAGCGCGCGGTTCTGCGTCGCCACATCCAGGGTCTGCGTTCGCGTCTGGAACGCAGTCAACGCGGCCTGGGCCTTGCCCAGTTCCTCGCGCACCTTCGGCAGCTGCTCGGTGACGAACTTCAGCCGGCTGGCCGCTTCGGCGGAGGTGCGCGCGACGTTCTGCCGCACATAGGCGCCGGTGACCTCGTCGAGGACGCGGCGCGCCCGCTCGGGATCGGCGTGCGCGTACACCAGACTGATCACGCCGGAATTGCGGCCCATTTCCGTCGCCGTGATGTTCTCTTTCAACGCCGCCATCACCGCCGACGGATCGTAGCGGGTCACCTGGAAGCGCATGCCGGGATGCGCCGTCAGCCTGCGCACCTGCATCGCCACGCCACCCGCATTCACCGGCGTACCGGCGCGGCCGCGCGCGAGCACCTGGCCCTGCGCGGACAGGACATAGCGCCCTTGCGCACCGGCCGTCAGTTCCATCGGCACGCCCTTAAGATGGTCGGGCACCTCGAGCCGGGCGATATCGAGGGTTTCGCCGCCCCAGCCGTACTGCGACAGGCCGAACCACGGCGACGCCAGCTGGCCCGGGTTGGACTGCTGGTAGCGGCGTGCGATGAAGTCGCCGACCACGGGCAGGTGCTGCGGCTTCACGTCGACCGCCAGATCCATCTTCGTGATGGCCTCGCCGATCACCCGTCGCGACGTCAGCAGCTGGACTTCGGTGGTGCCGGGGGTCGGGATGGCAGGCGGTGCCTGCATCGCCGCATTCGGGCTGAGCCCTGGCGGAATGGCCGGGCGGCTCTCCACCTGGACCACGGCATTGGCTTCGTACTTCGGCGTGACCACCGCGAGGTAGGCGACGCTCGCCAGCACGAAGGCGGCGGTACCGAACAGGATGAGCTTCTTCTTCGCGCCCAGCGTGGAGACCAGGGCGGGAATGTCGACGTCGTCGTTGCGTACGGAGGCGGCTGCCAGGGTCGGTCGTTCCGCGCTTCGTCGCGTGATCAGCTGGGTCGCCATGGTTCACCTCGCTTGCATGTCGTGTCGTGGGCGTGCCGCTTTTCGCGGCACGCGGATGGGAACGGGATCGCCGTCATGACGCAGCCCGGGCATCGAGGGGTTCGCGCAGGTCGTGCGCGGCGCTGCGGGGCGCGTGCGGCGCTCGCAGGCCTGCGAGCGCTTCCAGCACCGGCGCGCAGCCGTCCTCGCGGGGGATGTCCAGGTCCGGTGCATCGCACAGCGAGACATAGACGGCGTCGTCGCCCAGCAGCGTCAGCACGCGGCCCGCGATCGCGACCGGCGTGACGCCGATGGCGACGGCCCCGTCTCCGGCGCCGGCTTCCTCCTGCGCTACCAGCACCGGCTTGCCCAGCAGGCGCCTCGGCGGCGGTGCGCCCGCGCCCACGAGCACCAGGTAGGCGCGCTCGAGCAGGTAGGCCCACGCCAGGAAGTCGTCGACGTCCAGCGGATGCACGTTCGCGAACGTGTGCAGCGGATCGCCGCCCTCGCCCGGCGCCACGCCCACGCCGCCGACCCAGACGATGTCCACGTCGGGCCGGCGGCGCGCCACCATGGCGAGCGCGTCCGAGAACGCGCCCTCCTGGTCCGGCGCGTCGCTGCGCGCGCTGACGGCCAGCAGCAGGGGCGCATTGCCGCGCAGGAAGCCGAAGCCTTCGGCCAGCGAACGTGCGAGATCGGCATCGCGGCGCATCTGACGCAACGCGGTCCGCAACGCGTCATCCGCCACGTCGGCCTGCACCAGGATGCTTTCCCTCGGCACGCCTTCGCCGCTCAGGCGACGGCTGGTCAGCTCGCTGGGGGCGACATGCAGCGCAGCGAGCGACTGCACGATGCGGCGGCTTGCTTCGCTGGGCCAGTGCTGCGTGCCGGAGGCCGGTGCATCCGCATCGACGCAGACCAAGGGCACGTCGCGCGCGTGCGCGGCCAGGCTCATCGCGAACGTCACCGGCGCATCGCCGGGCACCACGATCACGTCGGGGTTGGTGTCGCCGATCAGCTGCTGCATCTCGGCCTGCGCATCGCCATAGGCCGCGCCGCCGCCTTCGGTGGACACGCTGGCCTGGGCCTCCAGCCCGAACATCTGCAGCAGGTGCCCGGCGTCGCCACCCGAGCCCTCGGCCACGCAGACGGTCGCCTGGAAGCGCGCATCGTCGGCCAGCCGCCGCGCGATCGGCGCCACGCCGGCGCCCTCACAGGATGCATTGACCAGGCACAGCGCATGCAGCGGCGCATCGACGTCGCGGATGGCGCCCGACGCCGTCGCGGACGGGATGCCGACCGCTTCGAAAGGAAGCGGACCGAGCGGACGTACGGACACCGGTGCGTGATTGAGTTCGCCATCGTCCGGGAACTCGCGTCGCGTCCGACGCGATCCCGGTCCGGGTGCGGGTCCGGACGTCCAGCGCTCGATCGCCTCGAGCAGGCGCGGGAATGCGACGACGTACGTCGCGGTGTTGGCGACGAACACCAGGAAGCTCAGCGGCTGCGGCACGTTGCGGAGCGCATAGCCCAGCAACGCCAGCGCCGCGCCTATCGACACGATGATCCACAGCGAAGCGTTCGCCGACAGGCCGCCATCGATCAGCAGATGGTGCAGGTGCTGGCGGTCGGCCGCGAACGGCGAGCGCCCGCGACGCAGGCGGCGGTACATCACCGCCGCGGTATCCATCAGCGGCAGCGCCACGCACCACAGCACCTCGACGGGCACCAGCCGGCCGACACGCGGATGGCTCAGATAGATCAGGCTCCAACCGACCAGGAAGCCGATGACCGTGCTTCCCGCATCGCCCATGAAGATCTTGCGGCCGTCCGGCCATCCCAGATTGACGAAGACGTAGGGAATCAGCGATGCGAACAGGATCTGCAGCATCAGCGTCGCGCCGACATCGGGCGCGCCGTCGTGCGCGAACAGGAGGATAGCGGCGATCGACACCATCGCGGTGGAGGCGGCGAGGCCGTCGATGCCGTCCATCATGTTGAACGCATTCATCAGCCCGATCACCGCGACGATCGTGACCGGGATGCCGAGCAGTCCCAGCCGCAGCTCGAACACCGGGACGAGCCCGCCGACCTGGTCGAGGTAGTAGCCGGTGCTGAGGATGACCAGGCTGACGATCGCCGCTTCCACCAGCAGGCGCGTGCGCACGCTCAGGTGGCTGATGTCGTCCGCCACGCCGACCGCCACGATCAGCGCGCTGCCCATCATCAGGCTCATCACGAAACGGTCGACGTAGCCCAGGTAGCCCAGTCCCACCAGGGTGCCGACGAAGAAGCAGATGCCGCCGATCACCGGGACGCGGCCGACGTGCTGCTTGCGCCCGCTGGGACGGTCCACGAGACCGACCCGCCGGGCCCATGGCCGCATCGAGAAAATGGTGAACAACGTGGCGGCGAGCGCGATGGCGCTTGCCGCAACGACCCTTGCATTCTCCATCTGTCACCCAGGGTTGCTGTGGACGAAGTGCCCCAAGGAACCCTGGTCCGTTCGGGATCCTGCGCGTCAACACGGGGCGTTGTTGAGTGACCCGAGGCTACGGACAGGAATTTGATGAGCGCATGAAATGGCGCAGCGCGCGTAACGGTCCAGTCAGGAAGCTGGACCGCTGTACAGCGACGTGATCAGGCGGACAATCGGCGATCGTGCGCGCACCATTCGGAGACACAGCGCTCGATCAACGCGAAGGTGCGCTCGAAGTCGTCCTGCGTGCCCGCGATCGGATCATCGATCTCCTGCGAGGGCGTCCACCGGCCCAGCAGGTGCATGCGCGGACGCGCGCTCGGCAGCAGCGCGCGCAAAGCCTGCAGGTGACGCTGCTGCATGGCGAGCACGAGATCGTCCTGACCGACGGATGCGGGATCGAAGGCGCGCGCGGCCGGCTCCAGCGGGCGCAGGCCATGCGCACCGAGCACCGCGGCCGCGCGCGGATCGATCGTGCGTCCCGGCTGGGCGGCCAGGCCCGACGAGACGATCATGCAGCGTCCCGCGGGCACCCGGGCATGGAACAGCGCCGCGGCCAGCGGGCTGCGGCACAGGTTCCCCATGCAGACGACGTGTAAGGTGAACAACCGGGCCGGCCCCAGGTGGGAAAGGGCGTCCAGCCTAGCCAGCGCCCGCGCCCGGCGTGCGAATGCGGCGTGAGTCCCGGGCACGCATTCATATATATGGTGTCGCAGGCGGGACCGGTGTCCCGATTCAAACATACGCTTAAAACGCGCGAAACTTCGGCGAACTGGACAGCATCCCCCGCATCGCGCAGACTGCCGCCCTTCCGCTGGAGGCGCGAATGGCGACAGTGCTGGTCCTGCATGGCCCCAACCTCAACCTGCTCGGCACGCGCGAGCCGGAGGTCTATGGCCAGGCCACGCTGGCGGATGTCGACCTTGCGCTGACCGCACAGGCCCAGGCCGCCGGGCATCGGCTGGAGACCTTCCAGTCCAATGCCGAACACGCGCTGGTGGACCGGATCCAGGCCGCACGCACCGACGGCACGGCCTTCATCCTGATCAACCCTGCCGCCTTCACCCATACCTCGGTCGCGATCCGCGACGCGCTGGCGGCGGTGGCCGTGCCCTTCATCGAGATCCACCTGTCCAACCCGCACAGCCGCGAACCCTTCCGCCACACCAGCTATTTCAGCGACAAGGCGGTGGGCGTGGTCTGCGGCTTCGGCGCCGACAGCTACCGTTACGCGCTGGACGCCGCCCTGTTGCGGCTGCCGGCCTGACTTTCCCTTTTTGTTCCCTGCGGGGAACAGCGTTCAACCACGAGGCTCCCATGGATCTCCGTAAAATCAAGAAACTGATCGACCTGCTGGAAGAGTCGAACCTCGCTGAAATCGAGATCAAGGAAGGCGAAGAATCCGTCCGCCTGGCGCGCGCGCCCAAGGGCGGCTATGTCATGCAGGCCGCGGCGCCGATGATGGCCCCCCCGGCGGAAGCGCGCCCCGCCGCGCCGATGCCGATGAGCTCGCCGACCGAAGCCTCCACCGGCGGCACCGCCAAGCCGGGCAGCGCCCTGCCCGACGGCCATGTCGTGCGTGCGCCGATGGTCGGCACCTTCTACGC
This sequence comes from Pseudoxanthomonas sp. CF385, assembly GCF_900104255.1. Lineage (NCBI taxonomy): Bacteria > Pseudomonadati > Pseudomonadota > Gammaproteobacteria > Lysobacterales > Lysobacteraceae > Pseudoxanthomonas > Pseudoxanthomonas sp. CF385. The sequence continues at coordinate 1,038,289 of NZ_FNKZ01000002.1, forward strand.
CTCGCCGTCGCCCGACAAGCCGGCGTTCGTCAGCGTTGGCCAGTCGGTCAAGGCCGGCGAGACGCTGGCGATCATCGAAGCGATGAAGATGTTCAACCCCATCGAAGCCGATGTCTCCGGCACCGTGCTGTCGATCTTGGCCGAGAGCGGCCAGCCGATCGAATTCGACCAGCCGCTGTTCGTGATCGGCTGAGGTCCGCGCCATGCTGGACAAAGTCGTCATCGCCAACCGGGGTGAGATCGCGCTGCGCATCCTGCGCGCCTGCCACACCCTCGGCATCCGCACGGTCGCGGTGCATTCCACCGTCGACCGCAACCTCAAGCACGTGGCCATGGCCGACGAATCGGTCTGCATCGGCCCGGCCGCCTCGAAGGACAGCTACCTCAACATCCCGGCGATCATCGCCGCGGCCGAGGTGACCGACGCGCAGGCCATCCATCCCGGCTACGGCTTCCTGTCGGAGAACGCCGACTTCGCCGAGCGCGTGGAGCAGTCCGGCTTCATCTTCATCGGCCCGAAGGCGGACACCATCCGCATGATGGGCGACAAGGTCGAAGCGATCCGCGCGATGCTGGCGGCCGGCGTGCCGTGCGTGCCGGGCAGCGGCGGTCCGCTCGGCGACGACATCGTCGCCAACACCAAGATCGCGCGCGAAATCGGCTACCCGGTGATCATCAAGGCCGCGGGCGGCGGCGGCGGCCGCGGCATGCGCGTGGTGCATGTCGAAGGCGCGCTGAAGGCGGCCATCGAGACCACCAAGTCGGAAGCCAAGGCGGCCTTCGGCAACGGCGAGGTCTACATGGAGAAGTTCCTGGAGAATCCGCGCCACGTGGAGATCCAGGTGCTCGCCGACGGCCAGGGCAACGCCATCCACCTGGGCGAACGCGACTGCTCGATGCAGCGTCGCCACCAGAAGGTGGTCGAGGAAGCGCCGGCGCCCGGCATCACCGAAGAACTGCGCAACGAGATCGGCAAGGTCTGCGTGGAGGCGTGCATCCGCATCGGCTACCGCGGCGCGGGCACGTTCGAATTCCTGTTCGAGGACGGGCGCTTCTACTTCATCGAGATGAACACCCGCATCCAGGTGGAGCATCCGGTGACCGAGCGCATCACCGGCATCGACCTGGTCTGCGAGCAGCTGCGCATCGCCGCCGGCCAGAAGCTGACCATCAAGCAGTCCGACATCGTGCTGCGCGGCCATGCTATCGAGTGCCGCATCAACGCGGAAGATCCGGACACGTTCATGCCGCACCCCGGCCTGATCCAACACTTCCATCCGCCCGGCGGCCCCGGCGTGCGCGTGGACACTCACATCTACGAAGGCTACCGCGTGCCGCCGAACTACGATTCGATGATCGCCAAGCTGATCGTGCACGGCCCGGATCGCGACACCGCGATCGCCCGCATGCGGGTGGCGCTGAGCGAGATGGTCATCGACGGCATCAAGACGAACATCCCGTTGCAGCAGCGCATCATGCGCGACCAGGGTTTCCAAGCCGGCGGCCAGAACATCCACTACCTGGAAAAGCGCCTCGCCGAACGCAAGAACAAGGCGATCTCGCTGGTCTGACGCACCCGGCCCCGCGCCACCCCGCGGGGCCGCATGTGCCGTAAGTGGGGCGGGGCGCGTGTCCGGCAGGGCACCGCTCCGGCGTTGGAGGAAACGGATCCCCCGACGAGAACGCACGATGCGTCCCCTGCCCCGCCCCCTGTTCCTCGCCCTCGCCACCGCCATCGCGGCCGCTCCCGCGGCCAGCGCGCCCACGTCCGGTCCGCCGACCCAGGTCTGGATCGACGTCGCCACCCACAGCATGGCCGGCATGCCCGACCTCGGCCCGCTCGGCGGCATGGCCTCGCGCATGATGGGCGGCGGCGGGCAGCAGGCGCATTACGGACAGACGCGGATGCCGAGGATGACGGGCCAGTACCTCGACATCGCCCTGTACAACCGCCCCAATCCCGGCAAGGACGCCGAGCAGCGCATCCCTGCCGGCCTGCGCCTGGGCAAGAGCCTGCCGCTCGTACCGCCCGTGCGCACGGGCGCATCTCCGGAGCGCACCGGCGAATACACCCCGCCGGAAGGCCAGGCGCGCGTGCTGGTCTATTGGGGATGCGGCACCACCGTCCGCAAGGGTCAGCCGAAGATCATCAGCATCAGCGCGAGCGGCGGCAAGGTGGAGGTCAGCGGTTCGATGAAGGGACGCTACGCCCCGGATCGGGATATCGACGCCGATCCCGCCTACGCACTGTGGCCGAATCCCAAATCCGGCAAGCGCGTGCCGGACGGCGCTTCGCTGCAGGGCGCCCATCAGATCACCGGGCCCGGCGTACCCGAATCGCTGAAGTTCGAGCTGAAACAGGTCGCCGACTTCATGCCGAAGATCGACCTGCAGAGCACCGGGTCGCTGGCGGAAGGACAGACATGGCGCTGGGCGCCCGTCGATCGCGCGCAGGCTTACTTCCTTCATGCGATCGGTACCCACGGCAAGGACGTGGTGCTCTGGAGCAGCGCCGAAGTACCCGATGCCGGACAAGGCATCTTCGACTACCTGACGGGCTCCCTGGTCGATCGCTGGACGAAGGAGAAGGTCCTGCTGCCGTCCTCCACGACGCAGTGCGCGGTGCCGAAGGGCATCTTCGCCGCGCCGGGCGAACAGGGGAACGACCGGGGTGGCGGGCTGCTCAGCATCATCGCCTACGGCCCGGAGAGCCACATCGCGTGGCCGCCCAAACCGAGCGATCCGAAACAGGCATGGCATCCGGAGTGGAACGTGCGCGTGCGCGCCAAGTCCACGAGCAGCGCGATGCTCGGCATGGACCTGGCGCAGATGCAGGACATGGACCAGGATGAAGAGGAAAAGCCGCAGGAGCAGAAGAAGCCGCTGCGCGGCCTGTTGAAGGGGCTCATCGGCGGCTGACGCCGCCCTTCCTCCGCAGAAACGACAAGGGCCGGGAGATCGCTTCCCGGCCCTTTTTCTTTGCGTGCGAGATGGACGTCGCGCGCGTCGCGCTATTCCTGCGCCTGCTGCGTGCCCGGCACCGGCTCGGCGCCCAGCGGGGAGGCCGGGTCGCTGATGCGCACCGTTTCGGCCGATCCGTCGGCCCACACCACCTTGATCGTGCTGCCGGGCGCGAGCGTGGAAAACGGCGTGCCGCTGCGTGCGCGATACAGCGCGGCGACCTGGGCCGCACCGAGGCGACGCGCATCGTCCGGCGCGTGGACCGTCATGTGCCCGACGCGCGACAGATCGCGGTATTCGGGATCGCGCGTTTCGATGACGATCGTCGCCGCCGCCGCCGCGTACGCCACCACCACCAGACCCCACACCAGGAGATTGACTCCCGGCCGCGTGCGCTTGTACTTCATCCGTCCACTCCCGTGTGGGACAACAAAGTGCCCACCATGTCTTCCACGTTGTCCTCGCCCTGGCGCGGGACACCGGCGTCCCGTGCGAAGGTGCTGAAGTCCTGCGATTCGTCCTGCGAGCAGATGCCGCCGTTGACGCAGTAATTGGTCATCATCGAGCCGCCCGGGCTGCAGTCCATGCCGAGCCGGCACGACGCGATGCGCCATGCGATCTCGCTCAGCTCGCTGCCCGACACGTCGCCCAGCGTCTCGCGGCGCCCGCTGCCGGCGCTGCCCATCACGGGCGCGATGGCGACGAAGGCGAAGGGGTCGCCGGAATCCAGCACGCGCTGCACGAGCCCGCGCCGGTAGTCGTCGCCGGCTTCCAGCGGACGATCCATCGCGAGCAGCGCGGCCTCGGCGGCGAGACTGCCCGCGCGCGCGGCCTGCGTGCGCTGGTTGACGATCATCGGATGCGAAAAGCCATCCTGCGGGACGAAGCGCGCGCACCGCTGCTGCACGCGCTGGCGCGCCGTCAGCATCGCCGCGCCGCCCGACAGGCCCAGCTTCGCGATCACGCGTGTGTCCTGCGCATACCCGGCCGGGTCCGCGGCGAACCCGGCGCAGTAGTCCTGCACCAGGCTCAACAACCACATGGCATCGGCATCGCCGCCCGCGGCGCGCACCATCAGCTCGCGCGAGTAGGCGAACAGGTCGGCGCTTTCCTCGAAGCCGCGACGCAGCGGAGACAGTGGGGACACAGGGCGCATGACCATCGGCTGCAGGCGCGCGGCAGGCGGCGCATCCACCCGCGCGGAAGACGGCGTCCCGGATTCGGCATCGAAGCCGCCGGAGGCAGCGCCGTTCCAGCCCGCCTGGCGCAGCGGCATCCACGCCAGCGCGCCCAGCAGGCCCACCAGCAGGATCGGCAGTAGCAGCTTCCGGGGCACGCCGCCATTATCCCGGCCGTTTCCCGCGCTTTCAACGAAGGCCGGGCGCGTCCGGCGGCCCGGTCCGGCCTTCCGTCGCCAGGCATCGGTCCCGGGCCCACGTGAGACACTAGACGGCCGTCCCTGCGGTTGCCCTGTCCCATGCCTTACCTGGAACTCTCCCTGCGCTGCACCGAAGCCGAGCAGCCGCGCTACGAGAACGCCCTGGAGGACGTCGGCGCGCTGTCGGTCACGCTGCTGGACGCCGATGCCGACACCGGCAACGAGCACGCCATCCTGGAGCCGGGCGTGGGCGAGACCCCGCTGTGGAAGTCGCTGGTGCTGACCGCGCTGTTCGATGCGGATGCCGACGCGCTGACCCTGCTGGCCGCGCTGGAAGCCTTCGACCCCGGCCTCGACTGGACGCAGGTCGGCTTCCGCACCGTGGCCGACGAGGACTGGGAGCGCGCGTGGCTGGACCAGTTCAAGCCGATGCGCTTCGGCACGCGCACGTTCATCGTGCCGTGGAACCATGAGGTGCCCGAAGACGCCCAGGTGCCCGCGGCCGCCGTCGTGCGGCTCGATCCCGGCCTCGCCTTCGGCTCCGGCACCCACCCCACCACCGCCCTGTGCCTGCGCTGGCTGGACGGACTGGCGGGCGAGGGCGAACTGCAGGGTCGTCAGGTCCTCGACTTCGGCTGCGGCTCGGGCATCCTCGCGCTCGCTGCGCTCAAGCTGGGCGCGGCCGCCGCGATCGGCGTGGACAACGACCCGCAGGCACTGCTGGCCAGCGCGGACAACGCGCAGCGCAACGGCATCGAAGAACGTCTCCGGGTGTACCTGCCCGAAGACGAGCCCGTGACCACTTATCCGGTGGTGGTGGCCAACATCCTGGCCTCCGCGCTGGATGCGCTGGCGGATACGCTCGCCGCGCGCGTGGCGACCGGAGGCCGCATCGCGCTGTCGGGCATCCTCAAGGGACAGGAGGACGACCTGCTGGTCCGCTATGCCGCATGGTTCGATGCGTTGCAGGCCACCCAGGACGGCGACTGGATGCGCATCGACGGCGTTCGCCGCTGAGCCACGCCGGTCACAACACCTGCGCGGGCGTGCGTGGTTGAATAGCCGCCATGTTCGCCGCCTGCCCTCACTGCCAGTTCCTGGTCGCCCGCGATCCGCGGACGCACGCGCTGCCGGCCGCCTGCACGCGCTGCGGCAAACCCCTGGACCTCGAGGAGATCGCCAGCACGGCGGCATCGCCGAGCCTGGCGACCTTCCTGCACCCTGTGCTCTCGCCGACCGAGGACACCGCCACCGAGGCGACGCAGGCTGAGGCAACGCCGGCGGAAGCGAGCGAGGACCCCGCTGACGACACCGCCGTGCACGCCATCGAACACGACGGTACGGCGCCGGAGCCCGCGACCGACGCGCTCGAGGCGACGGTATCCATCGAACCGGACCTCGTCATCGCGACGGCCGACGCGACGGCAGCGGTGGACACCGCGAACGCATCCTCATCTGAAGATGCGGACACCTCGCGTGCCGCGGAGACGGAGGCGGTGCCGCACGATACGGTGCCCGGCGCCGTCCCGCAGACGGCAGCGGCGATCGTCGCGAAACCGAAGACGCGTCATCCGGCAGGCCCGCGTTTCCTGCATCGCACGCGCACCACGCCGGTGCGCGCTCTGCGCGGACACTGGGTGGCGGTGGTTGCACTGTCGTTGCTGCTGTGCGTGCAGGTGATGCTCGCCGATCGCGCGCGGCTCGCCACGCAGTCGGGCTGGCGACCGATCGTGGTCGCGCTGTGCGGCGTGTTGCGCTGCGACGTGCCGACCTGGCGCGAACCGGCGGCATTCACCATGCTGAGCCGCGACGTGCGTCCTATCTTCGAGCGCCCCGGCACGTTGCAGGCACAGGCCACGTTCCGCAACGAGGCGCGCTGGGCACAGGCATGGCCGGTGATCCTCCTGACCTTGAAGGATGCCGATGGGCGGACGCTGGGCGCGCGCGCGCTCGCACCCGCGGACTATCTGCCCCAAGGCGAGGCATCGCCTTCGATCGGCCCGGGCCAGAGCGCCCAGATGGCGGTGCGCGTGAAGGAGCCGAGCGCGAACGTCGTCGCGTTTTCCTTCGACTTCCGTTAATCGCGCCGGTTCATCAAAAAAGCGGATGCACGCGCCCCGATCAGGCGCTAGACTCGTCCCCCCGCCGAAAACCGACAAGCACAAGGCGGGCCTCAGCATCCGTGGCATCAGGGGATCCGATTGAACGCTGCCTCCACCCGTCAGGACCATCCGCGCGGCACGCAACGCCCGCCGCTGCGCGAGCACGTGGCGCAGTCCGTGCGCCGCTATCTGCGCGACCTGGACGGCAGCGAGGCCGATGATGTCTACGAGATCGTGCTGCGCGAGATGGAGATCCCGTTGTTCGTCGAAGTGTTGAACCATTGCGACGGCAACCAGAGCCGCGCCGCGGCCATGCTGGGCATCCATCGCGCCACGCTGCGCAAGAAACTCAAGGACTACGGGCTGGCCTGAGCGGCCTCCGGGCAGATTGCTGCGGCGCGTTATAATTCGCGCCCCGCTAGGTACCGCCCTTCCCATGACCCTCGATCTCCAGCCCGTCCGCCGGGCGCTGCTGTCCGTTTCCGACAAGTCCGGCCTGCTCGACCTGGCCCATGCGCTTGTGCGCCATGGCGTTGAGCTCCTGTCCACGGGCGGCACCGCGAAGACATTGCGTGACGCCGGCTTGGCCGTGCGCGATGTCGCCGAGGTCACGGGATTCCCGGAAATGATGGACGGCCGCGTCAAGACGCTGCACCCGAAGGTGCATGGCGGCCTGCTCGGTCGCGCCGGCGTCGATGACGCGGTCATGGCCGAGCACGCCATCGGCGCGATCGACCTGCTGGTGCTGAACCTGTATCCGTTCGAAGCGGTCACGGCCAAGGCCGGCTGCACGCTGGCCGACGCGGTGGAGAACATCGACATCGGCGGACCCGCGATGCTGCGTTCGGCCGCGAAGAACTTCGCGCGCGTCGCCGTGGCCACCGATCCGTCGCAGTACACGGGCCTCGTCGCCGAACTGGATGCGAACGGCGGCGCGCTGCCGGCGGCCACGCGCTTCGCGCTGTCGGTGGCTGCCTTCAACCGCGTGGCCCAGTACGACGCCGCCATCAGCACCTACCTGTCTTCCGTCACCGACACCTCCGCCGAGGTGCCCGCCCGCGCGGCGTTCGCTGCGCAGGCCAACGGCAACTTCGTCAAGGTCATGGACCTGCGCTACGGCGAAAACCCGCACCAGCAGGCGGCGTTCTACCGCGACCTGTACCCGGCCCCCGGTTCGCTGGCGACGTTCACCCAGTTGCAGGGCAAGGAGCTGAGCTACAACAACATCGCCGACAGCGATGCGGCATGGGAATGCGTGCGCCAGTTCGATGCGCCCGCCTGCGTCATCGTCAAGCACGCCAATCCCTGCGGCGTGGCGGTGGGCGTGGCCTGCGGCGATGCCTACGAGCTGGCCTACGCCACCGACCCGACGAGCGCCTTCGGCGGCATCATCGCCTTCAATCGCACGCTGGACGCGGCCACGGCGAAGGTCATCCTGGACCGCCAGTTCGTCGAAGTGCTGATCGCGCCGGACTACGAGCCGGGCGCGCTCGACTACGCGACGAAGAAGGCCAACGTGCGCGTGCTGCGCATTCCGCTCGCCCCGTCCTCGAACGGCTTCATCGACACCAAGCGCGTCGGCTCGGGCATGCTGATGCAGACCGCCGACGACCGCGTGGTGACGCGCGACGAGCTGAAGGTGGTGACGCAGCTGGCGCCGACCGACGCGCAGTTCACCGACCTGCTGTTCGCGTGGAAAGTCGCCAAGTTCGTGAAGTCGAATGCCATTGTCTACGCGAAGGACCACCGCACGATCGGTGTCGGCGCCGGCCAGATGAGCCGCGTCTACTCGGCGCGCATCGCCGGCATCAAGGCCGCGGACGCGAACCTTGTGGTCGAGGGCTCGGTGATGGCCAGCGATGCGTTCTTCCCGTTCCGCGACGGCATCGACGCCGCCGCCGCCGCCGGCATCAAGGCGGTGATCCAGCCCGGCGGGTCGATGCGCGACAGCGAAGTGATCGCGGCGGCCGACGAACACGGCATCGCGATGGTGTTCACCGGCGTGCGGCACTTCCGGCATTGATGCGTCAGAACCCGATCCATGATCGCGTCGTCCGGGCGGCCTTGTTGTCGGCGGCGCTCGTGCTGGCCGGATGCCAGGACTCGGGCGATGGCCTGGCGCAGGCGCGCGACGCCATCGCCCGTGGGTTGCCGGCCCCTTACTTCGAAGACCTCGTGACCGAGTCCGTCGCGATCGACGGACACCGCCTGGTGTTTCTTGTGCGCAGCCCCACGGGCGATGCCGTGAAGACCCGCCAGGCGCCTGGATTCGACGCCCTGCGCGACAGCGAGCAACGCGAAATGCAGACGCTCTGTTCGTTGCCGGCCATACAACCCCTGATCGGCACGGAGGCCGTGCTGGTACGCCGCTTCGTCGACCAAAACGGCACGCTGTTCTTTGAAACCGAACTCCCCGCACGCGAGTGCCCCGCCCCACCGGCGTGATGGCCGGTTCTGCCTGAGGAAATTCCCGTGAAAGTCCTGGTCATCGGTGCCGGCGGTCGCGAACACGCGCTGGCGTGGAAACTGGCGCAGTCGCCGCGCGTGGATGAGGTGCTCGTCGCACCGGGCAATGCGGGCACCGCGACGGAAGCCAAGTGCCGCAACGTGGCCATCAAGGTCACCGATATCGAAGGCCTGCTCGCACTCGCGCAGGACGAAGGCGTGGGCCTGACCGTGGTCGGTCCGGAAGTGCCGCTGGTGGCGGGCGTGGTGGACCGGTTCCGCCTGGCCGGCCAACGCATCTTCGGCCCCACTGCCGCCGCCGCGCAGCTGGAAGGCAGCAAGGCGTTCGCGAAGGACTTCCTCGCGCGCCACGGCATTCCCACGGCGTTCTATGCGGTGCATACCGATGTCGACGCCGCGCTCGCCTACGTGCGCGACAAGGGCGCCCCCATCGTGGTGAAGGCCGACGGGCTGGCCGCGGGCAAGGGCGTCATCGTGGCGATGACGCTGGACGAAGCCGAAGCCGCGGTGCGCGACATGCTGTCGGGCAATGCCTTCGGCGACGCCGGCGCACGGGTGGTGATCGAGGAATTCCTCGAGGGCGAGGAAGCGAGCTTCATCAGCATGGTCGACGGCACCACCGCGCTGCCGATGGCCACCAGCCAGGACCACAAGCGCGTCGGCGACGGCGACACCGGCCCCAATACCGGCGGCATGGGTGCGTATTCGCCCGCGCCGGTGGTCACGCCCGAGGTGCACGCGCGGGTCATGCGCGAGGTGGTGAATCCCACCGTGCAGGGCATGATCGCCGATGGCGTGCCGTTCACCGGCTTCCTCTACGCCGGCCTGATGATCGACCACACCGGCGCGCCGAAGGTGATCGAGTTCAACGTGCGCTTCGGCGACCCCGAGACGCAGCCTGTGATGCTGCGCCTGCAGTCCGACCTGGTGGACCTGGTGGAAGCGGCCATCGAGGGACGGCTCGACCGCACGCAGGCGCAGTGGGATCCGCGCCCGTCGCTGGGCGTGGTGATGGCGGCGGCGCCCTATCCGGAGACGCCGGTGACCGGCGACGTGATCGCCGGGCTGGACGACGTGCCCGCCACAGCCAAGGTCTTCCATGCCGGCACCGCGCTGGATGCCGAAGGCCGCGTGGTGAGCGCCGGTGGCCGCGTGTTGTGTGTGGCCGCGCTGGGCGCATCCGTGTCGGACGCGCAGCGCCAGGCCTACGCCGGTGTCGAGAAGGTGCGCTGGACGAACGCGTTCCACCGCACCGACATCGGCTGGCGCGCCATCGCGCGCGAGCAGGGCACCGCCTGACTCAGGCGGCCTGCACGAACCGCGCGGCGTGCTCGCGCGGTGCGCTGCGCAGGTACTGCGGCGCGACTGCGATGTCCTCGCCCAGCGCCGCGGCGGCGTGCCATGGCCAGCGGGGATCGTAGAGGATGCCGCGCGCGAGGCCGATGGCGTCGGCCTGGCCCTGCTGCAGGATGTCCTCCGCCTGCCGCGGCTCGGTGATCAGGCCCACCGCGATCACCGGCATCGCGACCTCGCGCTTGATCGCCTCGGCGAACGGCACCTGGTAACCCGGGCCGACGGCGATGCGCTGCGCCGGGTGCAAGCCGCCGCTGGACACGTGGATGAAGTGGCAGCCGCGGGCATCCAGCGCTTGCGCCAGCGCGATGCTCTGCGCCAGGTCCCAACCACCCTCCACCCAGTCGGTCGCGGAGATCCGCACGCCGAGGGCCATGGTGTCCGGCACCACGGCCTTGACCGCATCGAATACGCGCAACAGCAGGCGCATGCGGTTCTCCAGCGCGCCGCCGTACGCATCGCCGCGATGGTTGCTGAGCGGCGAGAGGAACTGGTGCAGCAGGTAGCCATGCGCGGCATGGATCTCGATCAGGTCCAGACCGAGTCGCGCGGCGCGGCGCGCGCTGTCCGCGAACGCGGCGACGATGCCGTCGATGCCCGCCGCGTCCAGCGCTACCGGCGGCACGTCGGTCTCGGCATACGGCGCGGCGGACGCGGACACCGTTTGCCATCCGTGCTCCACATCCGGCGGAAGGGCGGCACCCTGGCGTTCCCACGGGCGATGCGTGGAGGCCTTGCGGCCCGCGTGCGCGAGCTGCACGCCGAGCGGCATCGACGAATGACGGCGCGTGGCGGCGAGTGCCGACGCGAAGGCGGCTTCGGTGGTGTCGTCCCAGAGGCCGAGGTCGGCCCAGCTGATGCGACCACGCGGTTCCACCGCCGTCGCTTCGATGATGGCCAGTCCGGCGCCTGACTGGGCCAGGTTGGGCCAATGGAATGCGTGCCAATCGGTGGCACGGCCTTCTTCGGCGGAGTATTGGCACATCGGCGCGATGACGATGCGGTTGGACAGGCGCAGCGGCCCCAGATCGAGGGGCGAGAACAGACGGCTCATGGCGGAGGGCAACGACGTGGGGCCGCCACTATCCGCCTGCCCGCCCACCCCATCAACGCCAGCAGTGGAACGCTGTCGGGCCGTCAGGCTGGCGCGGCCACCTTGATTTGCTAGGCTGCGCGCAACCCACGGAGGGCGCATGTCCAGCTACAGCCAGTTCTCGCTGCTGACACAACGGCGATTCCTGCCGTACTTCACCGTCCAGGCGCTGGGCGCCTTCAACGACAACGTCTATCGGCAGGCGATCATCGCCCTGCTGTTCTTCCTGGGCGCCAGCGACGACCAACTGTCGCTTTACGCCACGCTGGCGCCGGCGATCTTCATCCTGCCGTACTTCCTGTTCTCGGCCATCGCCGGGCAGTTCGCCGAGAAGCTGGAGAAGCACCGGCTGATCGTGATCACCACGACGATGGAGATCGTGATCATGTCGCTGGCGGCGGTCGGCTTCCTGCTGCAGAACATGCCGCTGCTGCTGGTGGCGCTGTTCTGCACGGGCGTGCAGTCCACCCTGTTCGGGCCGGTGAAGTACTCCGTGCTGCCTTCGATCCTCAAGCCGGAGGAACTGACGGGCGGCAATGGCCTGGTCGAGATGGGCACGTCCATCTCGATCCTGTGCGGCATGATCGCCGGCGGCATGATCTTCCAGATCGCCGGCGCGCACGGGCCGCAGGCCGCCGCCATCGCCATCGTGCTGCTTGCGGTGCTGGGCAACGTGGTGTCGCGGATGATCCCGCGCATGGACGCGGGCGCGCCGGACCTGAAGATCCGCTGGAACCCGATCCCCGAATCGCTTGCGGTGCTCCGGATGGCCAGGCGGCAACTGGCCGTGCGCAACGCCATCCTCGGCGTGTCGTGGTTCTGGTTCTTCGGCACGCTGCTGACCTCGCAGCTGCCCGCATACGCGAAGCTGCACCTGGGCGCCGCCGACGGTTCGTCCACGCTCTACGTGTTCGCGCTGGCGCTGTTCTCGGTGGGCACCGGTATCGGCTCGCTGTTGTGCGAAAGGCTGTCCGGGCGCACGGTCGAAATCGGTCTGGTGCCGGTGGGCGCCTTCGGCATGACCGCCTTCCTGCTCGACCTGTACTTCGCCCGGCCGGGCGCGGCGCCGGCGGCCGGCCTGGGCATCGCGGAGTTCGTGCGCCAGGGCGGCAGCCTGCGCATCATGATCGACCTGGTCGGCATCGGCATGTTCGCCGGCATCTTCGTGGTGCCGCTGTTCGCGCTGATCCAGAGCCGCACCGACCGCACCCAGATGGCGCGCGTGTTCGCCGCCCTCAACATTCAGAATTCGGGCTTCATCGTGCTGGCGGCGCTGGTCGGCCTGGGCCTTCACGCGCTGGGCTGGAGCGGCCCGCAGATCTTCCTCGCGCTGGCGATCGCCAATGCCGTGGTCGCGATCTGGATCTTCACGATCGTGCCCGAATTCCTGATGCGCTTCCTCAGCTGGGTGCTGGTGCGCGCCCTGTACCGGCTGCGCCTGCACGGTATCGAGAAGCACGTGCCGGACGAGGGGCCGGCATTGATCGTGTGTAACCACGTCAGCTACATGGACGCGCTGATCCTGGCGGCGACGATCCCGCGCCCGGTGCGCTTCGTCATGTACTACAAGATCTTCAATATCCCGGTGATGAGCTGGATCTTCCGTACCGCCAAGGCGATCCCGATCGCCGGGGCCAGGGAGAATCCCGAACTGATGCAGCGCGCGTTCGAGGAGATCGATGCGGCGCTGGCCGAAGGCGAGATCGTGGGCATCTTCCCCGAGGGCGCGTTGACGAAGGACGGCGACATCGCCGCGTTCAAGTCCGGCGTGGAGAAGATCCTGGAGCGCCGCCCGGTGCCAGTCGTGCCGATGGCACTGAAGGGCATGTGGGCGAGCATGTGGAGCCGGCGCGACGGCCGCCTGGGCCGCATGCGCGTGCCGCGGCGCTTCCGCGCCCATGTGGAAGTCGTGGCGGGAGAACCGATGGACGGCGCCACGGCCACGGCGGAACTGCTGGAAGCCCGCGTGCGCGCCTTGCGCGGGGATGCGGCGTAGACGACGCAGACCTCGAGCACGTCGGCGCGGCGATTCTTAAATCCGCGATCGTCTGGCACTATGGGGCCGTCCGAGCCGGCGCGCGCCGGCTCTCGCCACCCTCCATCCCGTACAAGGAATGCCCGCATGAGCGCCGTACCCCCGATGCCCCCCACGACCGCACCGGAAAGCGTACCCAACCATCTCGCCTGGGCCATCGTGTCTACGGTGCTCGCGACCTGCCTGTGCTGCCCGCTGGGCCTGATCGGCATCGTCGCCATCGTGTTCTCGTCGCAGGTCAACGGCAAGCTCAACCAGGGCGATCTGGAAGGCGCCCGTCGCGCATCCGCCAATGCCAAGACCTGGTGCTGGGTCGCCACGGCGTTCGCCATCATCGGCCTGCTGCTGAACATCGTCATGTTCGCCACCGGCGGCATGGAGCAATACGTGGAGATGATGCAGCAGATGCAGCAGGTGCAGTGACCGCGCTGCGCCTCCCGCACTGGATCGGTATCGCCGCGGCGGCCCTGGTGGCCGCCGTTGGCGTCTTGCTGCTGCTGAAATTCGATCCCAACGCGGCGAACAGCCCGTTCCCGGGCTGCATCTTCCGCGCGGTGACCGGCTACTACTGCGTGGGATGCGGCCTGACCCGCGCGCTGCACGCGCTGGTCCACGGCGACCTGCTCCGCGCATTCGCCATGAACCCCCTGGGCGTGCTGCTGATTCCCATCATCCCCATGCTGATCGCGCACGGCCAGGGCTGGCGACCGCGCAGGCTCGAACCGGTCATGCGCGTGCTGACGGCACCGAAGTTCTGGCTGGTGCTGCTGCCGGCCTACTGGATCGCACGCAACCTGCCATGGGTGCCGTTCACCTGGCTCGCACCGGGCTGATCCGCGTCAGCTGACCCAGCCGCCGATCACGAACACGGCGAGCACCGCCAGCCACAACAACAGGATGCGCCACACCAGGCTCATCGCATCGCGCAGCTCGGGCAGTTCGCGCATCGCCTGCACCATGCCTTCCTCGGCGTATTCCTCGGCTTCTTCGGCCAGTTCGCAGCGCACGCTGGCGCGCGCCGCGCTGCCAAGGAATCCCGCGTCCAGGCCGAACCGCGCGCCACCGGCCTCGCGCCAGGTGGAGAACACCGTGTCGAAGTTGCCGACCAGGGCCATCGCGAGCGTCATCAGCTGCGCGACCGGCCATTCCAGCGCGGCCTTCATCTTGCGCGCGCCTTCGCGGTTCGCAGGCGGCAGGTCGGCCCACGCGTCCTGGGCGGCGAGGACTGTCAATCGGTACAGCATGGCGCCGACCGGACCGAGCAGCAGGAACCAGAACAACACGCCGAACCAGCGCTCCAGCGCATTGCGGAACACGGCTTCCACCAGCGCGGGGCCATCCAGCGCGGCCGCCTCGCCGGTGAGGCCCAACCGCGCGATGGCCACGCGCCGGGTCGGCGGATCGTGCGCATCGATGACGGCCTCGACGTCGACGTCCAGATCGCGCGGTCCCCACGCGTACACGAGCACCGCGATGTCGAACAACAGGCCGACGATGCCGTAGACCGGACCATCCAGAAGCCACTGCAGGATGGCCACCACGAGCAGCACCGGGACGATCGCGAGCGCGATGCCGTAGCGCTCCTGCCACGCGGCCCCCGAGACCGTGTTGCGGGTGAGCCATTCCAGCCATGCGCGGTACCAGGCGTACTGGCGCAGCGATATCACCAACGTGGGCGCGACATGCCCCAGCACGAGCGCAATCACGACGGCGACGAGAGTGATCGACATGATGCGTCCTCCGGGCCGCGATTCTAGCGCGGCCGGGCGTTAATGGCCGGTCGGCGCCGGAGGACCCTGTTCCGCACGACGCTCGCGCATGGCGGCATGCCAATGTTCGATGAGCGCGCGCGCGATGGAGATCGAGGGCGACAGCAGCAAAGGGGCATCGGCATCGTCCCCACCCCGCAACGCCTTGTCCACCTCGTCGTAGGTGAACCAGCGCGCATCTTCGAGTTCGCCGTCCACCCGCGGCGGATCGGGCTCGCCTTCCGCACTGAACCCGAGCATCAGCGATCCCGGGAAAGGCCAGGGCTGCGCGCCCAGGTAAAGACAACTCCGCACGCGTACGCGTGTTTCCTCGAACGCTTCACGGGCGACCGTCTGTTCCAGGGTTTCGCCCGGCTCGACGAAGCCGGCGATGACCGAATACCGCCGTGGCGGCCAGGACGCCTGCCGGCCCAGCAGCAAGCGCTCGCCATCGCTGATCGCGACGATCACCGCGGGATCCACGCGCGGGTAGTGATCCTTGCCGCATTGCGTGCAATGGGCGATGTAGCCCGCGCGACGGAAAGTGATGGCGCCTCCGCAGGCGCTGCAGAACTGCGTGGACGCCTGCCAATGCAACAACGCGCGCGCCATCGCGAAGACCCCGGACTCGAACGGCGACCACGTCGCCGCGGCGCGCCGCAGGTCGGCATGGGCGGGCGCCTGCACGGGATGGTGCCGGGCGTGCGCGGCGAACCACGCGACACCGTCCTTCAAACCGAGGAAAAGACTTGCACCCGGTCCGCCGCCCAATGACGCCCCCCGCGGCGCGAGCAGCGCGCCATGCGCCTCTGCCAGCGCGCGCCCATCGTCTTCCAGCAGGATGACGCGCGCGTCCGGCCACAGGCGGGCCAATGCATCGGCATCGTCACGCAATGCATCGGCGCGATCCAGCGTATCGCTGGCGAAGGCGAAACCGGTGAGGGGCGCGGCGGGAGGTTGAAGACCTGTCACGGAACGCGGCAGGCCGGCGGTCACATGCTGAAACTGCTGCCGCAGCCGCAGGTGGTCTTGGCGTTGGGGTTGCGGATGACGAACTGCGCGCCCTGCAGGCTCTCGCTGTAGTCGACTTCCGCGCCCATCAGGTACTGCAGGCTCAGCGGATCGACCAACAGTGCGACCCCATCGGTGTCCACGGCCACGTCGTCCTCGGCGCGGTTCTCGTCGAACTCGAAACCGTACTGGAACCCGGAGCAACCGCCGCCCTGGATATAGACGCGCAGCGCCAACGCCTCGTTGCCCTCGTCCTGGATCAGTTCGCGCACTTTCGCCGCCGCTGCGGGCGTGAAGTTGAGCGGCCGGTCGATGGACTGATAGTCCGGTGCGGCGGTCGCGACAGGCAGGGAAACGACGGTGGTCATGACGGAAGGATGGGGGCTGGCGGAAGGCAGTTCAAGTTCAGCGCGCAGCGGCGCCTTCGCCGGCACCGTCCTTCGCCGCCGCCTGCGCCCACGGGAACGACTGTTCCACGGCCGTGCCGCCCTGCGGCACCACCCGCGCGATCACCCGCACCGGCTTGAAGCCCTGGGGCAGCAGCAGGTCGCCCTCCACCTGCTGGAAATACTTGAACGAGTACGCCAAGCCGGGCGCGTTGGCTTGCTGGCGCAGATCCGACCAGGCCAGACGACGCAGCTTGCCGCCTTCGGTGCCTTCCACCGACACCAGCAGGCGGCCGGTATTCACGGCGCCGCGATTGACGTTCTGGGTCAGGGTGGCGGTGAAATGCCAGGCCTGCGCGTCCTGGGGGATCAGGGTGAGTTCGTGCACCGCCAGGCCACGGCGCTGGGCGGTCGCGCCGACGAAACGCTCGTAGAACGCCACGTCGGCCCGCAGGCCCGAGATTTCCTCGTCGCGCTCGGCGAGCGTGGTCTGCAGGTCGCGGTTGGCGTCGCGGCTGATCTGGTCCGAGCGGGCGAGCGTCGCGGCCCGCTGCTCCAGCGTTTCGATGCGTTGCTGCTGGGCCCGCAGCTGCCCGGGGGTAGGCGTATCGCCCGCATGGCGTGCGAACACCTGCCAGGCGCCCCAGACGCCCAACCCCAGCGCGAGCGCCAGGACGGCGCCCAGCACCGGCCAGCCCACCGCGCGGGGCGGGGGGACAGTCGGCGGGGAAGGCCTGGTGCTCATGGCTGCAGGATAGCGCGGCGTCTCACATCAGGCTCTGAATGACAGGCTCAGGCGTCGGCGGCCCAGGCTTCGGGCAGGGCGGCGCCCTCCCCCGGCTGGCCGGCCGCGACCACGTCGGCATGCACGAGGTGGCCGGTCAGCTGCGCGCCGGCGCTCATCTCGACCACCTTGTAATGCAGGTTGCCGTGGACGCGGGCCTTGGTGGCCAGCTCGATGCGCTCGTGGGCATGCACGTCGCCCACCATGCGCCCGTTGATCACCACCACCGGCGCCTGCACCTCGCCCTCGATGCTGCCCTGCTCTGCCAGCGTCAGTACGGCGCGCTCGCCGGGTTCGGCGATCACCTTGCCCTGGATGCGCCCCTCGACATACAGCCCGCCACTGAACAGCACGTCGCCACGGATGGTGACCTGCGGTCCGATCAGGGTGTCGATGGCGCCCACGTCCGGGCGGATGGGCTTGGTCTTGAACATCTCACTTGCCTCCTGCGGCGGTAGCGGTCTTCCAGTCGAAGGCCTGTTCCACCGCCGTATCATCGCCGTGCAGCGTCACCTTGACGCGCTGCGGCGTGAACCCGGTCGGCAGCATCACGTTGCCATCCAACTGCTGGAAATATCGGAACGAGTACGCCTGTCCCGGCGCGCCGCGCTGCTGGTGCAGTTCGTCCCAGGCCACCGCGGCGAGCTTGCCGTTGCGCACGCCTTCCACGGTGAAGCGCATCTGGCCCTGGCTGATCGCGCCGCGGTTGAGGGTCTGGGTCAGCATGATCTGGTAGCGCCACGCGCCGCCCGACGCCGGCGCGAATTCCGCCACATGCACGCCCAGGCCCTTGCGCTGGCTGGTGGCGCCGACGAGGCGCTCGTAGAAGGCGACATCGGCACGCAATGCGGCGATTTCCTCGTCGCGTTCGGCCAGCGCGTCCTGGACTTCGGCATTGGCGGCCCGGCTGATCTGGTCGGAGCGCGCGAGGGTCGATTCGCGCTGCTGCAGCGAGCGCAGTTCGCCGCGGACCGCCGCGATGTTGCGCTCGGCGCGCGCGCGCGCCGCGTCGGCCTGCGCCAGTCGCGGCGCCGCCGTGTGGCTGGCGATGAACCAGGCGGCGGCCACGCTGCCCACCCATGCCAGCACGAAGAGGAACGACGTACCGCGGCGACGCACGGCCGCATCGCGCGGCACGATGCGGAAACGGGACGGAAGACGCTCGGACATGACGGACAGACGGCGTCCGGCACTCAGCCGGCAGCCAGACGGGACCCCTATACTCGCCGCAGTGGCGCGAGTCCTCGAGTTTACCGGGAGTGGCTGACATGTCCGAAGCGCATCTTTTCGTAATTGGGATCCTGTTGGCATGGATGGCGGGCATCCGTGTCTATCTGACCGTGTTCGGTCTGGGACTGGCCGGTGCGCTCGGTTGGCTGGACCTGCCGCCGGCCCTGCAGGTGACCGAATCCTGGTGGGTGCTCGGCACCTCCGGCGCGCTCGCGCTGACCGAGTTCTTCGCCGACAAGATCCCCGGCGTCGATTCGGGCTGGGACCTGCTGCAGACGCTCGCGCGCGTGCCGGCCGGCGCCTTCCTGGCTGCCGCCACCCTGTCCCCGGATGGCCAGCTCAGCGGGGGCGCGCTGGCGGCCGGCGCCGGCGTGGCCCTGACCAGCCACCTGCTGAAAAGCGGCTCTCGCGCGCTGATGAACACGTCCCCGGAGCCGGTCAGCAACTGGACCGCCTCCGTCGCCGAAGACGCCGTGGTGGTCGGCGGCCTCTCACTGGCCTTTGCCCACCCCTGGATTGCGTTGTTCCTGGTAGTCGGAGTGTCGCTGCTGGTGGCCATCGCCGTGTGGTGGGTCTGGCGCACGTTGTCGCGCGGACTCAAGCGTCTTTTCCCGCCGCTGCCCGCATCGACGGCGTCACCCCCGACCTCTGGCCCGTGACAGGCGCCAGCGCATCGGGGATCATGGGTCTGCCTCACCTGTGAACTTCATCGCATAATGGGGCTCAGCTTGGGGAAGCCTGATGTCCGCCATCGATTCCACGTCCCGCATGCAGGATGAGCCCCCGCGCTCGCGCCTGCGTGCCGAAACCCCACCGGCGCAGTACTGGCGCCGCTGGGCGGGCGATGCCGCCCCCGAAGACGCGGACCTGCCCGGAGCCGGAGAGCCCGTCGAAATGACCCCGCCGCCCCCTGCCGAACCCACCCCATCCCCCGTCCCGGTGCCCGCACCGGCGGCCAGCGATGCTTCCCACCCGGCGCCACCGGTGGATCCCGAGTCCCCGTACCGCGTGCTGATCGTCGAGGACGACCGCGGCCAGGCCCTGTTCGCCCAGAGCGTGCTGCACGGCGCCGGCATGCAGGCCGAAGTCCAGATGCAGTCCGATGGCGTCCTGGACGCGATGCGGCGCTTCCATCCGGACCTCGTCCTGATGGACCTGCACATGCCGGGCAAGGACGGCATGTCGCTGACGATGCTGATCCGCCAGCAGCCCGAATACCTGCACCTGCCGATCGTCTTCCTCACCGGCGACCCGGATCCGGAGCGCCAGTTCGAAGTGCTGGAAAGCGGCGCGGACGATTTCCTCAACAAGCCGATCCGGCCCCGCCACCTGATCGCCGCCGTCTCCAACCGCATCCTCCGCTCGCGGCAGCGCCAGCAGGCCTTGCCGCGCGCGACGCTGAACACCGAAACCGGGCTGCCCACGCGCACGTTCGTCCTGCAGCACCTGACCGACAGCCTGCAGCGCAATGCCGGCGGCGGCCTGTTCTTCGTCGAGGTCAGCAGCGCGCTGAGCCTGCGCGAGCGCTACGGCTATGCCGTGTTCGAGCATCTGATGAACCAGGCCGGCCGCCAGCTCGCGGCCGCCGCCTCGCCGCACCCCGTCGCACGCCTGAACGACAACAGTTTCCTGATGCTGGCCGACACCGTCGACGAAGGCACGCTGGCCGCCCTGGCGCAGCAGCTGCGCGACGGCCTGACGGCCCACGACTTCCAGGCGCGCGCCAATGAGCCCCTGAAGCTGCGCGGCTCGGTCGGTTACACCGCGCTCTCGCTCGGCTTCGCCGATGCCGGCAGCGCGCTGGAAGCGACCGAACGCGCGGTGCTGCAGGCGCGCCTGAAGCCGGAGAGCCTTGCCGCTTACGAACCCGCGCAGATCGACGAGGATGCGCCGAGCATCTCGCTCGAGGACGGCCAGTTCGAACTCGCCTACCAACCGATCGTCGCGGTCGCCGGCAGCGACCAGGCGCAGTACCAGGTGCTGTTGCGCATGCGCCAGGCCGACGGGTCGCTGATATCGGCCTCGCAGGTCATCCCGGCGGCGGAGTCCGCCGGTGGCATCGCCCAGATCGACCATTGGGTACTGGAGCACGCGCTGTACGTGCTGGCGGAACGTCAGGCCGAAGGCCCGTCGCTGCGCCTGTTCGTCTCTCAGTCGCCGCGCTCGCTGGCGCGCGAGTCGCACGCGCAGTGGCTGCTCGATGCGCTGCGTGCGCGCGGCATCGAGGGCACTTCGCTGGTCATCGACCTGAGACTGGCGGATGCGCTGATCCACACCGTCACGCTGCGCCAGTTCTGCCAGCAGCTGATGCCGGCAGGCGTGCAGTTCTGCCTGAGCCAGTTCGAACCCGGCACCGAGGCCGACGCGCTGCTGACGCAGTTGCCGCTCGGTTTCGTCCGCGTCTCCAGCAAGTACGCGAGTGCGCATGCCGACCCCGTGCTGCGCGACCAACTGCGCGGTGTCATCGACGCCGCGCATCGCCAGGGGCTGCAGGTCATCGGCCAGCAGATCGAGGACCCACAGGCCGCTGCGGCCATGTGGATGGGCGGTGTCGACTTCATCCAGGGCAACCTGGTGCAGGCCGTCGGCAGCGAGCTCGGCTTCGATTTCCACAACGCGGTGCTGTGAAGCATGCCCGCCGCGGGGCGTACACCGGTGATGCCCTGGCTGACGACGGCACTCGCCGCCGCCACGGCCGGCGCGGCCGGCCTCCAGCTGTCCGGCGTTGAGGGTCCCTGGCTGCCGGTAGCGCTTGGCGCAGGCGGCGCGACGCTGGCGAGCGCGCTGGCCGAGGCGCTGCGCGCCCGCACGCAGGCCCATCAGCACACCGGCGTGCAGGCGCGCGCCGCCATGGCCGAATCCGAGCGCGACGGGCTGCGCCGCGACCTGCAACGTCACGACCAGCTCGAACAGGAGCTGGTGCGCGCCAAGCAGGCCGCCGAATCCGCGGCGATGGCCAAGGGCGAGTTCCTCGCGACAATGAGCCACGAGATCCGCACCCCGCTCAACGGCATCGTGCCGATGCTGGAAATGCTGTCGCGCGCGCCGCTGGCGCCCGACCAGCGCGAGATGCTGGCGACCGCCACGGCCTCGTCGCACCAGTTGCTGCGCATCGTGGACGACATCCTCGACTACTCGAAACTCGAGGCCAACAAGCTCGACCTCGAGATCACCGGCTTCAACCTGCGCGAGCTGCTGGATAGCGTGCTCCAGCTGATGTACCGCCCTGCGGAGAACAAGGGGCTGAAGCTCAGCCTGCAGCTCGACCCGGCCGTGCGGTTGCCTGTGCGTGGCGACCCCGTCCGCCTGCGCCAGGTGCTCACCAACCTGGTCGGCAATGCCATCAAGTTCACCGAACGCGGCTCCGTCACCCTGGTGGTCCGCCGCCTCGGCGAAACCGCCGCGCAGCACCTGCTGCGCTTCGAAGTCCGCGACACCGGCATCGGCATCGAAGAGGATGCGCGGCATCGGCTTTTCCACTCCTTCAGCCAGGCCGACGCATCGACCACGCGCCTGTACGGCGGCACCGGCCTGGGCCTGGCGATTTGCCGGCGTATCGTGGACCTCATGGGGGGCCGGATCGACGTGGTGTCGGAAGTCGGCCGCGGTTCGACCTTCTGGTTCGAAGTGCCGTTGATGAAGGTCATCGGCGATCTTCGCCAACGCGACAACGGGCTACTCGATCACGGCCGCGTGCTGATCGTCTCGCCCGACCCGCGCTTGCGCCAGCGCCTCACCCTGCTGGTCACCAACTGGGGCATGCAGCCCGTGGCGGTGGAAACCACGCAGGAAGCGCTGGACCGCCTGCGCCTGG
This sequence comes from Pseudoxanthomonas sp. CF385, assembly GCF_900104255.1. Taxonomy (NCBI): domain Bacteria; kingdom Pseudomonadati; phylum Pseudomonadota; class Gammaproteobacteria; order Lysobacterales; family Lysobacteraceae; genus Pseudoxanthomonas; species Pseudoxanthomonas sp. CF385. The sequence goes on from NZ_FNKZ01000002.1 coordinate 1,060,650, forward strand.
TATCCGACCAGGGGCAACAGGACTATCTCGCCGTGCTTGCCGACATCAGCGGCATCCGCAGCACCGCGCTCGCGCTGCACCGTGCGATCACGCGCCGCCCGTTGCCCGATTCGCTGCGCCTGGTGTGGCTGTACGGCGACGAGACCGTGCCGACCGAACTGCATGCCCGCGCCACCCTGCTGTCGCGCCAATCGCCGGACGCGGACCTGCGCGCCGCACTCACCGGCGCCGCTCCCGAACGCGACCCCGATGTGGGCGCGCCGATGGTGGAGGAGATCGTCGCCATCGCCAGGGAACCCAAGGTGGCGGAGACCGCGACGGCCGCCTTTGCGCCGACGGTGATCACGCCGGAACCCGCCGCCGAACTACCCTCCGAACCCGAACCTGCGGTCGTCAGCGCCATGCGCATCGAACCCCGGCTGCTGCTGGTGGAAGACAATCCCGTCAACCTTCTGGTGGCGCAGAAGCTGCTGTCCGCGCTTGGCTTCGCATGCGAGACGGCCCCGAACGGCGACGTCGCCTTGAAGCGCATGCAGGTGGAGCACTTCGACCTGGTGCTGATGGACTGCCAGATGCCGGTGCTGGACGGCTATGCGGCCACGCGCCGTTGGCGCGAGATAGAGACGCAGCGCGCGACGGGCGGCCGGCTGCCCATCGTCGCGATGACGGCCAACGCCATGGCCGGCGATCGCCAGCGTTGCCTGGACGCCGGCATGGACGACTACCTCGCCAAACCGGTCTCGCGCGAGCAGCTCGAGAACTGCCTCAACCGCTGGCTGCCCGACCGGATGAACTTCGTGCTCCGCAATGCCGCCCTCGCCACGCCCGCCGAGCCGACGCCGCCCGCGCCGGCCGTCGCGACAGCGCGCGCGCCTGCGCCGAGTTTCCCGGTGCTGGACCAGACGATGCTGGAGGAACTGCGCGAGATCGCCGGCGACGAAACCGCACGCATCATCACCGTGTTCCTCGAAGATGCGCCCCGCCTGATTTCGACGCTCGAGAAGGCGGCGGCCGTCCCCGACCTGGATGCGATGCGCGATGCCGCGCATACGCTGAAGTCATCCAGCGCCAACGTCGGCGCGATGGCCCTCTCCGCCGCCGCGAAGCGGGTCGAGCTCGGCGCACGCGCGCGCAAGCTGGAGCGTCCGGCCGTGGCCGTGGCGCTGGTCATCGCCGAATATGCGCGCGCCCGGATGGCGCTGCAGGGGTACGCCGCACAGCAGTTGGGCAGGCCATTGATCCCGCAGCCTGCCGCAACGCCTCAGTCGTCGCCTTCGAGTTTGGTCAGCAGGTAGTTCGGCTCGCCGATGCGGTCGATCACCGACAGCTGGGTTTCCAGCCAGTCGATGTGTTCTTCCTCTGAATCCAGGATATCGGCGAACAGCTTGCGGCTGACGTAGTCCGCGACGGACTCGCAGTACTTGATGGCGTCGCGCAGCGGGGGCAGCGCCTCCTGCTCGAGCGCCAGATCGCATTCGAGGATCTCGCGCGGCGTCTCGCCGATGCGCAGTTTGCCCAGCGCCTGGAAATTCGGCAGCCCGTCGAGGAAAAGGATGCGCTCCGACAGCTTGTCGGCGTGCTTCATCTCATCGATGGATTCCTTGTACTCGTGCTCGGCCAGCTCCTTGAAACCCCAGTTCTTCAGCATCTTCGCGTGCAGGAAATACTGGTTGATCGCGGTGAGCTCGTTGTAGAGCGCCTTGTTGAGGTACTCGATGACCTTGGCGTCGCCTTTCATGGCCATGCTCCGTGGGCGGAAGGACGGCAAAGGTTAGCCCGTGCACGCGCTCCGTGACGGAACGCGAATCGTGATCATTCGGCAAAATGGGCGACGCCGACAGGCGGTCGCTGGTGCGTCAGGCCGCGTGCGACAGCGTCAGGATCGGAAGCAACGGCTCACGCGGCGCGGGCTGCGCGGCGTGCAGCACATCCGTCGCCATGTCGAGGCAGCTGCCGCAGTTGGCGCCCGCACCGGTCCGCATCGTCAGCTCGGCCACGGTCGTGCATCCGGCAGTGGCGGCTTCGCGGATCTGGCGTTCGGTCACGCCGTTGCAGATGCAGACGTACACGGTAGGCGCTGGAGCGACGGGCTCGAAATGGCCCACCGCCATTTCATCCAAAATGAGAATGATTGTCAATTCTGAACGGGTTCGCTGCCGCCGCCGCGTTTACGCCCGGGTCGGTTACGTCCGCGCCAGCGGGCCCCGTCCTGGGGTCGGGCCGACGGCAAGGGGGGCGGGATGGCCTGTGCACCCGCCACGCCACGCGCGAACTCGGCCAGATGCCCCAGCGCACTGGCGTAGACCCGGCGCTTGAACAGGACCACATGCTCGACCGGATACCAGAAATCCACCCAGCGCCAATGGTCGAACTCCGGGCTCTCGGTCAGGTCCAGACGCAGGTGGGCTTCGTCCCCGACCAGGCGCAGGAGAAACCAGACCTGCTTCTGGCCGATGCAGACCTGACGCTCGTTCCGGCGTATCGCCCGTGGCGGCAGCCGATAGCGCAACCAGCCGGGCGTGACGCCCAGCACTTCGACATGTTCGGGCAACAGGCCGGTTTCTTCGCGCAACTCGCGGTACATGGCTTCGACCGGCGTCTCGTCCGTGTTCATGCCGCCCTGCGGGAACTGCCAGCCGTCCCGGCGCACACGTCGCGCCCAGAACACCCGGCCATCCGGCCGCATCAACACGATACCGACATTGGGTCGGTAGCCGTCCGGATCGATCACGATGCGGACTCCTGAAATCTACTGTCCCCGACTCTGCCACGCCCTGCCGCGAGCGACAAGCACACGCCGCGCGGTTGACAGACAGGGGGCGGAAATGAAGAATACGCGGTTCACGCGGCTATGTAGCTCAGCCGGTTAGAGCACAGCACTCATAATGCTGGGGTCGGTGGTTCGAGTCCACCCATAGCCACCAGATTCCCGAACGGAATCAACGCGTTGAAGAGAACCCGCCGACAGGCGGGTTTTTTGTTGGGCGTGATTTGGCCGCGGGAAGGGGTGGCTTCAGCAAGGTGCTGCCGACGGTCACGTGAGCCCGTACTTGCCAACAGCTCAGCCTGATTCCTCAGCCCTCACGTCCAGCACCTACTTAGGCATTGCCATCTAGCTCGCTTGACTTACCTACCTATTGGTAGGTAGATTCCATGCACTTCCTCCGAACCTCTCTCCCCATGGGCATTTCACCAATCGGTTGGCTTCACACGCTGGGAAGCCTCCCCGCGATCCCGCTCGCGTTCTACATGCTGGTCAAGTACGGACGGATCGCGCCCGATACCAAAGCAGGACGCGCCTACTTCTGGTTCATGCTGCTGGGCGTGCTCACGGTCTACCCCATCGCGCATCAGCCGGTGAGCTCCATCGCCGCCACCATTACCTTGGCGTTTCTCCTGATCGGATACGGCATCGCGATGTGGAAGCCAGCAAAGCCGCTATGGACGTACATCCAGGCGATTTCGCTGAGCCTTACCGTGTTCCTGCTGATGGTGCCGACGGTGAGCGAGAGCCTGCGCAGGCTTCCTGTCGGCGATCCGCTGGTGACAGACTTGAAGGACCCGCTGCTGCTCGGTGTCCAAGGCGCGCTCTTCCTGGCGCTGATCGTGGGCATCCCGCTGCAACTACGCGCGCTGTACAAGCAGCGCCCCTTCGAGACCAGGTAGATCCGTTTGATGTCGTCCGCAGAATCCCAGCCCCAGTACTCAACCAAGGCCCAAGAGATCATCCAGCGGACCAACGAGCTGCTGGCGTCGGGTGGATACAACGGCTTCAGCTATGCCGACATTGCCGAACTCGTGGATGTCAGGAAGGCCAGCATCCACCACCATTTCCCGGCGAAGGTGGACTTGGTCAAGGCGACCGTTGCCCAGCACCGGCAGGCGTTGCGGCTAGGCCTGCAGTCCCTCACGGAATCGATTCCTGATCCCTACGCGCGACTCGTCGCCTACAGCCGCTATTGGGCCGACTGCATACAGGAGTCGAATCCTCCCATCTGCATCTGCGCACTCCTCGCTGCCGAATTGCCGACCATCCCGGCGGAGGTCGCCGAGGAGGTCACAGGCCACTTCAACGATCTCCAGACCTGGCTTGCGCAGACCATGACAGAGGGCGCGACAACGGGCGTGATGCGCCTGACCGAAACGCCCGCGGGAGAAGCCGCCATGTTCATGGCTTCGATCCATGGGGCGATGCTCTCGGCCCGGGCCACGGGCAATGCGTTGCTGTTCTGGCAGATCGCAAAGCTTTCGACGGATCGTCTGAAGGCTCGGTAGCCCCTCCTGCGTGCCGCTACGAGGTGCATCCGGGCGGACCAGGCCATGCGCGGCAAGGGTCGCCGGCAGCAACCTCCCGCCCGACCCGGCGACGTCCTAGACTTAGCCACCATCGCCCGGCCAAGGATCGCGCCATGCCATGCTGGAAGACCCGTGCCACCGGCATGCTCATGCCGACTCGCGGTTGCCGACGCCTTCTCCTCGCGCTCGGGCTCGCACTCTTGGCCGTGCCCGCAGTGGCGCAGACGGAACTGCCGGGCATCGTCGTCAAGGCGCCACCGCACACCGTCGTGCGCGGTGGCTACGAGGTGTCGGGTGACTTCAAGGTCGATCCGCGGATGCCGTACGTGGTGTTCGCGGCGCAGCCGCTGGTGGCCGGCGACATCCTGAAGGTCCAGCCGATCCGGCTCGGCGACGATGCGTATCTGGTGCTCCAGGAATGTGCGTCACCCGATTGCAGCGTGGCCCGCGTAGTGCGGGTCTGGAGCCCGTTGGGCTCCACATCGCACGGCGGCAAGGAAGACCAGGTGCGCATCCAGCACGAGAACAAGTACTTCCTCTGGCTCAAGAAGCTGCCGAGCTTCTTTTCGCCACCCTGTTTCGGTTGCAGCACCCAGTACAGCTCGTTCAAGTACGAAAGTCCGCCCCTGGTCCTCATACCGACCGGAACGCTGGCCGCCTACGCGGGCAATCGTCTCGAGCTGCCCGAGTACGCCGACCCCATCCCGGTCGAGTCCCATCACCACGACGGCACCTATTTCCATGTGACGTACGCCGGCGGCACCCGCATCCGCGTACAGCGCCTGCGCGCGGTGGTGGACCGGCGTGACCAGGAACAAGAGGCTGCCGCACCCGGTGGCCAGCCCTAGGCCAGCGGAGCATGGGATGAAACGCCTGGCGGCGGCTGCGACACTACGCATCCCACGTCGCGGAATGCCGCCATGCGAAGCCTGCGCAACCTGCTGCTCAACACCGACAGCTACAAGGCCAGCCATTGGCTGCAGTACCCGCCGGATACGGACGCCACGTTCTTCTACGTGGAATCGCGCGGCGGCATCCATGACCGCACGCTGTTCTTCGGCCTGCAGGCGGTCCTGAAGGAATACCTCGCCACGCCCGTCACCCACGCCGACGTGGACGAGGCGCGCGAGGTGTTCGCCGCGCACGGCGAGCCGTTCAACGAAGCTGGCTGGCGCGACATCGTCGATCGTCATGGCGGTTACCTGCCGATCCGTATCCGCGCAGTGCCGGAGGGCACCGTGGTGCCGACGCACGAAGCGCTGATGACCATCGAGTCGACCGATCCACGCGCGTTCTGGGTGCCGTCCTATCTGGAAACGATGCTGCTGCGCATCTGGTATCCGATCACCGTGGCGACCATCAGCTGGCACGCGAAGCAGACGATCCGCCAGTTCCTCGAACGCACCAGCGACGATCCCGATGGCCAGCTGCCCTTCAAGCTGCACGACTTCGGCGCACGCGGCGTGTCCAGCCTGGAATCAGCCGCGATCGGGGGCGCCGCGCACCTGGTCAACTTCCTCGGCACCGATACGGTGTCCGGCCTGATGCTGGCGAAGGCGCACTACCATGAGCCCATGGCGGGCTATTCGATCCCCGCCGCTGAACACAGCACGATCACCAGCTGGGGCCGCGAGAACGAAGCCGAGGCGTACCGCAACATGCTGCGACAGTTCGCGAAACCGGGTTCGATCGTCGCGGTGGTGTCGGACAGCTACGACATCTTCCACGCCATCCGCCAGCACTGGGGCACGACGCTGAAACAGGACGTGATCGACTCCGGCGCGACCGTCGTCATCCGCCCCGATTCGGGCGATCCGGTCGCCGTCGTCCACCAGTGCCTGGAATTGCTGGACGAGGCCTTCGGCCACACCGTCAACGGCAAGGGCTACAAGGTGCTGAATCACGTGCGGGTGATCCAGGGCGACGGCATCAATCCGACCAGCATTCGCGCCATCTTGGAGCGCATCACCAGCGCGGGCTACGCCACCGACAACCTTGCCTTCGGCATGGGCGGTGCGCTGCTGCAGCGGCTGGATCGCGACACCCAGAAGTTCGCGCTCAAGTGCTCGGCCGCACGCGTGGCGGGCGAGTGGATCGACGTCTACAAGGACCCGGTCACCGACAAGGGCAAGCAGAGCAAGCGTGGCCGCATGACCCTGCTGCGGCACCGCGAGTACGGCGGCTTCCGCACGGTACCGGTGGCGGCGACGGCCGCATCGCTGGACGACGTGGAAAAGCCGGCCGGTTACGACGATGCGATGGTCACGGTGTGGGAGGACGGGCGCCTGGTGCGCGACTGGACCTTCGCCGAGATCCGCGCACGCGCGGACGCGGCGCGGCTTTAGGGTTCATCGTGGCAGCGTGATCCGGAACAGCCCGCCCGCGCCCGGTGCGCGGGCCAGCGCCTGCTCGTCCATGCGCACGCGCGCCGTGCTGACATAAACGGAACCGTCCGCGCCGATGCAGGCGCTGCCCACGTGCGGCGCGGGCACCTCGACACGCTCGAGGACCGCGCCGTTCCGTGCGATGCGCACAACCTCGCCCGCGCCCCACATCGCCACCCAGAACGTGCCTTCCGCATCCAGCGCCATGCCGTCGGGCTTGCCGGGCAGGCCCAGGAAATCGGTCACGATCACCGGCTCGCCCAGCGTGCCGGCCTGGATGTCGCAGGGGTACGCCAGCAGCGTGCGGTACAGCGTGTCGATGACGAACAGCGTCTTCTCGTCGGGACTGAACGCCATGCCGTTCGCGACACCCAATCCGGACGCCACCTGCCGCACGGGCGCATCCGGCGCAGGCGCATGGAACAGCCCACCGCGGCCCGCCAACACGCCGCGATGCATGCTGCCCGCCCACAGGCCACCGCGGCTGTCCACGGCAAGATCGTTGAGCCGGCAGCCCGCGCCGACTTCGATCTCCGGGCCTGCCACCGGCACGGCGCGACCCTCATCGAACGCGACGAAGTGCGTTTCGCCGTTGCCGAACAGGCGCCCGTCCGGGCCCAAGCCAAGCGACCAGATCGGCTCCGGAAGCGCGGTGTCGCGCCACGTGCCCGCGGCAGTATCGAAATCGATCAGGCGGGGTGCCGTCGGATCGACCCAGAGAATATGGCCGTCGTGCTCGACCGGCCCTTCGCCCACCCCGGCCTCGGGCTGGCAGGCCAGCGTGACGCGCAGGGCACGTGCGCGCTCGAGCGCATGCGCCCAGTGGCGCGCGCGCATGCCGACGTCGGCCGCGCTGCGTCCCGGTCGGTAGAGGTCGCTGCCGACGCCGAAGCCGGATGCACCGGCTGCAAGCAGGGCGCGCGCATCGACCGGCGTTGCGCCACCGACCGCAAACACCTGCACGTCCTTCGGCAACACCGCACGCAACGCGGACAACAACGAGGCCTGTGCGGGATAGCATTTCAGATGGCGTGCGCCGGCCGCAACGGCCGCAAACGCCTCGGTCGCGGTGAGGAAACCGGGCAGCGGCAGCAGCCGGTGCTGCACGCAAGCACCGATCACGTCCGGATCCATGTTCGGCGCCACGCAGAAACGACCGCCCACCTCGGCAACGCGCGCGACGTCATCGACCGTCAACACCGTGCCGGCCCCGATCAGCAATCGCTCGCCGAAGTGCGTCGCCAGCAGGGCGATCGTTTCGAACGGCGCAGGCGAGTTGATCGGCACTTCCGCGACGGTGATGCCCGCCGACAGCAGCGCATCGCAGACGGGAATCGCATCGTCGGTGGTCAGCCCGCGCAGGATGGCGATGACCGGCATCGCGGCCACGCGCGCATCGAAGGCGTGCGCCACGTCCTGCGTCATGCCGGACACGCCTGGCGCAACCGGTCGAGAGCGACGAAGCCGTGCCGGATCGCGTTGCGCGACTCGACGCCATGGCTGGCCAGGCCGAGCACCGCCATCGCCGCGCCATACAGCTCGACCACTGGCGCCGCGCCGACGAGCGGCACGCTCGCGTCGGCGAGTCGCGGAAACAGCGCGCGCGCGTCGGCGATGTCCGAGCCGATCAGCACGCCACGCAGGTAGGACGCGCCCTCCGTTCGCGGAAGCTCTCCGCGTATCACGCGTGCGCGGGCACCGAACAGCAGCGCCCCCAGGCCCAGCGCGCGCCGCGCGCCGGCCTGCACGCCTTCGGAGAACGCGGGCGACGCGGTGGCGGGGCCGTCGACGACCGACGCGAGCAGGCCCGCCGCCGTCAGGCGATCGAAGATCTCGCCGGACATCGAGGTCAGGAACTCCGCCACGCCGCCGTCCTGCATACGCACCCATTTGGTATGCGTGCCCGGCAGCGCGACGACACCCGTCGCGGGCAGGCGCGAGGAGGCCAGCAGGCCGAAAAGCTCGGTCTCCTCGCCGCGCATGATGTCCGGCGCACCGTCGGCGTCGCGCGTGCAGGCGAGGCCCGGCACGATGTGGAGTTCGATCCCCGCGATGGACGTCGGCCGCAGCGCATCCGCCAGGCCCGTCAGCGCCACCGGGCACGCAACGTAGCCGGCATCCAGCCAACCGATGTTCGAGCCGACCATGCCGCAGGCGTAAATGGGGCCCGCGTCTGGCCAGCGCTTCGCGACTTCGGCCATCTGCCGCAGCATGCCGTCGCGATCCAGGCCGGCGATACCGGGACCGGATTCGATCGCGTCGATCACCTCGGCGCTGTCGTCCAGGCGATAGGCGCGGAAATTGCTGCTGCCCCAGTTGATGCCGACGATGCTGCGTGTACCCATCATCGCCTCGTCACGCCGGCGCCGCCGTCGAGCGGAAACACGCCGCCGGTGATCCAGCCGCTGCGCGGGGAGGCGAGGAACAGCGCGAGCTCGGCCGCATCCTCCGGGGTGCCCAGGCGACCCAATGGATGCCGGCCCACGTTGCGCGCGCGGGCGGCCGCAGGATCGGCATCGCGGTCGAACGACCCCTGCAGCATCGGCGTATCGATCGATGCCGGCGCAATGGCGTTGACGCGGATGCCGTCGGCCGCGAACTCGAGCGCGGCCGTGCGCGCCACGGACTCGAGCGCCGCCTTGGACGCCGCGTAGGCCGCCAGCGTCGGCGTGGCGAAGCGGGCGTTGATCGACGAGACCAACACGATGCTGCCGCCGCGAGCGCGCATGCCCGGCACGACCTCGCGCATCACGCGCACGGCGCCGAGCGCGTTCAACGAATAGAGTTCCAGCCAGAAGGCGTCGTCATGCTCGAGCACCCCGCCCGGCGGACTGGCGCCCGCGCAATGCACCACGGCATCGAACGCGCCTACGGCATCGCCCAGCCGCCGCAGCGCCACCGCCGTGTCCTCGGCCGACCGGAGGTCCGCACGCTCGAAGGCATCGACGTCCACGGCGGGCGCCAGGTCCAGCCCCGCCACCCGTGCGCCCTCGCGCCGCAACCGCGCAGCCACCGCCGCACCGATCCCGCTGGCGACGCCGGTCACCAGCGCCGCCTTGCCGTGCATTCCACCTTCGCTCATGCCCTGCACATCCGTCGGATCCCCGTCCTCAGAACCGGTACGTGAAGCTCGCCTTGTACGCACGGCCGAACACCACGTTCGTCCGCAGGCCCTCATCGTACCCGTCGTAGGTGCGCTGCTCGCTGTCCAGCAGGTTGTTGGCTTCGAACTTCAACGACGTGCGCTCGCCGAAGGCGTAGCTGATCGAGGCCGACAGATCCTTGTAGGTGTCGTTGTAGATGCCCGTGGCTGCGCTCGACAGGCCGACCAGGTACTCGTCGCGCCAGTTGTAGGCCAAGCGCACGCCGAACGGACCGTGTTCGTAGTATCCGATCAGGTTGACGTTGTTCTTGGACAGGCCGGGGAACGTCAGCGCATTGCCGTTGACATCCTGGATCGGCGTTTCCGAATCGATGTAGGTGTACGTGGCCACCATGCCGAAGCCGTCCAGCGCGCCGGAGAACGGCACCTGGGCCAGCAGCTCCACGCCGCGCACGGTAGCGCTGTCGCCGTTGATCTTCCGCAGCACCAGGTAGTTGGTGTTGTTGTAGACCTCGGCGCTCTGGCGCTGGACGATGAAGGTCGACACGTCCTTGTAGAACACGCCGGCCGACATCAGGCCTTGGCCACCGAAGTACCACTCCAGCGACAGGTCGTACTGGGTGGCCTTGTACGGATCCAGGTCGGGCGCGCCGCCGCTGCCGGTACCGGGCGAGATCTGCGTGCCGTTGGTGTCGAACACCGCGTTGTTGTTGAGGGTGACGCCGTTGTTGAGGTCCTCGGTGTTCGGGAACGCCACCACCTTGGCCACGCCGCCGCGCAGGATCAGGTCGTCGCTGATCATCAGCTTGGCCACGGCCGAGGGCAGCACTTCGCGATCGTCGCGCTCGAACCGCGCGGGCGTGACGCCGCCGGTGCCGCTGATGAGGTTGCCGCGCGAATCCAGGTCGCGTTCCAGCCAGCGCACGCCGACGTTGCCGCTGAAGCCCAGGCCGCCGAGCGTCGTATCCCAGTTGAGCTTGCTGTACGCCTCGAGGAAGTCCTCGTCCACGCTGAAGGTGGCCGCGTAGGCCAGCGCGTTGTTGCGGGGATCCAGGCACTGCGCATTCTGGGAGATCAGCGCGACCGTGGTGAAGCTGCCGCAGCCACCGAACTGGTCGCGGTAGGCGCCCAGGTACGAACGCGGCAGGCCGGCGAACTCGCCGCGCATGAAGTCCGCGTTGCTCCACACGCGCAGGTAGTCGGCCAGCACCGTGGCGGGAATGCCGCCGGCCGGGCGGATGTCCGCGCGCCGCGGATCCTGCAGGCTTTCCAGGCGGCTCGCGCGCGCGCCGAAGTCCAGCGAGGTGAACGCACCGTCGTCGAACAGCAGGCTCCAGTCGGTGCGCAGCGCGCGGCTGTCGGTCTCCGCGCGCCAGTCGTTGTCGAACATGATGGTCATGCGCCACTGGGCCAGGTCGGTGACGTCGACGCCGCTGATGTCGAAGCTGCCGAAGTTGCCCGAGCGCAGGTCGAAGTTGGTCACCGAGGTCAGGCCCGCCATCGGCGCCAGGCGCATGTAGCGCTGATGGTAGCGCGTGGTGGAGCTGCCCCAGTCGACTTCGGCCGAGCCGTCCAGCCGGTCGCCTACGCGGAACTTCGCGCGGATCGCGGACGACCAGGTTTCCGAATCGATGTCGGCCACTTCGGTATTCAGCAGTACGGTGCCGGTCGAACGGCCCGCCAGCAGGATGTTGTGGTCCGAGTACACGGCATTGCTCAGGCCCGCCGCGGGATTGAAGGCGATCCAGTAGCGGTCGCGCTCCGCGTCCTGGCGCGCGTAGAAGGTGTCGGCGGTGATCTCGACGCCATCCGCGGGGCGCCACTGCAGCACGGCGCTGACGCCGAGCTTCTCGCGGTCGTCGTCGATGTTCTGCGCGCGCATGTCGGTGCTGCCGAAGCGCGTGGCCGTCGGATCCGCCGGATCGGTGTAGCGCACGTAACCGGAGAACGTGTCCAGGCCCTGCTGGACGACGTTGCGCTTGCCGTACGTCGCGGTCACCAGCGCACCCAGCGTGCGGTCGCTGTTGCGCAGGGAGACCAGGCCGAACGCATTGGCGCCGGTGGAGGACGCGAGTTCGTCGTGCGTGCCGGCCAGGCTGACGACGTTCTGCTCGCTGTCGCCTTCCAGCGGATGCCGCGTCTGGATGTCGATGATGCCGCCCAGGCCGCCGGCGAACTGGTCGGCGCCGGCGAGCTTGGTCACGCTCAGGCGGGAAATCAGTTCCGACGGCACCAGCGACAGCAGGCCGTAGGTCGACGTGGCCAGCTGGTCCAGGCCGTTGCCGCCGCGACCGGTCGCATCGAAGATCTCGCGGCCGTTGTACAGGGTGACGTTCTGCTTCATGCCGCGCACGAGCACGTCGCTGCCCTCGCCCATGCCGCGCTCGAGCTGCACGCCGGCCACGCGGGCGAGCGATTCGGCCACGTTGGTGTCCGGCAGCTTGCCGATGTCGTCGGCGACGATGGCATCGACGATCTGCGCCGAGTCGCGCTTGATGTCGCGCGACGCCTCGAGGCTGCCGCGGATGCCCTTCACGGTGACGGTGTCGAGCGTCTGCGCCTGCTCGTCGGACGTCGATGCGGGTGCAGCGGTGGTCGCGGGTTCAGCGGCGGCCTGCGCGAACGCAACCGCAGGCGCCAGCAGGCAGGCGCCCAGGGCGGTGAACAAGGTCGAACGTCGAAAGCTGTGCATGAGTGGGCCCTCCCCCAGAAGTTGGGACCACCGGCATCTGACGTCCGCTTGTGGCTAAGGCAGCAACGTACCACTCGCCTACGGCCACCTCACACGCCCTGCCCATGGTCCAGCGCTTTTACGTCGGTACTGCTGCGCTGCGACTTGGCAACGTGTAGCTAATATAGCAATATGATTTTGGCGTGCACGCTGCAGTGCAGCGAAAAATAGGCCTGATGGGCAGCCGGGCCGGATTCGCGCGCAATATATGTTGCTCTCACAGGAACAAAGCTTCACGAAGGACAGGACTCATGGCCGAACTGCAGGGGGTTTTCCCCATCCTCCCAACGATCTTCCGGGCCGACGGCGCGCTTGATGACGCCGGCACCGCCAACGTGTTCGAGTACCTGCTCGGCGCGGGCGCCGCCGGCGTGGTCTTCCCCGGGCTGGCCAGCGAGTACGACCTGCTCTCGAAGGAGGAGCGCCTGCACCTGACGGCCTGCATCGGCCGCTGGAACCGCGGCCGCGTGCCCTTCATCGTCGGCGCCAGTGCGAAGACGCTGGAGGACGCCATCGCTTACGCGCGCGCGGGCGCCGAAGCCGGCGCATGCGCCGCGATGGTGCTCACGCCGCATGCGCACGCGGGCGATCCGGTCGCGATGGCCGGCTTTTTCCAGGCACTGGGTGAAGCATCCGGCATTCCGTTGATGCTGCAGAACGCGCCCGCGCCGATGGGCGTAGGCCTGGGCGTGGATGATGTGGTCGCGCTGGTAGAACGCGCGCCGGCGATCGCCTACGTGAAGGAAGAGACGATGCCGTCCGGCCACCGCATCACCGCGCTCGGCGAGCGCACGGCGTCGGTGCGCGCGGTGTTCGGTGGCGCGGGCGCTCGCTACGTGCTGGACGAACTCGGTCGCGGGGCGATCGGCACCATGCCGGCCTGCGAGATCACCGAAGCGCACGTGGCGATGCTGGACGCGTGGGCAGCCGGCGATCGGGAGCGCGCGCGCACGCTGTTCGAGCGCACGCTGCCGCTGCTGAGCATGCAGGCGGTGTTCCGCTGGCGGTTGACCAAGGCGGTGCTGCTGCGCCGTGGCTTGATCGGCAGCGACAAGGTGCGCGCGCCAGGGCCGGCCCTGGATGCCTTCGACCAGCGCGAACTGGATATCCTGCTGGCCCGCATCCACGACCTGGTGCCGATGGACTCGGTGCCGGGCGACGTGCAGAGGATTCCATCGTGAGCCAGGTCATCCAGGTCGAAACCTTCATCCTCACCGTCCCCAGGACCACGCCTTACCTGGGACCGCTGGGGCCGGGCGAACGCGTCAACAGCCGCGGTTACCTGGTGCGCAAGGGCAACGGCACGATCTATCCGACCGTCGACCGCTCGGTCGTCGTGCGTGTCACCACGGCCGATGGTGCGGTCGGCTGGGGCGAGACCTACGGGATCTGCGCGCCGCGCGCGGTCTGCGAAATCATCAACGACCTGCTCGCGCCGGAACTGCTGGACCGCGAGCCCGATGACGTCGAGCGGATCTGGGACGACCTGTACGGCCTGATGCGCGTGCGTGGCTGCTTCGGCGGCTTCCACGTGGATGCGATCGCGGCGCTCGACATCGCCCTGTGGGACCTGCGCGCCCGCGCGCACGCCAAGCCCTTGTGGGCGCTGCTGGGCGAACGCCAGCGCGAGACCATTCCCGGCTACGTGTCGGGGCTGCCGGCGGCCACGCTGGACGAACGCGTGGCGATGGCGCGCACCTTCGCCGCGCAAGGCCATGACGCCTTCAAGATCCATGCGGTGGTCAGCCACGAGGGCATCGTCGAAGAGATCGCCGCCCTGCGCGACGCACTAGGCCCGATCGCCCAGCTGATGGTGGACCTGCACTGGAAGTTCGACCTGGCGCAGGCGCAGGCGATGGCGCAGCAGCTTCAGCCGCATGCCGTGACCTTCATCGAGGCACCGCTGAAGCCGGAAGATGTCGCTGGCCTTATCGAACTCGGACGCACGAGCCCGATTCCGGTCGCGGCCGGCGAGGAATGGCATACCGAATACGAGGCGCGCTTGCGCCTGGCGGGCGGCACGCTGGCCTATATCCAGCCCGAGATGGGCCACACCGGCGTGACCCAGTTCCTGCGGATCGCGCGCGAAGCGGAGCATCACGGCGTGCGGATCGCGCCGCACGCGACGATCGGCGGCGGCCTGTTCATGGCGGCCAGCCTGCATGCCGCCGCCGTGCTGCCGGGCCTGTGGCGGCACGAATGGCAGCACTCGATCTTCTCGCGCTCGGTGGAGATGCTGGACACGACGATGGCGTACCGCGACGGCGACTATGTGCTGCCCGAAGGTCCGGGCCTGGGCGCCGCACCCGGCGCCCGCTTCTGGGATCACGCCGAAGCGGTGGCCTGAGGCGTTCCCTGGTATTCCTGGGTCAGCGGCGAACGCCGCGCCAGGCGGAAGGCGGTCCACGCCAGCACCACCGCGATGGGGTGCAGCGCGGCCATCAGCACGAAGGTACGGTCGAACGCGCCATCCGACACCAGGGTGCCCACGACATGCGCGGACACCATGCCGCCGAGCGCGCTGCCGCACCCGATCAATCCGGCGACCGACGCGATGTAGCGCGACGGGAACAGGTCGACCACCATCGAGGTGATGTTGATCTGGTACACGAGGTGGGCGAACGTCACCACGCACGCGAGCGCCATCAGCACCGGCACCGTCGGATGCAGGGTGATGAAGATGCCGATCGGCGCGAGCATCGCCGCGCCGGTCATCACCGCCAGGCGGCTGCGCGGCGGATGCCAGCCGCGCCGCACCAGCGCGCCGGACATCGCGCCGCCGCCGATGCTGCCGATGTCGGCGGCCACGTAGACGATCCACGCCAGCGAGGCGAGCGTGGCCAGGCTCATGCCGCGCACGTCGCCCAGGTACTTGGGGAACCAGAACAGGTAGAAGTACCAGACCGGGTCGGCCACCGCGCGCGAGGCCACCAGCGCCCACACCGTGCGGTCGCGCGCCAGCTTTCCCCACACGCCCTTGATCGAGGGCTGCGGCTGCGCGGCCGCCTGCGCCTTCTGCTTCGGATACGCCCACCACCACGCGATCATCCAGAGCAGGCCGGCGACGCCGGTGATCCAGAAGGCGGAGCGCCATCCGTAGGCGAGCGCGATGCCGCCGATCAGCGGCGGCGCCAGGGTGGCGCCGATCATCGCGCCGGAGGTGTACAGGCCGAGGGCAAGGCCGCGCTGGCGTGCGGGGAACTGCTCGGACACCACTTTCGTGCCCACGGTGTAGTTGCCCGGCTCGCCCAGCCCAAGGGCGAAACGCGCCGCGCCCAGCTCGCCGGCACTGCGGACGAAGCCGGTAGCGATGTTGGCGAGGGACCACCAGCCGACGAACAGGATCAGCGCGGCGCGCGCGCCCAGCCAGTCGGTGACGCGCCCCGCCAGCACATAGGCGCCGGCGTAGGCCAGCAGGAACACCTGCACCACCCGCGCGTACTCGAGATCCGTCATGCCGAGGTCGGCCTGGATCGTCGTCGCCAGGATCGACAGGGCCTGGCGATCGAGGTAGTTGATGATGGTCGAGAAGAACAGGAGCCCCAGCAGCACCCACTTCGTGCGGCCGTCCCCGCTCATGCGTCTTCCCGCTTGCCCATGGCCATGCTCCCCGGAGGAGCCCGCAACGTATTGCTATTGTAGCAACATGTCAAACCGCACTGCGGCAAAGTTTCAGCCGATCTCGGCCGCCGCCGCCTGCAGGGCGGTGACCAACTCCGCGGTCGCCGACTCCGGGATCCAGCCGGACATGGCGATGCCCGCATGCACCGGTTCTCCCATCGCGATGGCGACGATGTGGTGGTCGCGCTCGTCGGCCACGTGCACGCGCGCATAGCCCTGCGCGCGCGTCGCGGCGAGCGTGGCGAGCAGCTGGTCGATGCCCTCGGGGAACATCGGGATGGCCTTGTCGCGATAGAGCTCGCGGACATCGTCGTCGGTCATCTGCGACAGCAGCACGATGCCGATGCCGCTGGTGCTCGCCGGCAGCAGGCCGATGCGGCCCAGGCCGCGCGCGGCCTCGATGCCCGGCGGCGCATGGAAGAGGTAGCTGACGCTGTCGTTCCACAGCACGCCCATCGCCACCGTGTGGCCGAAGCGGCGCAGGTCTTCCAGCACCGGCATGGCGCGACGGATCAGGCCCGACGCGAACAGGCTCTGCGCGGCCAGCACGTGCATGCCTGGCCCCGGGGTGTACTTGCGGTTGGCGGTCTGCCGGGCGATGCCCAAATAGGCCAGCGTCTTCAGCAGCCGGTTCACCCGCGTGGGATTGGCGCCCAGCTGGCGCGCCAGCTCACGGCAGCCGATGGGTTCGGGCGAGGACGCCAGCGCCTGCAGGGTGGCGATGCCATCGATCAGACTCTGGTTGGGCTGCGCATTCGGCTTGGTTCGCATCGGGAAAGCGTACTTGGGCCACGCGCACTCCGCCACCGATGGCGCCGACACGGGGTCGGCGCCGCGCGTCCATCACCAGAAGACGGCATACAGCGCGGTGAGGATCGCCAGCACCGCGACCGCGCCGATGTTGAACGTTCCGCTCGTGCGGTAGTCCACGTCGCGGGTCTGGATGATGTCCTTCTCCGGGGCCGGCGCCGTGGCCAGCGAGACCCCGACGGCCAGCGCCAGCGCCAACAGGAAGACCAGGCCGACGCGGTCGATGAAGGGCAGCGACGGCCAAGCCAGTTTCAGCACGATGGACAACGCGAACGACCCGATCGCCGCGGCCAGCGCACCGGCTTCGTTGGCGCGCTTCCAGAACAGGCCCAGGACGAAGATCACCACGATGCCCGGGGTGAAGAAGCCGGTGTACTCCTGGATGTACTGGAACGCCTGGTCGAAGCTGCCCAGCAGCGGCTTCGCTGCCAGGATGCCGAGCACCACGGTGACCACCGCGGCGATGCGGCCCACGCGCACCAGCCTCGCCTCGCTGTGCTGGCGCTTGCCCTTGGCGTAGAAATCGAGGGTGAAGATGGTCGCCACCGAATTGATCTTCGACGCCAGCGAGGCCACGATCGCCGCGACCAGCGCCGCGAACACCAGGCCGAGGATGCCGGTGGGCAGCAGGCGCATCATCGTCGGGTACGCCTGGTCGGGCTTGTCCAGGCCCGGCGCCAGCATCACCGCAGCGATGCCCGGCAGCACCACGATCACCGGCATCAGCAACTTGAGGAACGCGGCGAACAGCACGCCCTTCTGCGCCTCGCCGATGTCCTTCGCGGCGAGCGCGCGCTGGATGATGTACTGGTTGAAGCCCCAGTAGCTGATGTTCATGATCCACATGCCGCCGATCAGCACGCTGAGGCCCGGCAGGTCCTTGTAGAACGGGTTGTCCTTGCCGAGGATCATCTCGAAGTGGCCCGGCTGCGCTTCCCACAGTTTGTGGAAACCCGCGACCACACCCGCGCCGTCGCCGAGTTCGTTGAGTGTCAGGCCCGCGACCAGCAGGCCGCCCAGCACCAGCAGCGACACCTGCACGATGTCGGTCAGGGCGACGGCCTTCAGGCCGCCGTAAAGCTGGTACAGCAGCGCGAACACGCCGATCAGCACCACCGCCAGCATCTGGTCCATGCCGGTGACCTGCGACACCGCGATGGCGCCCAGCCACAGGATCGAGGTGACGTTGACGAAGACGTACAGGCCCAGCCAGAACACGGCCATCAGCGTGCGGATGCGCGTGCCGTACCGCTGCTCGAGGAACTGCGGCATCGTGTAGATGCCGTTGCGCAGGAACACCGGCAGGAACCACTTGCCGACGATCAGCAGGGTGGCTGCCGCCATCCATTCGTACGACGCGATGGCCAGGCCGATGGCGTAGCCGGAGCCGGACATGCCGATGATCTGCTCGGCCGAGATGTTGGCGGCGATCAGCGACGCGCCGATGGCCCACCACGGCAGCGACTTGCTGGCGAGGAAATAGTCCTTCGCGTCCTTGGTGTGCCCGGCCTTCTCGCGCGACACCCATTGCGCGAGCACGAAGATGCCGGCCAGGTAGGCCAGCACGATGGCGATATCCAGTCCCGACAGTGTCATCCCGCTCCCCTTCCCCGTTCGTTCGCGATCGCGGGAAGCCCGGACGCTTGCGCGCCCGGGACTTCCGCCTTGGTCAGCGTGCGCAGTCCACGGTCTGCTCGGCCTGGTCCAGCGCGCCGAGCGCCACGCGCGACACCGAAATCGTCATCGTCCCGGCGGTACCGACAGACCACGGACGATCCAGCTTGGCGACATCGGCACCGGCCTTGGCCAGGCACTTCAGCGGCACGCCGACGCGCGTCCACTGGCCCACCGGCAGTTTCGCCAGCGTCGGCGCCAGCGCCACGCGCGCCGTGCATCCCGTGCCACACCCGACCGACAGCCACGCATCGCCGCTCGGCGCAGCGTCCACACGCAGCGTCGTCAGCAGCATCACGTCGCCGTTGCTCTCGCGTTGCAGGTCGAGCGCCGTGTGCGATTGCAGCGCGGCGACCGCTTCACCCTTGCCCGACCAGGCCAGCCGACGCGCGTCTTCCTGCGCCAGATGGTCCACGCCGGTGACTTTCAGCAGATCGGCATTCAATGCTTCCGGCACCTTGGTGACGGTGACGCCCTGCCCTTCGCCGGCTTCCAGACGCAACGCCATGCCGTACCCGGCATCGCCGCGCGCGAAGAACACGCCACTGGCGCCCTCGTCGCCGGTCACGCCGGAATCTTCCGGCAACGCAGAAAGTTCGCCCTTGTCGGCATAGGTCAGGCCGAAGCCGAACGCGAACAGCGGGTCGTAGTTTTCCTGACCCACGTTGTTGGCGTACTGCGTGGCCGTGCGCGGCCAGCTGAAGCTCAGCTTGCCCTTGAAGTCGTGCTGCACGCTGCCGTCGGCCTTGCGCAACAGCACGTCGGCGATGCCCGCACCTTCCGAGCCCGGCAGCCACGCCGCCACGAACGCATCGGCCGCGTTGATCTCGCGGTTCATCCACAGCGGACGGCCGCTCAGGAACACCGCCACCACCGGGATGCCTTCGGCCTTCAGACGCTTGAGCAGCGCCAGGTCGGCGTCATCGCCGGGTTTGTACAGCAGCGTCTGCAGGTCGCCCTGGAATTCCGCGTACGGGTTCTCGCCGAACACGACCACCGCCACATCGGGCTTCTGTGTGTACTTGCCGTCGACCGCCAGGATCGCCTCGCCGCCCGCGGCCTTGGCCTGCTGCGCGATGCCTTCGTAGATGGAATCCGCGTTCGGGAAATCCTTGCGCGTCGTCCCGGTGCCCTGCCAGTTGAGCGTCCAGCCGCCGGCCTGCTTGCCGACATCGTTCGCGCCGTCACCGGCCACCAGGATGCGCTGCTTCGGCGCCAGCGGCAGCACACCGCCCGCGTTCTTCAGCAGCACCAGCGATTCGCGCACGGCCTGGCGCGCGACCGCACGATGCTCAGTGGAGCCCAGCAGCGCGAACTGCCCGCCGACCGCACGCGTCGACGGCTTGCCCGCCTCGAACAGGCCCAGGCGGATCTTCACCCGCAGGATCCGGCGCACCGCGTCGTCCAGTCGTTCCTGGCTGATCGTGCCCGCCTTCACGGCCGCCAGCGTGGTCTCGTAGAAACCCTTCCAGCTGTCCGACGCCATCGCCATGTCGAGGCCGGCGTTGATCGTCGCCGGGCAGTCGGTATTCGTGCAGCCCTTCACCTGGCCGTGACCGTTCCAGTCGCCGACCACGAAGCCGCCGAAGTGCATGCGGCCCTTCAGCGCATCGGTCAGGTACGGCTTGTTGCCGTGCATCTTCTCGCCGTTGACGCTGTTGAACGAGGCCATCACCGTCTGCGCGCCGGCCGCGATCGCCGGCGGATAACCCGCGCCGTGGATGCGTACCAGGTCGGCCTCGCTGATCTTCGTGTCGCCCTGATCCTTGCCGTTCGTGGTGCCGCCGTCGCCGAGGAAGTGCTTCACCGACGCGATCACGTGGCGTCCGTCGAGGAAACCCGGCGTGCCCACCTTGCCCTGCAGGCCCTCGACCATCGCACCGGCGTAGCTGGCGACGATCTCCGGCGATTCCGAATAGCCCTCGTACGAACGGCCCCAACGGTCGTCCTGCGGCACCGCCACGGTCGGTGCGAACGCCCACTCCATGCCGGTGGTGCGCGTCTCGAGTGCGGTGACCTCGCCGATCCGGCGCAACAGGTCGGGGTTGCGCGTCGCACCCAGGCCGATGTTGTGCGGGAACAGCGTCGCGCCGACGATGTTGCTCTGCCCGTGCACGGCATCGATGCCGAAGATCACCGGGATCGCCTTGCCGCCCTGCGAGGTGTCCATCGATGCCTCGTAGAAGGCATCGGCCAGCGCCAGCCATTCCGCCGGCGACGCATCGTAGCGCCCGCCGGGATCGGAATTGCCGCCGGCGAGGATCGAGCCGAGCCGGTACTTGCGCACGTCGTCCGGGGTGATGCTGGCGATGTCGCCCTGCACCAGCTGGCCGACTTTCTCTTCCACGGTCATCGTGGCGATCAGGTCGGTGATGCGCTTCTCGAGCGCGGCGTCTTCGGCCAGCGGCCAGGCGACCTGCGGCCAGGGGTTGGTATCCGCCGCTGCTGGCGCGGCCGCCGGTTCATCGCGCTTGCAGGCCCCGAGGGCCAGCACAAGGGCGGCCACCAGCACGCCAGCCCGGACGCGGGGGGAATTGCGGTTCGTCATCGCGTTCATCCTTCCATCTGCTCCAGTTCTTTGCCCTTGGTCTCGTGCACGTACTTCAGGACGAAGAATACCGAGATCACCGCCGAGACGAGATAGATGCTGTAGGTCGCGGCCAGGCCGATGGCGGCCAGGAGGATCGGGAAGGTCACGGTCACCGCGAAGTTCGATGTCCACTGCGCGGCGCCGGCTACCGCCAGTGCGGAACCGCGGATCTGGTTGGGGAACATCTCGCCCAGCATCACCCACATCACCGGGCCCCAGGAGATGTTGAAGAACACCACGTAGGCATTGGCCGCCACCAGGGCCAGCGTGCCCATGCCTTCGGGCAGCTGCAGGTGGCCATCGACCAGCGAGCCGCTTGCGAACGCCCAGACGACCAGTGCCAGGGACACCGCCATGCCGGCCGAGCCGATCCACAGCAGCGGCTTGCGGCCGATGCGGTCGATCAGCAGCACGGTGACGATGCAGGCACCGATGCTGAGCGCGCCGGACAGCACGTTGATCGCCAGCGCATCGTTCTCGGAGAAGCCGACCGCCTGCCACAGCACCGCGCCGTAGTAGAACACCACGTTGATGCCGACCAGCTGCTGGAAGGTGGCCAGGCCGATGCCGACCCAGACGATGGGCCGGATCTTGCCGGTGGTCTTGTTCTTCAGATCGGCGAGTTGCGGCCGGTGATGATCCTGCGACAGCGAGGCATCGATCTCCGCGAGCTTGGCCTGCGCTTCGGCGCCACCAAACAACCGCGTCAGCACACGCAGCGCTTCATCCTTGCGACGTTTCACCACCAGGTAGCGCGGGCTCTCGGGAATCGTCAGCAGCAGCACCAGGAACAGCAGCGACGGGATCGCCTGCATCCAGAACATCCAGCGCCATGCCGCATGCCCGCCCCACAAGGCTTCCGTGGAGGCGCCGGCTTTCGCGGCCAGCAGGTAGTTGGACAGGAACGCCGCGGTCAGGCCGCTGATGATGGCGATCTGCTGCACCGTCGCAAGGCGCCCGCGGTAGCGCGCCGGGGCGACCTCGGCGATGTAGGCCGGCGAGATCACGCTCGCCGCGCCGACGGCAAAGCCGCCGATCACGCGCGCGATGACGAAGAAGACCGACGACGTCGCCGCACCGGCCCCAATGGCCGACAACAGGAACAGCACGGCCGAGATGATCAGCACGTTGCGCCGGCCGAGACTGTCCGCCAAGCGGCCCGCCGTGAAGGCGCCGACCGCACAGCCCAGCAGCATCGACGCGACCTCGAAGCCGAGCCCCGCCTTGGTGGAACCGAATGCCTGCTGCAGGCCGTCCACGGTGCCGTTGATGACGCCGCTGTCGAAGCCGAACAGGAATCCGCCGATCGTCGCCACCACGCTGATCAGCACGATCAGCTTGGTGTTCTCGCCCCCGGTCATCGCCTGGTTCATTGCCATCCCCTTCCTCGGTATCTGTTGTCGATGCGACCTGCCGCGCTCAGCGCAGCAGGTACTGGTTGAGCAGGTTCTCGTAACGCTCCTGCTTGCCGCTGATCTGCTTCGGTTCGCCGAGCTGCGTGGCCAGACCGGCCAGGCCGGCCAGATCCAGCGCACCGGTCTCGAAATCCCTGCCCTGCCCGCTGTCGAAGCTGGCGTAGCGCGC
>NZ_FNKZ01000004.1 GCF_900104255.1 Pseudoxanthomonas sp. CF385
AGCACATTGCCATCGGCATCCACCGGCACGAAGCCGTGTTGCTGGCCGGACACCGCCAGCGCGGCGATGCGCGCGCGCACGGCCGGATCGATGCGATCGAAGCAGCTCTGCATCGCCGCGACCCAGTCGGCCGCGTGCTGCTCGCGGCTGCCGTCCTCGCCACTCATCAGGCCCAGCGGTGCGCTGGCCGTGGCCACGAGCGTGCGCGTGGCCGGGTCGTAGACCACCACCTTCAGGCTCTGCGTGCCTGCGTCGATGCCGGCGAACAGACTCATCGGATTGCCTTCTTCATGCTTTCACCAGCGCGCCATTGCGCAGTCGCACCGTGGCCGATGCCCCGGCGGCGAGTTCGAGATCGAGCGTGTGGCCCGCGTGGACCAGCTGATAGCGGCCACCCTTGTCCGAGTGCAGCGTCGCGTGCGCCAGCCGTCCTGCTTTCCAGTTGAGGTCCAGTCGTGCGGCATTGCGCACGCGCACGCCTTCGAGTTCGCCGTCGCGCCATGACGACGGCAGCGCAGGCAGCAGGAAGATCGATCCGCCCCAGCTCTGTACCAGCATCTCGACGATGCCGGCGGCGCCACCGAAGTTGCCGTCGATCTGGAACGGCGGATGCGCGTCGAACAGGTTCGGGTAACTGCGCTGCGGCGACAGCAGCATGCGCAGGATCTTCAAGCTGTGCTCGCCGTCCCACAGGCGCGCCCAGAAGTTCAGCCGCCATGCGATGCCCCAGCCGGTGGCCTCGTCGCCGCGGATCTCCAGCGTGCGTTGCGCGGCGCGGGCGAGCTCGGGCGTGTCGCGCAGGTTGATCTGCGCGCTGGGATGCAGGCCGTACAGGTGCGAAATGTGGCGGTGGTGGATCTCGGGCGCCTGCATGTCCCAGTCCTGCTGCCATTCCTGCAACTGGCCGGCCTTGCCGATCCGGTTGGGCGGAAGCTGCTCCCGCAGCGCGGCGAGCCGCGTGGCGAAGTCCGCGTCCATGCCGAGCACGCGCGCCGCTTCGATGCACTGGCCGAACAGGTCGCGCAGGATCTGCGCATCCATCGTCGGGCCGGCGCAGATCGCCGCACCGAAGGGATGTTCGTTCTCCGGCGACAGCGACGGTACGGTGACCTTGTGCCCGGTCTGCGGATCGTCCTGCAGCGTGTCGACGAAGAACTGCGCCGCGCCCTTGAACAGCGGCCAGACCTGCTTCAGGTAATCCGGATCGCGCCCGTAGTCCCAGCGGTCCCACAGCGCCTGCAGCAGCCACGCGCCTCCGGTCGGCCACAACGCCCAGCGCGCGCCGTCCGGCGGTGTGGCCGCGCGCCACAGGTCGGTGTTGTTGTGGAGCATCCAGCCGCCGGCGCCGTACATGTCGCGGGCGACGTCTGCACCGGTCTTCGCCAGTTCCTCCAGCATGCGCTGCAGCGGTTCGACGCACTCGCCCAGGCCGTTCGCCTCGGCGGGCCAGTAGTTCATCTCGGTGTTGATGTTGACCGTGTACTTGCTCTCCCACGGCGGATCCATCAGGTCGTTCCAGATCCCCTGCAGGTTGGCCGGCTGGCTGCCCGGCCGCGAGCTGCACACCAGCAGATAGCGGCCATAAGCGTGGTACAGCGACACCAACGCGGGATCGTCGCCCTGCGCGAAGGCGGCGATACGCTCGTCGGTAGGCAGATCGGCGGCGACGGTGCGGCCCAGATCCAGCCGCACGCGATGGAAGAGCCGGTGGTGCTCGGCCAGATGGTCGGCCTGCACGGCGTCGAAGGCCTTGTCCTTCACTCGCGCCCACTGGGCGGCCGTGATCGCGTCGGGATCGCCGCTGACGTCGTCACAGGCCACATGGCTGGTCGCCGCGACGATGCGCAGTTCCAGTTCGCGCACGCCGTCGAAGGCGATCTGATCCTGCTCCACCCGCAGCTGGCCGTCCCGATGTGCGACATGCACGCGGAAGGCGAAGCGCAGGCGTCCCTCGATCCCGTGCTTGCCGACGTTGCGGCCGCTGACGTGCCAGCCGCCGTCGACGACGCGCGTGCTCGTCGCATGTTCGTTGCCGGTGCGGATCCGGCCGATCATCGCGTCGCCGCCTTCGACGGTGTAGCGCACGACGATGCACTGGTCGACCGGCGAGACGAAGACCTCGCGCCGGTGTACGCCGTTGCCGACGCGGAACGTCGTGCGCGCGGTGGCCGCGTCGAGGTCGAGTTCGCGCCGGTAGTCCGCGACGCCGTCCAGGCGGTCGAACTGCAGCCACAGGTTGCCCAGCGGCTGGTAGGCCATCTGTTTCACCGGCCGCGAGATCAGGGTCTCGTCGGCCAGGGCGGCGGCCTCCGCGTAGCGGCCGGCGAAGATCAGCTCGCGTACCCGCGGCAAGCCGTCGCGCGCGTCCGGATTCACTGCCGAGTACGGACCGCCCGAATACAGCGTGTCCTCGTTGAGCTGCAGGCGCTCGTGCGCCACGCCGCCGAACACCATCGCGCCCAACCGGCCGTTGCCCACCGGCAAGGCCTCCACCCAGACCCGCGCCGGTTGGCGATACCACAGGCGCAGGTCCTGCGCCGTCGTCGTGCGCGACGCCGCGCCAGCCTGCCACGGCAATCCCGCCACCAGCGCGCCGCCCGCCACACCCTTGAACAGGGTGCGGCGGCCCGGATCGCGCGGCCCGGCGTCGACGGCGACCGGCGACGTGTCCGGGCGCGGGGACTGCATCATCCGGCCCTCCCGGACAGGTTTTGTCTACCGGTTACCATGGTGCCGCCCGACCGCCCGCCTGTCATCTTGCACTGCGGGGAAACCGCACGACCTGCGCCTTGCCGTCGTAGCGCACGGTGACATCGCCCTCCGGCTCCAGCGTGCCGGCATCGGCGCGCGGTCCGTCGATGAAGCGCACGCGCACCTCGCGCGACGCGACCATGCCGGGATAGCGGCCTTCGCGCGCACCGATCCGCAGTTCGCCGGCCTTCTCGTTCCACGCCAGCGGAATGCGGCTGGATTCGCCGCGCTCGTAGCCGTAGCTGCGGCCGTTATCCTCGTACAACGAGAACGCGCCGTCGGCACCGGTGTAGACCTCGATCGTCAGCGGCGCATCGGGCTTCTCGTCCACGTACTGCTGTACCACCGTGCGCGGCACGATGGCACCGGCGCGGACGAACAGCGGCATGCGCTGCAGCGGCGCGGCGGCCTGGACGGTCTGGCCGCCGTCGTAGCGCTTGCCGGTCTCGAAGTCGATCCAGCTGGTGCCCGCCGGCAGGTAGACCGGGCGCGTGGACGCCTTGAACGTGGTGACCGGTGCGACCAGGAACGCCGGGCCGAACAGGTACTGGTCGGCGATGTCGCGCACCTTCGGATCGGACGGGAAGTCCATCGCCAGGGTGCGCAGCAAGGTGCCGTCCTGATGGTAGGTGTCACCGGCCAGCGTGTAGATGTAGGGCAGCAACGTGTAGCGCAGCTTCAGGTAGTGGACGAAGCTGTCGTAGTGCGGCGTGCCTTCCGGCGCGATCTCCCAGATCTCGCGGTACGGGAACTGCCCGTGCAGGCGGAAGATCGGCACGAACGCGCCGTGCTGGAACCAGCGCAGGCTCAGCTCGCGCCATTCGGCCAGGTGCGCCGGGTCCTTCGTCTCGTAGCGACGCTCCGGCGAGAAGCCGCCAATGTCGAAGCTGACGTTCGGCGCGCCCGCCATCGACGCGTTCACCAGACCGGAGATCTGCTCGCGCAGGTCGTCCCAGCGCGGCACGATGTCGCCGCTCCAGAACGCCGCGCCGGCGCGCTGCTGCCCCGCGAAGAACGCGCGCGACAGGATGAAGACGCGCTTGTCCGGATCCTGCTCGCGCGAGCCGCGGTAGACGCCCTCGGAGTGCACCAGCGGATAGGAATTGAAGAATTCCACCGACGGCCCCAGCGCGGTCGGCGTGGTGCGCGCCTTGCGTTCGCCGATGTCGATGTTGCTGTGCAGGTCGGGCTCGCTGGCGTCCAGCCACCAGGCGTCGAAGCCCTTGGTGTTGAGCTTGCCGTTGACCTGACGCCAGAAGATGTCCTGCGCTTCCTTCGAGTATGGATCGTAGAAGGAGTTCAGGTAGCCCTTGCCGATCCAGTCCAGCTCGCCCACCTCGACATTGCGGTGGTACATGTGGCCGGCGGCGTCGAGTTCCTTGTAGTTCGCCGTGGTCGGATAGAACTTCGGCCACACCGAAATCATGATCTGCGCGTGCTGGTCGTGGACGTGCTCGACCATGCCGTCCGGATCGGGGAAGTTCTTCGTGTCGAAGTCGTGCGACCCCCAGGCGTCCTCCGGCCAGTACGACCAGTCGAGCACGATGGCGTCGATCGGCAGCTTGCGCTTGCGGTACTCGTCCAGCGCGCCGGTCAGCTCGGCCTGGGTCTTGTAGCGCTCGCGGCTCTGCCAGAACCCGTACGACCACTTCGGCAGCAGCACGGCCTTGCCGGTCAGCGTACGGTAACCGGCCAGCACCTGGTCGGCGTCGTCGCCGGCGACCACGTAGTAGTCGATGGCCTGCGCGGCTTCGGACCAGATCGACAGGTCCTTCGCCTCATCGGCCGGCAGCGGATCGCGATGCAGCAACGCGATGTAGGCCGGCTCGATGCGGTCCCACACCAGCTTGACCTTGTGGCGCTGGCCGGCCTTCATGTCCAGGGCGAACTCGTGGTGCCACGGGTTCCAGTTCTGGCGCCAGCGGTCGAGCACGAGCTTCCCGTCGACGTAGAGCTTGGCGTATTCGCTGTTGTACAGCGAGAACGTATGCCGGCCGTCGCTGCGCGCGGCGATCTCGCCTTCCCACACCACGTCGCTGCGGCCACCCTGCGCCAGGTTCTTGCCGGCGGCGGGGAAGTTGGCGAGATCCTTGATGTACTGGTAGTTCACTTCGCTTTCGCGACGCTCGACCACCTGCTTGCCGTTGACGGTATAGCGCGCCGTCAGCGCGCCCGGCTTGCCCTGCGCGTCGAACAGGTCCAGCGATGCGCCCAACGGCTGCAGGCCGCGCGGATCGCCGTAGCGGGTGATGGCGTTGCTGTCCCACAGGATGCCGTAGTGGCGGGTGGAGACCAGGTAGGGAATGGCCTTGTCGATGTTGTGCTGGAGCAGCTCGACATCGCGACCCTTGAGGTTCATCCAGCCCTGCTGGTGCAGGCCGGTGCCGTAGAAGGCCTCGTCGTCCGTCGATTCGAAACGCTGGCGGATGCTGTAGTAGTCCTTGCCTTCGACCTTCGTCGGCGCGAACGTGCGTGCGCGCTCAGCGAGCAGCGGCTTGCCGGCCGCATCGAAGAAGCTGACGCGGCCGGTGCGCGCATCGACCTTCGCCGAGATGCCCGACGTGCTCACCGTGACCTCGCCGCCGGCCTCGCCCACCTTGACGGCGGGCGGTGCCCCGGTCTTCGCGCGCATCAGGCTGGGCGTGCGGGCGAAGTCGCCATCGGGATCGGCCATCACCCGCAGGATCCCCGGTGCGACCGCTTCGATCTTCACGTCGGCAGCCGCCGTATCCGCCGGCCGCACGATCACGCCGTGATCGATCTTCTCGACGGCCTCCTGGCCTGCGGCGTTGGCGCCCGCTGCGGCCAGGGCCAGCAGCGGCACCGTCAACGTCTTCAAGTAACCCATCGCTTGCTCCTCGTTCGGGCGCGTGGGCACCCGGGTTCTGGGACCGGTACGACCGGTCCGCGGATCGATCAGTAGGTCGCCAGCTTCACCCGCAGCAATTGCGGGACGCTGGAGAAATTGAGCCCGTAGTCCGTTTGGTCGCCGTTCCAGCGGCGAC
The DNA here is from genome assembly GCF_900104255.1 of Pseudoxanthomonas sp. CF385. Lineage (NCBI taxonomy): Bacteria > Pseudomonadati > Pseudomonadota > Gammaproteobacteria > Lysobacterales > Lysobacteraceae > Pseudoxanthomonas > Pseudoxanthomonas sp. CF385. Next base: position 5,757 of record NZ_FNKZ01000004.1, read on the forward strand.
GGAAGACCCACTTGCCGTCGACGTACGTGCCCTCGTCGACGACGTCATAGATCTGCCGCGCGGCCACTGCCGGATCGGCGGCGTTGATGTTGATGCGCGCGTGCGCGCCGGCGACCAGGAACTCGTCCGGCCCCAGCTGCACGACCAGCGCGCGGCCGATCGGCTCCGGATTGCCGGGCGGTTCGCCCTGGAACCAGAACTGCGGCACGCCGTAGGTGACCACCATGTTCCAGCGGTCGTCGATCTTCACCGTCTGCACCGCCTGCCCCGGTTGCTCGGCGGTGCCGCGCACCTTGCCTTCGAAGCTGGCCTGGGCGATGACGCGCGCGGCCGGCCGCACGATGGCGTAGTTCAGCGCGAACGATTCCAGCGCCTTCTCGTCCAGGTGCTTGGCGCCGAGCGGCCAGTTGGAGTAGCGCGAGTAGTCGATGCCGAACGGCGACCAACCGATGGCCTGCTCGCCCAGCGCGGAGAAGAAGTAGCGCGGGTACTCCTCGCGGTTGCCGGTCTCGGCGACGAACAGCGGATTGTCCGGACGCGAGTAGCGGTCCAGCACCGTGGTGTAGTGGGTGTACTCCGGCATGTAGATGTCCGGCGCCAGCAGGTCGATGTGCGGCGCGGCGGCCTTGTACACGTCCAGCACGTTGTCGGTCGGGCCGCCGCTGGCGTACTGCCCGGGCTGGCCGGGATTGAACGGTCCGCGCAGCGCCGCGTTGACCAGCATCGGCAGCGGATAGACCGCCTTGCCCGCCTCGGCCACCTGGTCGATGTAGTGCGCGATGTGCCAGGCGTGGAAGTACTCGTCCGCGTCCGCACCGAACACCGTGCGCCATGTGCCCGGCGACTTGCCCAGTTTCTTCACCAGCGCGTCGGGCACCGGGCCTTCGAACACCTTCTGCGCCAGCGGCGAGAAGTCGCGCACGCTGCCATAGGTACCCGGCTCGTTCTGCGGCTGCACCATGATCACGGTGCGCTGCGGATCCGCGGCCTTCAGGTGGGTCATCAGAGCGACGAAGGCCTTGCGGTCGGCGTCCAGCGTGGCCTGCGCGTGCGGCGACAGCGAGTTCAACGTGCGACCGTCTGCGGTGATCACGCGCGGGAAGCGGACATTGTCCAGCTTCACCCACGCCGGCGCGTAGTTCGGCCCGTTGTTCTTCCAGGTGGCGAACCACAGCAGGATCAGCCGCACGTCCTTCTCGCGCGCCTGCTTGAGCAGCACGTCGACGAAGGAGAAGTCGAACGTCCCCTCCTTCGCTTCGATCTGCTCCCAGGCGACCGGCACCATCACCGTGTTCGGCTTGACCACGTCGATCGCCGGCCACACGTCGTCCAGCGCCTGCGGCCAGTTGCTGGAGTTGTTGACCTGCGCGCCGAGGATGAGGAACGGTGCGCCGTCGACCATCAGCGCATGGCGGCCCTCCTTGCTGACGATCTGCGGGATCGGCTTCGCACCGGCCGCCTCCGTCGCGGCGCCGTCCTGCGCGGTGGCGGGTGCGCCTTCCTTTCCGGCAGGCTGGCACGCGACCAGCGCGCACAGCGCGGCGAGCGAGAAGATCAGGGAACGCAGGGGCATCATCGAAGGCATCCGGGGTTCACCACGCATCGGTGCGGAAGGGCGAGGCCGGCAGGCCCGCGGCGTTGATCAGGTTGGCATCGACCGGGTTGTCGGACCAGCCGTAGCGCACGGCGACCGGGATTGGCACTGACTTGCCGTGAACCACGACCTTGTCGCCGCTGATCGTCGCGTCAGCAGGATGGAATACACCGTCTGAGCCAGCGAGCTCGAAACCGCGTAGTTCCTCTCCCCCGCCACGCGCGGCCAGTGCTCCATCGCCGACATTGAAGCTGAGCAACGCCAGACCATGCTCTGAATGCATGCCCGAGAACACCGGGCCTTGGTGGATGACCGCTTCGCCGTACGCGACATGCCGCGCCGCCAGCGCGAGTCGCTTGCCGACGTCCTGCTTGTTGAGCGGATGGATGTCGGCCGGATTGCCGATGTCGATGGTCACCACCTGCGCGGTGGCCGGCAGCGACAGCGTCGCCGATTGCGATTCGCGCAGCACCGCCCACGGGCTCTGGTCGCCCTGGTCGACGCCGGACGAGAAATTGGCCAGCTGCACCCACAGGAACGGCAACGCGGGCGCCTGCCACTGGCGGCGCCATTGTTCGATCATCGCCGGGAACTGGGTGCGGTACTTCAGCGCGTCGGCGACGGTGTTCGCGTTCGATTCGCCCTGATACCAGATCACGCCACGCACGGCGTAGGGCTGCAGCGGATGGATCATCCGGTTGTACAGCAGCGCGGGATGCTGGTTCTTGTCGTCGATCAGCGCCACGGTCACGTTCGCCGGCCGGAAGGTCCAGCCTGTCAGCGCGCGCGCGGCCGCGCCCGCCGGCTGCACGAACACTTCCTCGTCCTGCCCATGGATACCGCCACCGCCACCGGTATCGGACACGCGCACGGCGACCTGGTTGACGCCCGCGCGCAACGCCGACGCCGGCACGGTGTAGCGGCGCGGCAGGTTGTACTGCATGCGCGTCTGCCCGACCTGGGTGCCATTGACCCAGGTGGTGTCGGAGTCGTCGATGCGGCCCACGCCGAGGGTGATGCCCGCTTTCGCTTCCGCGGCGGTCAGGGTGAACGTGGCGCGGTACCACGCCACGCCGTCCATGCCCGTCCAGCCCGCCTTCTCCCACAACGACGGCACCGTGATCGGCAGCCAGTCGCCGGCATCGAGATCGGCGGCCTGCCAGCCCGCGTCGTCTGCTGGCCCGGGGTTCCAATGCGCCAGGTTCGCGCGCGTCTGCACCAGGGCGCGCTCATCGCTGTCGCGCAAACGCTCGGCCTGGGCCTTCAGCGCGGCGGCATCCAGGCCCTGGGTAGCGGCATCGGTCCAGGCCTCGATCCGGCTGCCGCCCCAGGTGCTGTCGATGATGCCGATCGGCACCCCGGTGACCTTGCGCAGTTCGCGCGCGAAGAAGTGCGCGGCGGCGGAGAACTTGGGCGCCGCTTTCGGCGACGACGCGACCCACTCGCCGCCTTCCAGCTGCGCCTGCGGTGCGCCGGCCCAGGACTTCGGAATCTTGAAATGGCGGATCTGCGGATCGGTCGCGCGCGCGGCTTCGACCTCCGGATCGGCCGACTGCGCGATGGGCCACTCCATGTTCGACTGGCCGCTGGCCAGCCACACGTCGCCGACCAGCACGTCGCGCAGCACGCGTGGCTGGGTGCCGTCGTCGATGCGCATCACGTGCGGGCCACCGGCAGTCTGCGCGGGCAGCGCCAGCGACCAGCGTCCGTCCGCCCCGGCCTGCGCGGTGGCATCGCGCCCGGCGAAGCTCACGTGCACGCGCGCGCCCGGCGCGGCGTCGCCCCACACGCGCACCGGCTGGTCGCGCTGCACGACCATGCCGTCGGCGAAGATGCGTGGCATCTCGACCGCCTGCGCGGCAGGGACGGCCAACAGGCCCAACAACAGCGGGACAGCTCGAATCATTGCGGATCTCCATACCAGATGCCGCGCCCTTCGGTGCCGAAGTAGACGCGGCCATGCAGGCGGGGATCGCCTGTCACATGGCGGATGATGCCGCCGAATCGCAGTGCGTCATCGTCGATACGGCGCCACTGCCGTCCGCCATCGTCGGAACGGAACAGGCCACGCAGTCCGCGCACCTCGCCGAACACGAACAGCACCGGCGGGTCGCCCGCCTTCGCCGCCTTGCCCAACCCCACCGACATGACGTTGTCCACGCCGGGCACGCGCTGCAGCTTGCCTGGCGAAAGATGCAGCAGGCCGCGCCACGAGGCCGCGATCCACGCTTCGCCGACCTTGTCCGGATGCGGCTTGATCTCGGCGCGATACCAGGTGCCGATCTCGCCGACCGGCGCGCGTACTTCCTCGAAGGCGACGCCGCCGTTGCCGCTGACATAGAGCTTCCCGCTGATCGCATCGAAGGCGTAGTAGACGCCTTCGTCGACCCGGTCGGCCTCCACCACGGCCGTCTTCGGCAGCCCCTTCACCTGCTGCCAGCGCCCGCCCATATCGGCCGTGATCCAGTGGTGTTCGCCGTTGCGCGGATGCCAGATCGCGCGCTTGCCGTCGGCCGCGAGGGTGATCTGTCCCGCGCCCTCGCCGTCCGGCGGCTCGCTGGCGAACGCCGTCCAGGTCCGCCCACCATCGTTCGACCAGGCCCCGCGCACGGCGCCTTCGGGCCGGTTGTGGAAGTAGCCCGTGCGCACCGTCACCTGCGGCGCGCGGCCAGCGAAGGCCAGGCTTTCGGTGTTGGAGAAACGCACGCCTGCGAAGCGCTGCTGCGAAACATCGAGATCGTCGTGGACGAAGCCGTCCACATCGCCGAGGCCGCTCACCAGGTGCGCGCCCTGCGGCGGACTGGCGAGCGCGAGCGGCACCGTTTCCTCGAAGCCGGCCTGCTCGAAACGCCACGTCATCCCGGCGCCGGCATCGAACGCTTTCGCATTGGTCGAAGCCCAGACGCCATAGCCGGTGACGAACAGGAGGCGGTTGGGATCGAACGGATCGATCTCGATGTCTGCCATCCAGTGCGGCTTGGCGTCCTGCGTCCAGGGCGCGGAGGCGTGGTCGAACGACGAGCGCGGGAACAGCGCGGTCCAGCTGCGCCCGCCATCGGTGCTGCGGTAGATGTCATCGTGCGGCTGGTAGCGACGGAACGTGCTGGCGATGAGGATGTCGGGGTTCGACGCATCCACGGCCACCGCGCCCCAGCCGAAGCCGGCATCGGCCTTCGAGCGGCGTACCGGGGTGATGTCGTCCCAACGATCGCCGGCGGGGTCGAAGCGCCACACCGCGCCGTCGGCCATGTTGTTGGGCCCGGGCTCGTCGCCGTAGCTCAGCAGCCAGCGGCCGCGCGCGTCGCGCACCATATGACTGGGACGCAGGCCGACCGGCTGCCCGGGTACCGCCTGCCAGCTGGCGCCGCCGTCGCGCGAACGATAGAGGCTGGTCTGGTTCGTCGACACGCCCGCGTAGATCGTCTTCGTCGGCGTGCCCGCCGCGCCGTCGACCGGGTCGAACACCACGAAGGCGATGCCGACCGGCCGCAATTCGCGCCAACCCATCGCCCAGGCCGAACGGTCCTTCGCGATGGCGGGAAAGCCCGCCACTTCACGCCAGCTGGCGCCGGCATCGTCGCTGCGCCACAGGCCATTGGCGCGCGTGCCGAACAGCAGCACGCGGCCGTCGTGGGGATCGACGGCGAGGCGCTCGCCATTGCCGCGCCCCTGTTCGTTGCCGCCCAGTTTGAACGGCAGCGGCGTGCGCTTGAAGGTCGTACCCCGGTCGGTCGACCGCAGGAGGGCGCCGTCCTGCCCGCGCTCATGGAGATAGGTGCCGACGGCCAGGTAGAGGCGGTCGGGATCGGACGGATCCAGGGCGAGGCTTTCGACGCCGAAGCGCCCGCTGTCCTCATGGCCCATCCAGTCCATCAGCGGTTGCCAACGCTGTTCGCGGGGCTGCCAGCGGTAGGCGCCGCCGATGTCGGTACGGGCGTAGAGGAGCCCCTGCTCGTGCGGATGGAAGACCAGGCCGCTGACGAAGCCGCCACCGCCGATGGCGACGTTGCGCCAGCGGTAGCCGGTGACGTCGTCCTTCGCCGCCGCACCGGGCACCAGCAGGAAAGCGAAGAGCGCTAGGGTCAGGCGAAGCATGGACACGGAATCTCCTGTCGGGGAACAACGGTGCGCCGGCAGGAAGCACACCTCGGGCGCCGCACCAGGCGTGCACCGGTCCATCGATGGAACGGCCGGCGCACCGGCCGTTCCATGGGCTGCATCAGAACGTGAAGCGGAGCGTCGCGGCGTAGCGGCGATCGTTGACGTACCAGGAGGTGATGCGCTTCCCGGCACCGTTCTGGTCCATCAGCGTGCGCTGCTCGGCATTGTTGAGGTTGTTCATCTCGAGGCCGAACTGCACGTTGTCGGAGATGCGATAGAAGATCGATCCGTCGAGCTGGCCGAAGCTGTCGCTGTACACCGGCAGTTTCCACGGGATGCCGCCGTCGCCGCCGTTGTAGCCGTTGGGCCCGATCGACAGCAGGTATTCGCTGCGCCAGTTGTAGGCCAAGCGGACCTGCCAGGGACCCTTCTCGTAGAACGCCGCGACGTTGTACGAGTTCTTCGAGAGGCCATCGGCCGGCAGGTCGTCGAACAGCGACCCGTCGGTGTCGACGGGCACCGCGTTGGACGCGGCCGGAATCCTCGTGGAGCTGTCGATGTAGGTGTAGTTGGCGGACATGCCGAGGCCGTCGAACGGCGCGGGCAGGAAATCGAAGAACTGGTTCCAGCCGATTTCCGCGCCCTGGATCTTCGCCTTGCCGACGTTGACCAGGCGTGACACGCGATAGTCGTAGTCGTTGCCGTCGACGCCCGGATAGGCGAGCAGCTCGGTCTGCTGGCGGAAGTAGTCCTTGATGTCCTTGTAGAAGAAGTTCACCCAGGCCATGCCGCCGCTTTCCGGCGCGAAGTACCACTCCAGCGACAGGTCGAACTGGTTGGCCTTCATCGGCGTCAGGTACGGGTTGTCGGTGGAACTGCCGGTGAGCTCCAGATCCTCGGGGCCGAGTTCGTCGCCCGGCTGCGGATTGACGCCGTCGCGTACGGCCACGCTGAGCACCTGATAGGCCTGCATGTCGCTGAAGGCCGGGCGCGCGATGGCCTTGGACGCGGCGAAGCGGACGATCCAGTTATCCGCCGGCTCCCACTTCAGGTTGGCGCTGGGCAGCACGTCGGTGTACGAGTTCTCCGCGGAGATCGGCTCCGACTGGCCCGTGCCCAGATACGGCGCGAAGGCATTGTTCGGATAGACCAGGTAACCGCTGGCGCTGTTCTCGGTGCGCACGACGCGGACGCCGACGTTGCCGTCGATGCGCGCATCGTCCATCGCGAAGTTCAGCATCGCGTAGGCGGCGTAGGTGCGCTCGTTCTGCACGTTGCCCCACTGCGGATCGGCGAGGTTGCGCGGCGTGATCTGCCCGTAGGGCGCGCCCGGCAGATAGTACGGAATGGCCGCGCCGTGGATGTCGAGGTAGCTGTTCGGGAAATTGAGCGCCGTCGCCAGCACGGGCGAGTAGAACGAGCCGGGCGTCGAAGCGCCGCCACGGTAGAAGTTGTCGAAGGTGATCAGGTTGGTCAGGCTGGAATTGACCGTGCCGTTGAGGTCCAGGCCCGGCAGCGGCACGCCGCCCGGCAGCGCCCACCATTGCATCCACGGCTGGAAGACCGGCTGCCAGTCGTAGCCGGTATCGATGCTGTGCGCATCGCGGTCGGTGACGCGCACGCCGAACTTCACCGAATCGAAGAAATTGCTGTCGAAGCTGTGCTTCAGGTCCGCGCGCCAGGCGACTTCATCGGCCGTGTTGTCGTCCTGGTGGTCCATCGTGAACCCCCAATAGTAGTTCGCGGGGTTGGCGGTGAACTGGTTGTCGACGCCGATGCGCGGAACGCCATGGCCCAGGTCGATGTCGATGTAGGGCACGTTGAGGCCCAGCGATACCGTGGAATCCAGCGCTTCGGTATTCGCCTTGATGTACTGCAGGTCGGTCGAGAACTCGGTGCGGTCGCTGAACAGCCATTTCAGGCCGAACGAGTAATCGGTGGTGTCGGACTTGCGGTGCGAGGCGCGGATGTCCGTCCCCATCGGGATGTCGCCGTTCGAGCGCAGGCGGCCCGAGACGAAGACGTTGCCGTCGAGTTCGTAGGGCTGGCTGGCATCGACGCGCACCTGCAGCGGATCATTGGAGACGAAGATCGCGTCTTCGTACCAGAGTTCGTCGTAGCGGCTCTGGAAGGCGGTGGCGAACAGCTCCAGGCGGTCGCTCGGCCGCCATTGCAGGGCGACGTAGGCGCCCTGGCGCTCGCGTTCGTACTCCAGCGTGCGCCAGTCGGCGCCGCGGGGCAGCCACAGGTTCTCGTTGGTGCCGTCGTTGTTGAGGTCGGAGTTGGCGGTATTGAAGAACGGCCGCACGAACATGCCATCGGTGCGGGTGGCCAGTTCGGAGTGGGCGAGGTTGACCAGGATGCCGAACTCCCCTGCTTCGGTGTCCCAGCGGTTGCTGAAGAGCACCGAACCCGAGGGCTTCAGCTGGTCGGCGAAATCGCCCTGGTTGGCGCTGAACGACATGCCGAACCGGCTGCCCTCGATGTCGAACGGCATGAAGGTGCGCAGGTCGACGGTGCCGCCGAGGCCGCCTTCGATCATGTCGGCCTTCTGGTTCTTGTACACGTCCACGCCGGCCATCAGCTCGGCGGGCACGTCCTGGAAGCTGAGGCTGCGGCCACCGGACGCGGAGAAGCTGTCGCGGCCGTTCAATTCGGAGCGCACCTGGGTCAGGCCGCGCACCTGCACGCCACCGCCTTCGGCAGAGAAATGCTCCGGATCGCCGACCGTCAGGAAGCGGTCGATGGTCACGCCGGGAATACGCGACAGCGTTTCCGTGACGCTGCGGTCCGGCAACGCGCCGATGTCGAGCGCGGTGACCGAGTCGACGAACGTGTCGGCGTCGCGCTTGATGTCCTGCGCCCTGTAGACGGAGCCGCGGATACCGGTGACGACGACCGCATCGAGTTCGGTGGTCTTCTCGCCGTCCTTCGCTTCCGGCGCGGCTTCCTGCGCGAACGCGGGCGCGGACAGCAACAGGGCGATGCCGAGGGCGAGGACGGTGGGTTGCAGGGGGCGGCCGGCGGAACGGCCCGCACGGGGCCCAGCCGCGGTGCGGCGCTGACGCGTTGACATGGATGTTCCCTCCCAGGACACATGACAAACGATTGAGTTGTGGTCCCGCCGGGGCGTCTTCGCGCCCTGTGGCCGGATGAAGCGGTGACGCCGGCAGCGCCCGGCTGCGGTGTCGTTACATCGGTCTTTCCCGTGGGACGCCGCGGCATCCGGGGCCTTGCGGCCGGTGCCTGGCGATCACCTGGCGGCCGTGGGACCGCCTTCCTGTGACTGCGGCGGGAGCATAGGCGGCGCTGACATGCCGTACCAATGAAATATTGATCACCAGCTATATCCAACCCGAATAGGTCTTCGGGCTCAGTCGGCCCCGTCGCCGCGACCGGGCGGCACCGTGCCTGTCGGGGAGGGCTCCAGGTCGGCATACAGGCGACGGGCTGTGGCGCGCAATGCGTCCAGCACCCGCTCGGCGCCCGGCGACAGCAACTGGTCGCGGCGACGGACGATGCCGAAGAACTCCATGCGCACGCCCAGTTCGATCGGCAGCACGCACATCTGCCCCGTCTGCAGGTACGGGCCCACCGATTCGGCCGGCAGCGCGGTCAGCAGGTCGCTGTGCCGCAGCAGGTGGATGATCACCGGCAGCGATGCGGTTTCCACGATGTTCTGCGGCGGCGGCTGGCCGTGCTCGAGGAACACCGCGTCCAGGCGCGAACGCAGCACGCTGGCGGCCGGCGGCATGATCCAGCCGTAGTCGGCGAGATCGGCATGGGTGATGCGCGGACGCCGGGTGAGCGGGTGCCCCGCACGCACGATGACCGCGTGCGGTTCGTCGGCCAGCGGCTCGAAATCCAGCTCGCCGGCGCCTTCCGGGCCCATGATGCGGCCGACCACGATATCCAGCTGGCCGTCCAGCAGCTTGGCCACCAGCGGCCGGCTGTAGTCCATCTCGACCTTGATCAGGATGTCGGGGAAATCGCGCTTCACCGCGGCGATCGCCTGCGGCACCAGGGTGGTACCGGGATTGACCACGGTGCCGATCGCCGCCTGGCCCATCCGCCCGCTGCGCAGCGCGGCGATCTCGTCATGGGCGCGGCCGATCTCCGACAGCGCGGAGCGGGCGCGGCGGATCAGCACCTGTCCGTACCAGGTCGGCTCCACGCCGCGCGCGTGGCGCTCGAACAAGGGCACGCCCAACAGGCTTTCCATCTCCGCCAGCAGCTTGGATGCCGCCGGCTGGGTCATGTTGGCGGCCTCGGCCGCGCGCAGGACCGAGCGCTGTTCGTAGAGGTGCAGCAACAGGGACAAATGGCGGGTCTTCAGGCGCGTGGCGCCGAACCAGCCGGTGGTGGGGTGGACCATGGTCGCCTCCGGGAACACGAGCTATTCGTGTGCGGAATAGCCTATGACAAAAATTTCATTTGTCGTACATAGATGCCCACGCGAGGCTATGCCACGCTTCGAACGCGGGTCGGCGGCCATGCCTGACCGTCCGCGAGGGGAGGTCCCGGCGACGGCCGGCACAGGTCCGCCGCGGGGGTTCCCGCATCCGATCACCGCCGGGAGGAGGGCCCCATGGCGACATCGCAGTCCGACGGCACGTCGCGTGCCGCCGCCATCGTCGCGTCCACGCCACGTGGAGCCGTGCGTCCATGAGCGGACGCCTGGCAGGCAAGATCGCACTGGTCACCGGCGCCGCCAGCGGCATCGGTGCGGCCACGGCGCAGCTGTTCGCACGCGAGGGCGCCACGGTCGTGGGCCTGGACAGGCAGACCGCCCCTGCCGCCGATGACGGCGTGCAGCACCACATCGCCGACATCACCGACGCCGCTGCGGTCGATGCCGCCGTGCAGGCGGTGCTCGCCGCGCACGGACGCATCGACGTGCTGGTCAACAACGCCGGCGCGGATGTGTTCTCGGATCCGCTCACGCTGTCCGACGAGGACTGGGAGCGCTGCCTGGCCCTCAACCTCAAGGGCGCATGGCATGTGTGCCGCGCGGTGCTGCCGTCGATGCAGACGCAGGGCGCCGGCAGCATCGTCAACATCGCCTCGGTGCACGGGCACAAGATCATCGCGGGCTGCTTCCCGTATCCGGTCGCCAAGCACGGGCTGGTGGGACTGACGCGCGCGCTCGGCATCGAGTACGCCGCGCGCGGCATCCGGGTGAATTCGATCTCGCCGGGCCTGATCCTGGTGCCGCGCATCGAAGCCTGGTTCGCACGCGAACACGGTGCGCGCGAGCGCCAGGCCGAGCTGTTGCCGCCCAAGCGCATCGGCACGCCGGAGGAAGTCGCCTACACCGCGCTGTTCCTCGCCAGCGACGAAGCGCGCTTCATCAACGCCACCGACATCACCATCGATGGCGGCCGTTCGCAGGTCTACCACGACTGACCCGCATGGACGCGCCCACCCTTCCCTTCGCCCTGCCGCTGATCGCGATCCTGCGCGGCATCACGCCGGACGACGTGCCCGCGCACGTCGGCGCGCTGGTGGAGGAAGGCTACGACGCGATCGAGATCCCGACGAACTCGCCGGAGTGGACGCGCAGCGTGCGCGTCGCTGCCGATGCGTTCGGCGGCCACGCGCTGATCGGCGCCGGTACCGTGCTGACGACCGCGGATGTCGATGCGCTGGTGGCCGCGGGTGGCCGCCTGGCGGTCACGCCGAACACACGCCCGCCGGTGATCCGGCATGCGGTCGAGCGCGGCCTGCAGGTCGCCGCCGGCGTCGCCACCGCGAGCGAAGCCTTCGATGCGCTCGACGCCGGTGCGCAGATGCTCAAGCTGTTCCCCGCTTCCGTCTACGGACCGGCCATGGTGCGTGCCCTGCGCAGCGTGCTGCCGCCGGTTCCCCTATTCGCCGTCGGTGGCGTCACGCCCGACACCCTCTCCGGCTACCTCTCAGCCGGCTGTCAGGGCGCCGGCATCGGCGGCGAACTTTACAAGCCCGGCCAGCCGGTCGAGCGCACGCGCGAGCACGCGCGACGCTTCCGCCAGGCCTACCTGGACCACGCCGCATGAAGATCGTCCGCGTCAGCACCTTCCACGCCGCACCGCGCTGGCTCTTCCTCAAGGTGGAGACCGACGAGGGCGTCACCGGCTGGGGCGAGCCCGTCATCGAAGGGCGGGCGAGCACGGTGGAAGCCGCGGTGCACGAACTGGCCGACTACCTCATCGGCCAGGATCCGGCGCGCATCAACGACCTGTGGCAGGTGCTCTACCGCGGCGGGTTCTACCGCGGCGGCGCGATCCTGATGAGCGCCATCGCCGGCATCGACCAGGCCTTGTGGGACATCAAGGGCAAGGCGCTGGGCGTGCCGGTGTACCAGCTGCTCGGTGGCCGCGTGCGCGACCGCATGAAGACCTACCGCTGGGTGGGCGGCGACCGGCCGGCGGACATCGTCGCGCAAATGCAGCGTTACCAGGCGCAGGGCTTCGATACGTTCAAGTTCAACGGCACCGAGGAGCTGAAGCTGATCGACAGCCCGCGCGCGATCGACGCGGCGGTGGCGAAGGTCGCGGCGATACGCGAGGCGATGGGCGACCGCGTGGATTTCGGCATCGACTTCCACGGCCGCGTCAGCGCGCCGATGGCGCGCGTGCTGCTGCGCGAACTGGCGCCGTTCAAGCCGCTGTTCGTCGAAGAGCCGGTGCTGCCGGAACAGTGGGAGTACTACCGCCCGCTGTCCGATGCGACCTCGATCCCGCTCGCCGCGGGCGAGCGCATGTACTCGCGCGCGGAGTTCAAGCCGGTGCTCGCGGCCGGCGGGCTGGCCATCCTGCAACCCGACCTGTCGCACGCCGGCGGCATCACCGAGTGCGTGAAGATCGCCGCGATGGCCGAAGCGCACGACGTCGCGCTGGCGCCGCATTGCCCGCTGGGCCCGATCGCACTGGCCGCCTGCCTGCAGGTGGACTTCGTCGCGCACAATGCGATGCTCCAGGAACAGAGCATCGGCATCCACTACAACACGGGCGCAGACCTGCTGGACTACGTGCTCAACCAGGAGGATTTCCGCTGCGACGACACCGGCAGCATCGCCGCGCTGCCGAAGCCCGGATTGGGCGTGGAGATCGACGAGGACCGCCTGGTCGAAGCGCACCGGCATCCGCCGCGCTGGCGCAACCCGTTGTGGCGGCATGCCGATGGCAGCGTGGCCGAGTGGTGATGCCGTGACCACGGCGCTGGCGACCCTGGCCGTCGACAGCCGCTGCACGCTGGGCGAAGGCATCCTGTGGTGCGATCGCCGGCGCGTCCTGTACTGGACCGACATCCTCGCCGCCGAGCTGTGGCGGCACGATCCCGACAGTGGCCACACGCACACGTGGTCGCTGCCCGCCCCGCTGGGCTGCCTGGCGCTGGCCGAGGACGGGCGCCTGCTGCTGGGCCTGGCCAAGGGCCTGTACGCAAGCGATGTCGAAGCGCAGCTCACCAGCCGAGAACTCGCCCTCGAGCGCCTGGCTGACGTCGACGCCGACGACCCGATGAGCCGCGTCAACGACGGCCGCGCCGACCGCCATGGCGGTTTCGTGTTCGGCACCAAGAGCGAGCACGCCGACCTGCGGCCGACCGGCCGCTTCCATCAGTACACCGCGGCGCATGGCCTGCGCGAACTCGCATTGCCGCGCGCCGCGATCCCGAATTCGATCTGCTTCGACGCCACCGGCACGCGCCTGTACTTCTGCGATTCGGTGACGCCGCGGATCCTGCATTGCCGCTACGACGCCGCGACCGCGACCGTGTCCGACGTCGGCGTATTCGTCGACCTCGACGTGCCCGGCGCGGAGCCCGACGGCTCGATCGTCGATGCCGAGGACGCCGTGTGGAACGCGCAGTGGGGCGCTGGTCGCGTGGTGCGCTATCTGGCGGACGGCCGCATCGACCGCATCGTGACGGTGCCGGCCCCGCAGCCGTCGTGCTGCGTGTTGCGCGACGACACGCTGTACGTGACCAGCGCACGCGTCGGACTCGACGCCGTGGCGCTCGCCGCGGCGCCGCTGTCGGGCGGCGTGTTCGCCCACTGCCTCCCGCGCGCGCTGGCGCGCGCGACCGACCGGGTGCGCCTGCCATGATCGCCGTCGACTGGGGCACCAGCAGCCTGCGCCTGTACCGGATGGCCGACGACGGCCAGGTGCGCGAGCGCCGCCGCAGCGACCAGGGCGTGCTGGCGTGCGCTGGTCGTTTCGGCGATGTGCTCGCGCAGGAAATCGCCGGCTGGGACGATGCCGACATCCTGCTGTGCGGCATGGTCGGCGGACGCGGCGGCTGGCACGAGATGCCGTATCTCCCGTGCCCGGCCGGCAACCATGCGCTGGCGATGGGCATGCAGCGCTTCCATCCGCCCGGCTTCGACGACCGCGCGCTGTGGCTGGTGCCCGGCCTGCGCGACAGCGATTCGGACAGCGTGCCCGACGTGATGCGCGGCGAGGAAACGCAGTTGGCCGCCCTGCTCGATGCCCTGCCCGGCGGCACCCATGTCGTGTGCCTGCCCGGCACCCACAGCAAGTGGGTGACGGTGCGCGACGGCCAGGTACAGCGCATCGCCACCGCGATGACCGGCGAACTCTTCGCCCTGCTGCGCCAGCACAGCATCCTCGGCCGGCTGATGCCCGCCGGCGATGCGCGCTTCGACGGTTACGCCTTCGACGCCGGCCTGAAGCGCAGCGCGGAGGGCGGCGGCCTGCTCCATCATCTCTTCGGCGTACGCACGACGGGTCTGTTCCAGCAGTTCGCCGAACCGGCACTGCCGTCGTACCTGTCCGGCCTGCTGATAGGCCACGAGCTGCGGGCGTCGGGTCTGCTTTCGCACGCGCCGCGTCCGGCACAGGTGCACCTGATCGGCAACGATCGCCTGCTCGCGTCCTACGCGCACGCACTGACCACCCTGGGCGTGGGCGTGCAGCGCCATCCCGAAGACCTGTCCGCGCGCGGCCTGCACGCGCTGTGGGCCCGGCGGACCGCGACCGCCCCCTACTAGTAGAGGAAAACCGGATGCTGAAGCACTGCGCGTGGATCCTGGCGGCATGGTTGACGATTGATCCCGCATGGGCGGGCGATGCGGTCTTCCGCGAGGTGCGCTACCACGGCGACGATGGCGGCCCGGCCGTGGGAGCGGACGCGTATCGCAATCCGGTCGTCGCGGGCTTCTACCCCGACCCATCCGCGATCCGCGTCGGCGACGACTTCTACCTGGTGACATCGACGTTCGGCTATTTCCCGGGGCTCCCGATCTTCCGCAGCACCGACCTGGTGTCGTGGACGCAGGTCGGCAACGCGATCCACCGTCCCGGGCAGATCAACTACGGCGAGAAGGAAGAACTGACGCGCGGCTTGTTCGCCGCCACCCTCGCCCATCACGACGGCACGTTCTACATCGCCAACACCTGCTTCTACTGCGACCGCGGCAACTTCGTGGTGACGGCGAAGGATCCCGCCGGACCGTGGTCTGACCCGATCTGGCTCGGCGTTAGCGGCATCGATCCCTCGCTGTTTTTCGACGACGACGGCAGCGCATGGGTGGTCCATAACGACGTGCCCGACGGGAAGCTCCGCTACGACGGCCATCGCGCGATCTGGCTGCAGCGCTTCGACTTCGCGAAGCGCGAACGCGTCGGCACGCGCCTGCTGCTGGTGGACGGCGGCGCCGATCCGGCGACGAACCCGGAACATGTCGAAGGCCCGCACATCTTCAAGCACGACGGCTGGTACTACCTGACCGCCGCGGAAGGCGGCACCGGTGAGCAGCATGCGCAGATGGTCTGGCGCAGCCGTGCGCTCGCCGGCCCGTATCAGCCCGCACCCTCCAACCCCTCGCTGACCCAGCGCGACCTCGACCCGAAGCGCGCCGATCCAGTGACCTCCACCGGTCATGCGCAGTTCGTCAAGCTCAAGGATGGCACCTGGTGGGCGGTGTTCCTCGCCACGCGACCCTATCGCGGCAATCAATACAACCTGGGCCGCGAGACCTTCCTGCTGCCGGTCACCTGGAAGGACGGCTGGCCGGTGATCCTGCCACGCGGCGAACGCGTGCCGATGGTCGCGAAGCGCCCGGACCTGCCGCGCAACCCGCAACCGCTGCCGACCAGCGGACCGATCACGTGGACGGAGCGCTTTGAGGCGCCCACGCTGCCGCTGGCGTGGATGACGCTGCATCCGCCGCAGAGCCGCTGGTATGCCACCGGCAAGGACGGCCTGACGATCACGCCGGGCGCGATGCCGCTGGGCGCCTTCGGCACGGCGCCTGGCCAGCCGTCGTACATCGCCCATCGCTTGCAGCATCACGCAGCCACGCTTGAAACCACGCTGGCATCGTTCGAGCCCGCTACCGGCGAACTGGCGGGCCTCGTCCTGCTGCAGAACGAATACGGGCACTACGTGCTCGGCGTCGAACGCGATGAACGCGGGCTGGCCGTGTCGCTGTACCGGCGCAGCGGTCGCGAGGGCGCGAAGGAAGGAGATCGCCTGGCGCGCATTCCGCTGGACGAAGGCCACGGTCCGGTATCGCTGCGCTTCCGCGTCGACGGTCCGCGCCTGGATGCCGCGTACGCGCTGGCCCCCGGTGAATGGACGTCGGTCGCGACGGGCCTCGATGCCAGCCTGTTGAGCGTGGAAACCGCGGGTGGCTTCATCGGCAACACGTTCGGCCCTTACGCCGTCCGCCGCTGAGCGCACGCAGGAGATCGGCATGCCAGGCACGTCGCGTCGCGCACTCATCAAGGCCGGACTTGCCGGCTTGGCCACCTGGCCGCTGTCGTCGCGCGCGGCAGCGACCCTCCGCGCGCCAACGCACGCCTCGCAGGCCACCGGCGTGGAAGGCCAGCGCAAGGCCGATCTCGGCGACGGCACCTACCTCAACCCCATCGTCGCCGGCGATCGTCCCGACCCCACGATCCTCAAGGACGGCGACGACTACTACATGACGTTCTCGTCGTTCGACGCCTATCCCGGCCTGGTGATCTGGCACTCGACCGACCTCGTCAACTGGACGCCGCTCGCGCCCGCGCTGCGCACGCCGGTCGGTACCGTGTGGGCGGTCGACCTGTGCAAGCACGGCGATCGCTATTTCATCTACCTGCCGGCGCTGGCGCAGGGCGGCGCGTGGAAGATCCACGTCATCTGGGCCGACGCTATCCGTGGCCCCTGGAGCGCACCGGTCGACCTGCACATCGACGGCTGCATCGATCCCGGCCATGCCGTGGGCGAAGACGGCCGGCGCTACCTGTTCGTCAACGGCATCCGCAAGGTGCGCCTCACCGACGATGGTCTGGCGACGGACGGGGCGCTCGAACCTGCGTACCAACCGTGGCGCTATCCGGACGACTGGATCACCGAGAACTTCGCCCCGGAAGGCCCCAAGCTGACGCGGCGCGGCGACTGGTTCTACCTGGTCACCGCGGTCGGCGGCACGGCCGGTCCCGTGACCGGCCACATGGTGATCGCCGCGCGTTCGCGCTCGATCCACGGCCCGTGGGAGCATTGCCCGCACAACCCGCTGGTGCGCACGCAGAACGAGGCCGAGCCCTGGTGGTCGCGCGGGCACGCGACGCTGGTCGAAGGCCCCGCGGGCGGCTGGTGGATGGTCTACCACGGCTACGAAAACGGCTATCGCACGCTCGGCCGGCAGACGCTGCTGGAACCGATCGAATGGACGGACGATGGCTGGTTCCGCGCGCGCGGCGGCGACCTGTCGCGCCCCCTGCCCGTGCCGCGCGGTGGCAAAGCAGGCGTCGCCGGCATCGCGCTGTCGGATGATTTCTCGCGCGACCGGCTCGGCACGCAGTGGGCCTTCCAAGCGCCGCGACCGGACGAGATGCGACGCGTGCGGTATGGCACGAAATCGCTTCGCCTCGCCGGTGCGGGCACGTCGCCTGCCGACGGCAGTGCGCTGGCATGCATCGTCGGCGACCGCGCCTATCAGGCCGAGGTCACGCTGACGTTGATCGACGGCGGCGAAGGCGGCCTGTTGCTCTTCTACAGCCCGAAGGCCTTCGTCGGCCTTGGCTTTGCGCCCGAGGGCCTGCGCGTCTTCCAGTACGCGGAAGAGCAGACCTGGGCACGGCGAGCGATGCCGACGCGGCGCGTGCGCCTCCGCCTGACCTACGATCACCACGTCGTGACCTGGCATCACTCGCACGATGAAGGCCGCACCTGGAAGCGTCTGGACACCCGGATGGAAGTGTCCGGCCTGCACCACAACGTGTTCGGTGGCTTCCTCAGCCTGCGGGTGGCGCTGTACAGCGCCGGTGCGGGGACCGTCGAGTTCAGCGACTTCCGCTACCGCGCTCTCGCCTGACGCGTCAGGCCCCCGGTGTGTCGTGGTGGAAGTGCCGTTTGAACGGCACCTCGTCGTGCTTCGGTGCGTCCAGTTCCTGCGCATAGCGATGGCCGGCGTACACCGCGTGCGCGATGAGGCCGGGCGCCAGCGCGTCGCCGATGCAGGACACGGTGCGGATGCCGGCCCCCTCCCACTCGGCTTCGCGCTGCCGGAGCGCCTGATAGAGGGCATCGTCCGGTAGGCGCGCGGTCACGAGCACCACGGCATCGCACGTGAGCGACGCGGCGGCACCGCTCCACACGTGCTCCAGCGCCAGCGTGGTGTCGGCGTAGCCCGTGACCATGTGCGAGACACATTGCGCCACGCCGAGTTCGGCCATCCGCCACTGGATATGGCGGTAGTCCAGCGTGTTCGCGCTCCACGAGGCGATGGTGTCGTCCGGGGTGAGGTACGTGACCTCGCAACCACGCTGGCGCAGCGCCTCGGCGACGACGCTGGCGGTGTAGAAATAGTCGTCGTCGTAGACCGCCACGCGGCCTTCCGGCCAACGCCCGTCCATCAGGTCGTCCGGGGTGAAGATGCGCGGGTTGCCGACGAAGTCGGCGACCCCCAAGCCATGCGTGCGGCCGAACCCATCGCGCCGCCACTGGCAGCCGGTGGCGATGACGACATGGTCGGCGCCGAAGTCGAGTACGTCCTGCGCGGTGAGTGCGGAGTCGAGGTAGGTGCTGACGTTCGCCAGCTTGCCGATCTGCCCCAGCCGCCAGTCGCGCACGCGCGCCCATTCGGCCAGGCCCGGCAGCCGCGCTTCGCGGGTGACACGCCCACCCAGTTCGCGCCGTGCTTCGGCCAGATGCACCTCGTACCCACGCTGGCCCAGCGCGCGCGCCGCCTCCAGTCCAGCCGGACCGCCGCCGACCACCAGCACGCGCGCCTCGCTCGCCTTCGCGGCGATGCGCTCCGGATGCCAGCCCTTGCGCCACTCCTCGCCCATGCTGGGATTCTGGGTGCAGCGGATCGGCGAGATCGTCATGTCGCCGGACACGCAGATGTTGCAGCCGATGCATTCGCGGATGTCGTCGACGCGCCCCTCCTCGATCTTGCGCGGCAGGTAGGGGTCGGCGATGGAGGGGCGTGCCGCGCCGATCAGGTCGATCACGCCGCGACGGATCTGCGACACCATCGTGTCCGGCGAGGTGAAGCGGCCCACGCCGACCACCGGCTTGGTGGTGGCCTTGCGGACGAAATCGATGAAGGGTTCCTGCGCACCTTCGCGGGCGAAGCGCGACGGCACCGAATCGTTGTACCAGGCCGCGAGGTTGACGTCCCACAGGTCCGGCAGCTCGGCCAGCAGGCCGACGATGTCCTGCGCCTCGGCCAGTTCCACGCCGCCCGGACCCAGCAGTTCTTCGGTGGCGAAGCGCAGCGCCACGGCGCAGCGATGGCCGACCGCCTCGCGCGTATCCTGCAACACCTCGCGCAGCAGGCGCACCCGGTTCTCCAGGCTGCCCCCGTAGGCGTCGCTGCGCTGGTTGCGGCGCCGCTGCAGGAAGTGCATCGGCAACGACAGGTCGTGCGCGGCATAGACATAGACGATGTCCATGCCGGCCTTCATGCCGCGTACCGCCGCCTCGCGGTGCCAACGGCGGTACTCGGCGATGTCGCGCAGGTCCATCGCGCGCGCCTGCGCCGGGTAGCCGTACTTCGACGGCTGGTGCGAGGGCGCCAGCAGCACTTCGCGCGAATACAGGTTGGACGCGGTCGGTCCGTTGTGCGACAGCTCCACCGCCGCCAGCGCGCCATGCGCGTGCACCTTGTCGCACATCAGGGCGAGCGCCGGGATGTCGCGGTCGTCCCACAGCCGCGCCTCGACATAGGGCGTCAGGTCGCTGCTGGGATGGATCTCGCACTCTTCCGTCGAGACCACGCCCCAGCCGCCTTCGGCCTTCACTTCGCGCATGGCCGCGTGCGCCAGCGGCATCGCATGGCCCATGCCGTTGCAGTGCGGCACCTGGAAGAAGCGGTTCTTCGTCGTCACCGGCCCGATGCGCACCGGTTCGAACAGGATGTCGTAGCGCGGATCACGCATTCCGTACCGCCCGGCCATGACGACGGCGCAGCAGGAAGTACAACGGCAGGCCGGCCACCGTCAGCGCCAGCGCCAGCCAGAACGGCTGCGACCCCATGCCGATGAAGGCGAAGACCGTATAGGCCGTGCCCAGCACCGCGGCGACCAGCAGGTCGCGCCCCGCATCGCGCTGGCCGCGCCACCACAGCACGCCGAGGGCCAGCGAACAGCCCAGGTACAGCGGCAGGTTCGCGGCGGTGACCACGGTGCTGAGGAAGGTGAAGCCCGCCACCGCGGATTCGCTGTAGTTCATCAGCACCATCGCACTGGCCAGCGAGGCCGTCAGCACCAGCGCCGCCGTGGGTGCGCCAAACGCGTTGGTGCGCGCGAAGACCTTCGGCATCGTGCCGTTGTCGGCCATCGTGCGCATCATTTCGCCACTCAGCAGCGTCCATGCGTTCAGGGCCCCGAGGCCACTGACGACGACGAACAACGCGATCCACCGGCCCGTGCCCTCACCTGCGAAACGCTCCATCACCAGCGCGAACGGCGCGCTCGACTGGGCGAGTTCGGCATGCGGCAGCAGCAGCAACGGCACGGCGGAGACCACGAGGTAGATGGCGGCGGTGATGCCGGTGCCGGTCAGCGTCGCGCGCGGAATGGTGCGACCCGGGTCGTCGACCTTCGCGGCGGGAATCGTCGCCGATTCGATGCCCAACATCGCGAACAGCGCCAGCGTGGAGGCCGCCATCGCATCGCCCAGGCTGATCGGCTTCGCCGGCGGGTGCGCGGCATACGACGCCGGCGATTCGATCAGCATCCAGGCGCCCAGCACCGCCACGGCCAGCATCGGCAGCAGCTTCATGACCGTGGTCACCACCTGCACGCGGCCGCCGCTGCGCACGCCCAGCAGGTTGACCCCCACGAACAGCCACAGCACGCCGAGGCCCAGCACGGCCGGTTGCACGCGCGCCAGCGGCGGGAAGATCGCCGCGGCGTAGCCGGCCACACCGGTGGCCAGCGCCGCGAGGGTGATCCAGTTCGACACCCAGTACGACCACAGCACCGCATACGCCGGCAGGCCGCCCAGCGTGTGCTCCACGTAGCCGTAGGGCCCGTCCGCACCGGGCAGCAGGCGCGCCAGGCGGGCGAGCACCCGGGCCAGCGCGAGGCAGCCCAGCACCGTGATGCCCCAGCCCAGCAGCGCGTTGTAGCCGAACGGCGCCAGCGAGGCCGGCAGCACGAAAATGCCCATGCCGATGGTGTTGCCCACCACCAGCGCGGTGCAGGTCCAGAAGCCGATCGTCCTTCCGTCGCGCGGCGGCGTGGGCGGCTTCAATACGCGGCCCTCAGCAGGGTGTGGAAATGCCATACGCCGCTTTCCCGCTTCGGGCACAAGCGTCCTGCGTCGTAGAAACCGGACGCCAATCCCTGCTGCACCGCTTCGCAGATGCGGATGTCCTCGTCCTGCACTTCATCGCTGAAGGCCTGGTCGTTGGCGATGCGCGCCAGCGCCGCCTCGTCCTGCGCGTAGTAGTAGTCGAACTCCACCCGGCAGCGCTCCGGCCCCAGGGGCAGGATGCGGTTGGTCTGCAGGCGCCCCGGCATGATGTTGAGCATCACGTTGGGAAAGACGAAGTAATAGAACGCATCGCCATCGCCATAGACGTCGCCGCTGCCGCGCAGCGGCGAGTGCTGCAGCGAATGCCAGGGGAACAGCTCCGTGTCGTAGGCGCGGTAGTCGAGCACCTTGGACAGGCCCGGGTGCACGTGCGGCAGGTGGTAGCCCTCGAGGAAGTTGTCCACGTAGACCTTCCAGTTGCACGCGATGTCGTAGCTGTCACGGCGGTGGAAGCGCATCGCGGCCAGGTCGATCGGCGCGATGCGCTCTGCGATGCCGGCGTAGACGTCCTCGAACGGCGGAACGTTCTCGTGCAGGGCGACGAACACCAGTCCCTGCCAGGCGTGCACGCGCAGCGGCGGCAGGCGGATGTCGGCGACGTCGAAATCCACGGCGCCCTGCATCTCGGGCGCACTGCGCAGCTGCCCGTCCAGCGTGTAGGTCCAGCCGTGGTACTTGCAGTGCAGCGCGCGTGCGCCCTTGCCGTTGCACAGGGCCAGCGGGCCCGCGCGGTGGCGGCACACGTTGGGGAAGGCGCGCAGCACGCCGTCCTGGCCGCGCACCACCAGCACCGGCACTCCGCCGACGCGCTCCACGACGTGGTCGCCGGGGTCCGCCAGCTGCTCCTGGTGGGCGACCAGCTGCCAACTGCGCTGGAACACGGCCGCCTGCTCCATCGCCAGCGTCGCCTCGCCGGTGTAGTAACGGGCGGGCAGCGCATGGGCGCGCTCAAGGGGAATGGCGGTGCTCGGCATGGCGTTCCCGTCGGTGGTGGTCACGCCGCAACCCGGGTTCCCGGGCGGCGCCGCCCAAGCCTACGCGGCGCGAACGGGCCCGGCAACGAAGCGCCCCGGGGCGGGGCAGGACTTTGCCGTACAGCGGAACAGGCGCGCCGTCAGGCGTCGCGTTCGGCCGCCTCGCGATCGTTCTCGCGCATCTCGTACCACATGCCGTTGAGGATGGCGAAGCTCGCGGCGAGGCCGGCGCCGAGTATCCAGGAGAAGTACCACATGGTCGTTCCTCAGTAGGCGTTGTGGTTCTGTTCCATGCTTTCCGCACTCACCTTGCCGCGCAGCACGCGGTACACCCAGGCGGTGTAGAACAGGATCAGCGGCAGGAATACGCAGGTCGCCAGCAGCATCACGAACAGCGTCATGTGGCTGGACGACGCATCCCAGAGCGTGAGGCTGGAGCCGGGATGGGTGGACGAGGGCAGCAGGAACGGGAACACCGCCAGGCCCTCGGTCAGGATGATGGCAGCGATCGCCAGCGCGGAGGCCAGGAACGCGGCCATGCCGCGGCCGGCGCGCAGCAGCCATGCCGCGGCGAGCGAGCCGGCCACGCCGAGGACGGGGAAGAGCCAGGTCCATGGCATGGCCTGGTAGTTGGCCATCCATCCGCCACGCGTGCGCGCCACCTCCTTGAACAGCGGATTGGACGCTGCGTCGGCCGCCGGCGCCGCCACCACGGCGTAGCCATCCAGGCCCAGCGCCAGCCACGCGCCGGCCGATACGAACAGCACGACCGTCGCCAGCGCCGCCCACGCGCCGAACCGGCGTGCCCGCGCCGCAACCGGCCCCTCGGTCTTGATCACCAGCATGCTGGCGCCATGGGCCACCAGCATCGCCACGCTGACCAGCCCGCACAGCACCGCGAACGGGGACAGCAGCGCGAAGAATCCACCGGAATAGTGGATACGCAAGGTCTCGTCGAAATGGAAGGGCACGCCCAGCAACACGTTGCCCATCGCCACGCCGAACACCAGCGCCGGCACGAAGCCGCCGACGAACAGCGCCCAATCCCACGCCGCACGCCAGCGCGGGTCCTCCACCTTGCTGCGGAACTTGAAGCCGACCGGCCGCAGGATCAAGGCGAACAGGATCAGGAACATCGCCAGGTAGAAGCCGGAGAAGCTCACCGCGTACAGCGCCGGGAACGCCGCGAAGATCGCGCCGCCGCCGAGGATCAGCCAGACCTGGTTGCCTTCCCACACGGGCCCCACCACGTTCAGCACCAGCCGGCGCTCGGCATCGGTGCGCGCGACGGCGGGCAGCAGGGTGCCGACGCCCAGGTCGAAACCGTCCATCACCGCGAAACCGATCAGCAGGACGCCGAGCAGCAGCCACCAGATGAGGCGGAGCGTGGCGTAGTCGAGGGGAATCGTGTCCATGTCGTCCTCCTGTCAGGGTGCGGTCGTGGACGCGGGGGCGAGCGGTGCGCCGGCCTGGTCCGGGTGCCGCCCGCCGCCCGGGATGTCGTCCGGCCCCTTCAGGATCACCTTGCGCAGCAGGTACACGTCGATGACGGCGAGGGTCGTGTACACCAGCACGAAGCCGGTCAACGAAATGACGACCTGGTGCAGCTTCAGTCCGGACGCCGCCAGGAAGGTCGGCAGCACGCCATCGATGGCCCAGGGCTGCCGTCCGTACTCGGCGATCAGCCAGCCCGCCTCGATCGCCAGCCATGGCAGCGGCAGGCTGTAGAGCGCGAGTTTCAGGAACCAGCGGTAGCGGTCCAGCTTCTGCACCGTGGCCAGCCAGAACGCCACGGCGAAGAAGGCGATGAAATAGAAACCGATGCCCGCCATCAGGCGGAAACTCCAGAAAAGCGGCGCCACGCGCGGGATGGTGTCGGCCGCGGCGCGTGCGATCTCCTGCTCGGTGGCGTTGCCGATGTCCTCGCGATAGCGCTTGAGCAGCAGCGCATACCCCAGGTCGCGCCAGTGGTGGTCGAACACGGCCTTGGCCTGCACGTCGCCGCGGTCGGCGCGCAGCTGCTGCAGCGCCGCGTACGCGAGCTGGCCATTGCGGATCCGGCCCTCCGCCCGTTCGACCAGTTCGCCGATGCCCGGGATCTCCGTATTGAACGAGCGCGTGCCGATCAGGCCCATCACCCACGGGATATGCACCGCATAGTGGTTGGCGCGCGCCTCCTGGTTGGGGATCGCGAACGCGGTGAATCCCGCCGGTGCAGGCTCGGTCTCCCACATCGCCTCGATGGCGGCCAACTTCATCTTCTGGTTCTCGCCGGCCACGTAGCCGCTTTCGTCGCCCAGCACCACCACCGACAGCGCCGCGGCCAGGCCGAAACTGGCGGCCACCGCCATCGAGCGCTTGGCCAGCTCCACGTGCCGTCCCCGCAACAGGTAGAACGCGCTGATCGACATCACGAACACCGCACCCAGCACGTAGCCGGCGCTGACCGTGTGCACGAACTTGGCCTGCGCCACGGGATTGAACAGCACCGCGGCGAAATCGGTCACTTCCATGCGCATGGTGGCCGGATTGAACTCCGCCCCCACGGGGTACTGCATCCACCCGTTGGCGATCAGGATCCAGAGCGCGGAGAAATTGGTGCCCAACGCCACCAGCCAGGTCACCATCAGGTGCTTGACCCGCGACAGCTTGTCCCAGCCGAAGAAGAACAGGCCGATGAACGTGGCCTCCAGGAAGAACGCCATCAGGCCCTCGATGGCCAGCGGCGCCCCGAAGATGTCGCCCACGTAGTGGCTGTAGTAGGACCAGTTCATGCCGAACTGGAACTCCATCACGATGCCGGTGGCCACGCCCATGGCGAAGTTGATGCCGAACAGCGTGCCCCAGAAGAGGGTCATGCGCCGCCAGATGTCGCGTCCGGTCATGACGTAGACGCTCTCCATGATGGCGATCATGAAGGACAGCCCCAGGGTCAGCGGCACGAAAAGGAAGTGGTACATCGCCGTCAGCGCGAATTGCAGACGGGACAGCTCGACGACGGTCATGTCCGGCATGGGGATGCGGCTCCCGGTTGTCTGACGGGGATTCTAGCCCCGCCGCTGTCATGGGCAGGGGCGACCATCTGTCGCACCCCCCGGCGCCCCGACCTGCGGCATCCTGCGCGCCCCGCGGCCACCGGCTCCGGGAGGGGTTGATCCTGATCAATGCGGCCCGCCCGACCGGGCCGGAGAATCCACCGTACCAGAATAGGAGAGGCCGCATGCAAGGCGTCCAGGGGACTTACAACGACAAGGTGGTGCGCCAGTTCACGGTGATGACCGTGGTCTGGGGCATCGTGGGGATGCTGGTGGGGGTGCTGATCGCCGCCCAGCTGTACTGGCCGGCCCTGAATTTCGACCTGCCGTGGTTGAGCTACGGTCGGCTGCGGCCGCTGCACACCAATGCGGTGATCTTCGCGTTCGGCGGCTGCGCGCTGTTCGCCACCAGCCTGCACGTGGTGCAGCGGACCAGCCACGTGCGGCTGATCTCGGACAAGCTGGCGGCCTTCGTGTTCTGGGGCTGGCAGCTGGTCATCGTGGCCGCCGCAGTGTCCCTGCCGCTGGGCCTGACCCAGGGCAAGGAGTACGCCGAACTGATCTGGCCGATCGACGTGCTGATCGCGGTGGTCTGGGTCTCCTACGCCGTGCTGTTCTTCGGCACCATCGCCAAGCGCGCGGTGAAGCACATCTACGTGGCGAACTGGTTCTTCGGCGCCTACATCATCGCCGTGGCCCTGCTGCACATCGTCAACAGCCTCGCCCTGCCCAGCGGCCTGCTGCATTCCTACCCGGTCTACAGCGGCGCGGTCGATGCGATGGTGCAGTGGTGGTACGGCCACAACGCGGTGGGCTTCTTCCTGACCGCCGGCTTCCTCGGGATGATGTACTACTTCGTGCCGAAGCAGGCCGGCCGCCCGGTTTACTCCTACCGGCTGTCGATCGTCCACTTCTGGGCGCTGATCGCCATCTACATGTGGGCCGGCCCGCACCACCTGCACTACACCGCGCTGCCGGACTGGGCGCAGAGCCTGGGCATGGTGTTCTCGCTCATCCTGCTGGCCCCCAGCTGGGGCGGCGCCATCAACGGCGTACTGACGCTATCCGGCGTGTGGCACAAGCTGCGCACCGATCCGATCCTGAAGTTCCTGATCGTCTCGCTGTCGTTCTACATGATGTCGACCTTCGAAGGTCCGATGATGTCGATCAAGACGGTCAACTCGCTGAGCCATTACACCGACTGGACCATCGGCCACGTGCACGCCGGCGCCCTGGGCTGGGTGGCGATGATCACCATCGGCTCGGTCTACGCGATGCTGCCCAAGCTGCTGGGCCGCGAGCAGATGCATTCGGTCAAGGCCATCGACACGCACTTCTGGCTGCACACGCTGGGCGTGGTGTTCTACATCGCCTCGATGTGGATCGCCGGCGTCATGCAGGGCCTGATGTGGCGCGCCACCAACGCCGACGGCACGCTGACCTACAGCTTCGTCGAGGCGTTGAACGCCACCTACCCCTACTACCTGGTCCGCCTGGGCGGCGGCCTGCTGGTCTTCTGCGGCATGTTGCTGATGGCCTGGAACACCTGGAAGACCTTCCAGGCAGCCAAGTCCGTCGCGCCGCAGCCGATCCTGCAGCCCGATGCCAGCCAAGCGCGCGCCTGAGGAGCCGACGACATGAGTAACGGAAATTCGCACGAGAAAGTCGAGAAGAACGTCGGCCTGATGGCGGTGCTGATCGCGGTGGCGGTGTCATTTGGCGGCCTGGCCGAGATCGTCCCCCTGATGTTCCAAGCCGAGGCGATCAAACCGCTGGAAGGCGTGAAGCCCTACCCGGCGCTGCAACTGGCCGGCCGCGACATCTACATCCGCGAGGGCTGCTACAACTGCCACTCGCAGATGGTCCGCACGCTGCGTTTCGAATCCGAGCGCTACGGCCACTACTCGCTGGCCGGCGAATCGGTCTACGACCGCCCGTTCCAGTGGGGCAGCAAGCGCACCGGACCGGACCTTGCCCGCGTCGGCGGTCGCTACTCCGACGACTGGCACCGCGTGCACCTGTTGAACCCGCGCGACGTGGTGCCGGAATCGAACATGCCGTCCTTCCCCTGGCTGGAAAACGCCAGCGTCGACGGCGCCGAAGTGGCCCAGCGCATGAAGACGCTGCAGCGCATCGGCGACCCGTACACGGACGAAGAGATCAACAACGCCGCCTCCGATGTCGAAGGCCGCACAGAACTGGACGCCGTGGTCGCCTACCTGCAAGGGCTGGGCAAGGCCGCGCCGAGGGGAGGCTGAGCCATGGTATCGGGGATCGTGACCGGAGCACTGATCGTGCTCTTCATCGCCGGCTGGGCGTGGGCGTGGAGCCCGCGCCGCAAGGCTGATTTCGAGGACGCGGCTCGCATGCCGCTGGGTGAGGACGGGGAGAACAACCCATGAGCGCAGGCTGGATCGGGTTCATCGTCGCGCTGGTCGTACTGAACATCCTGGGCTGCGTGTGGCTGCTGTGGTGGACCGGCCGCCGCCGTCCCGGCGACCCCGCGCCGGAGGACACCTCCCACGTGTGGGATGGCGACCTCACCGAGTACAACAAGCCGCTGCCGAAGTGGTGGATCAACCTCTTCTACATCACCATCGTCTTCAGCATCGGCTACATCGCCTGGTACGGCGGCCTGGGCGTGATTCCCGGCTACGCCAAGTGGTCGTCCAACGGCGAGCACGACCAGCAGAAGGCCGTGGAAGACAAGAAGCTGGAAGCGACCTTCGCGCCCTTCGCCGGGCAGTCGATCGACGCACTGGCCAAGGATCCGAAGGCGCTGGCGCTGGGCCGCTCGATCTTCAACAACACCTGCGCCACCTGCCATGGCTCGTCGGGCCAGGGCGCCATCGGCTATCCCAACCTGACCGACAACATCTGGCATTGGGGCGGCACGCCGGACCTCGTGCTGCAGACGGTGCTGGATGGCCGCGACGGCGTGATGCCGGAATGGGGCACCGCGCTCACCAACATGGGCGGCGAGAACGCGGTCGACTACGTGGTCGCGTACGTCAACGTGCTCGGCAATCCCGAGGAAGGCATGAAGAACAACTTCATGGCCGCCCAGGGCAAGCCGCTGTACGATGGCCTTTGCGTGGCCTGCCACGGCGTGAACGGCAAGGGCAATCCGGAACTGGGCGCGCCCGACCTGACCGACGACTACTGGCTGTACGGCAACAGCAAGGAGAGCATGCGCACCACGATCACGAAGGGTCGTCATGGCGTGATGCCCGCCCACCGCGAGCTGCTGGGCGAGACCCGCGCGCGCCTCGTGGCCTCGTACGTCTGGTCGCTCTCGCACAAGGAGGGTCAGGCGGCAGCCGGCGCGCAATGACCGATTTCACCGAGCCCCGCCTCGACCACCCGCCCCGGCCGCTCGCGCAGCGCGTCGGGGCGGTGCTCTGGCCCAGTTTCTTCGCCGCCGGCGTGGCGACGATGGTGTTCTTCGCCTTCGTCGATCCGCTGACGCTGCGCGACATGACCTTCCCCGACCTGGCGATCAGCCGCGAACTCGGCTACACGCTGGGTTTCTTCATGTTCTGGCTGGCCACCGCCGCCAGCAGTCTCTTCACCTGGATCCTGCTGCGTCCCGCGAGCCGCTTCAACCGCGCGCTGCCGCCCGACTGAGCGCGCCTGCGACAAACCGTCGCTCCCTCGCGCACGCGCGCAGCGCGAGCATGACGCCAGCCAAGACAGACACTGCCATGTCCACGCCAGCCTCGTCCCCTTCCCCCGCTCCCGACAGCAAGCGCCGCATCCCGCTGGATGTGGTCGACGCGCAGGGCAACTCGTTCTACGTCAGCGAGCGCAAGGTCTACCCGCGCGATGTGGCGGGCACGCTCAACCGGCTGCGCGTGGCAGCGGTCTGGTGGCTGCTGGGCATGTACTACGTGTTCCCGTGGCTGAAGTGGGACGACCGCCAGGCGGTGCTGTTCGATCTTCCGGCCCGCAAGTTCTACGTGTTCGGGCTGGTTTTCTGGCCGCAGGATTTCCTGCTGCTGGCCGTGCTGCTGATCATCGCGGCGATGGCGCTGTTCTTCTTCACCGCGCTGGCGGGACGCCTGTGGTGCGGCTATGCCTGCCCCCAGACGGTGTGGACGGAAGTGTTCCTGTGGATGGAGCGCTGGACCGAGGGCGATCGCAGCGCGCGCATCAAGCTGGACGCGGCGCCGTGGAGCGCGAACAAGCTGCTGCGCAAGGGCAGCAAGCACGTGCTGTGGGCCGTGTTCGCCCTGTGGACGGGCTTCACCTTCGTCGGCTTCTTCACCCCCATCCTCGATCTCGGCGCACGCCTGTGGCCGTTCGCCTGGGGCGGCTGGGAAACCTTCTGGGTGTTCTTCTACGCCCTGGCCACGTGGGGCTTCGCCGGCGTCCTGCGCGAGCAGGTCTGCAAGTACATGTGTCCGTACGCGCGCTTCCAGGCGGCGATGTTCGACCGCAACACGCTGATCATCGCGTACGACCCGATGCGCGGCGAGCCGCGCGGCCCGCGCAAGCGCGGCCTCGGCAGCGTGCTGGAACGCGCGCGCGGCCTGCTGGAGAACACCACCGCGTACGACTACGTGATGCGCGCCGCCGCGCATCCGAGCCTCGCCGACCAGCGGCTCGGCGCGCACGGCACCATCACCTTCGCCGGTGCCGGCGCGGTGATCGAGCCGCTGCCGAAGTTCGTCCCCGAGCAGCTGGGCGACTGCATCGACTGCACGATCTGCGTGCAGGTCTGTCCCACCGGCATCGACATCCGCAACGGCCTGCAGTACGAATGCATCGCCTGTGGCGCGTGCATCGACGCCTGCGACGACGTGATGGACAAGATGGGCTACCCGAAAGGCCTGATCCGCTACACCACCCAGAACGCCATCGACGGCAAGCCGTCGAAGGTGCTGCGCCCCCGCATCTTCGTGTACGGCGCGATCCTGCTGGCACTGGTGACGGCATGGGGCTGGGGCGTGTTCAACCGCGACGTGCTGATCGCCGAGGTGCTGCGCGACCGCAATGCGCTGTACCGCGAGGTCGCGGGTGCGCAGGTCGAGAACAGCTACACGCTCAAGCTGGTGAACAAGGATCAACAGGCGCACCGCTACCGGGTGACGCTGGCCTCGGGCTCACCCGGCATCCGCCTGCGTGATGGCGACCTGTCGGTGCGCGCCGAGCCCGAGGAAGTGCTCTCGCTGGCGGTCACCGCCGCCGCTCCCGCCACCCTGCGCGGCCGCCATGCCGTGACGTTCACCGTCCGCGACGTCGACACCGGCACCGAGAAGACCGTGGACAGCAGTTACTTCGGACCGATCCAATGACCATGAAATCCGCTGCTCCCGCCAGCGATGCCCCTGCCGGCACCGCCCGCCCGTTCTGGAAGGAACCGATGGTGTGGCTGGTGTGGGGCCTGCCACTGGCCTCGGTCGTCGCCGGCATCTGGCTGGTGGTGACTGCCGTGCGCGCGGGTGGCGCCGACCCCGTCATCGACGACGTGCAGCGCGTGTCGCAGATCCAGACCACCGATCTGGGACCCGACGAACGCGCCGCGCAGCGCCAACTCAGCGCGATCCTGCAGGTACGCCCCGATCACGTGGAGCTGACCGCGGTGACCGGTGAGTTCGGTCGCGAGACCGGGCTCGTCCTCGTGATGACGCACCCCACCGAGGCCGCGCAGGACGTGCGCCTGCCGCTAGCGCGCACCACCACCGGCTGGACCGCGCCCGCCGAGATCGACACGC
Source organism: Pseudoxanthomonas sp. CF385 (assembly GCF_900104255.1). Lineage (NCBI taxonomy): Bacteria > Pseudomonadati > Pseudomonadota > Gammaproteobacteria > Lysobacterales > Lysobacteraceae > Pseudoxanthomonas > Pseudoxanthomonas sp. CF385. Next base: position 36,937 of record NZ_FNKZ01000004.1, read on the forward strand.
GCCACGACTGGAACCTGCAGTTGACGCCCGACAACGACCAGTGGCGCATCCGCGGCCGCCTGCAGAAAGACACGCAGGCCTCGCGCCTGGCGCCGTCGCTCGGGGGCGGCTGAGTCCTGCCATGGACGCGCCCGTGGTGCCCTGCCATCACTGCGGCGAACCGGTCGCCAGCGGGCACCCGGTCACGGCGGGCAGCCATGTCTTCTGCTGCGAAGGCTGCGCCGCCGCCGCCGCGTGGATCGAGGATGCCGACCTCGGCAGCTACTACCGCCTGCGCAGTGCCAGCGCCAACCGCGTGCAGGCCGACCGGTTGGATCTCGCAAGCTGGGACCGCACTGAACTGCTGGACGAACACAGCCGCGACGTCGACGGCGGCCGCGAGATCGTGCTACTCACCGACGGCATGCGCTGCGCGGCCTGCGCCTGGCTGATCGATCGCGCATTGGCGCGCGAAGCCGGCGTGCTCGACACCACCGCGAACGCGGTCACCGGCCGCATCCGCATCGCCTGGGATCCCGCCCGCACGACACTCTCCACACTGCTGCATCGCCTGGCGATGCTCGGCTACCGGCCCTATCTGGCGACCGGCGATGCGCGCGAACAGGCACGCCTGTCCGAACGCCGCCGCTGGCTGCTGCGGCTGGGCGTGGCCGGCCTGGGATCGCTGCAGGCGATGATGCTGGCCGAGGCGCTGTACCTCGACGTCAACGCGACGATGCCGCTACCGACGCGCGACCTGTTCCGCTGGCTGACCTTCCTGGTCAGCACGCCGGTGGTGTTCTACAGCGGCTGGCCGTTCCTCGCCGGCATGGCGCGCGAGCTGCGCGCCCGCCACCTCGGCATGGACACGTTGATCGCGGGCTCCACGCTGCTGGCTTACTTCGCCAGCCTGGTGGAGACGATCCGCGGCGGCACCCACGTCTGGTACGACGCCGCGGTGATGTTCGTGTTCCTGCTGCTGGCCGCACGCATGCTGGAACAGCGCGCGCGCAACGTCGCGACCGCGCAGGTCGATGCGCTGGCGCGGGCGCAGCCGGTGTTCGCCACCCGCGAGCGCGAAGACGGCACCCGCGAATCCGTGCCGCCGTCGGCGCTGCGCATCGGGGACACCGTCTGCGTGGCCGCCGGCGATGGCGTGCCCGCCGATGGCGTACTGCTCGACCAGGACGCGGATTTCGAGGAGGCGTTGCTGACCGGCGAATCGCGCCCCGTGCGGCGGCGCGCGGGCGAGACGGTGTATGCGGGTACGACCTGCCGCGAGCGTCCGGCGCGGTTGCGCGCCACCGCCACCGGCACGGCCACGCGCCTGTCGCAGCTGGCCGAGTTGGTCGACCGTGCGCAAGGCCATCGGCCACCGCTGGCGCGCATGGCCGACCGGGTCGGCCGCCATTTCGTGGTCAGCCTGCTGGTGCTCGCGGTCGCCGTCTACATCGGCTGGCGCGTCTACCAGCCGGAGCGCGCGTTCGAAGTGACCCTCGCCCTGCTGGTGATCAGCTGCCCCTGCGCGCTGTCGCTGTCGGTGCCGGCGGTGCTCGCTGCGGCGCACGGTGCGCTGGCGCGCTGCGGCGTGCTCGCGACGCGACCGGAAGCGCTGGACACGCTGGCGCGGGCCACCGACATGGTGTTCGACAAGACCGGCACGCTCAGCGACGGCCGTCCGGCGCGGGTGGCGGTCGATGTGTTCAACGGTGTGGACGCGGAGGCCGCCACGCGCATCGCAGCCGCGCTGGAGAAGGACAGCGGCCACCCCATCGCCGCCGCCTTTTCCGACGTCGACGTCCGCGCGACCGCGCTGGCGGTGGTGGCGCATCCTGGCCACGGCGTGGAAGGCGAGATCGATGGCCGGCGCTGGCGCCTCGGCCGCGCGGACTGGGCGGCGGGACGCGTGGACGACGGAGGCCTGTGGCTCGGCGACGGCACGCACGGCGTGGCGCGCTTCACGCTGAGCGAGCGCCCGCGCGAGGATGCGGCCGCCGCGCTCGATGCGCTGCGCACGCAGGGGCTGCAGCTGCACCTGGCCAGCGGCGACAGCGAAGGCGCCGTGCAGCGGCTCGCGCATGCGCTCGGCATCGACGCGCCGCGCGCGCGCCAGTCGCCCGAGGACAAGCTGGCGTGGGTGCGCCAGTTGCAACAGGAAGGGCGCATCGTGGCGATGGTCGGCGACGGCCTCAACGACGCGCCGGTGCTCGCCGGTGCCGACGTCTCCATCGCGATGGGCGAAGGCGCGCCGCTCGCGCAGCAGGCCGCGGACCTGGTCGCTACAGGCCCCTCGCTGCTGCGCATCGCCGACGCCATGCGCGTGGCCCGGCTCGCGCGTCGCCTGGTGAAGCAGAACCTCGCCTGGTCCGCGGGCTACAACCTCCTCGCCGTGCCGCTCGCCGCCGCCGGCCTGGTCACGCCGTGGATCGCCGCGCTGGGCATGGCGGTATCCTCGCTGGCCGTGACGGTCAACGCGCTGCGACTGGCGCGCGACGACAGGAGACTCGCCGCATGAACATCCTGCTGATGCTGCTGCCGATCAGCCTGCTCCTGCTGGGACTGGCGATCGCCGCGTTCGCCTGGGCAGTGCGCAAGGGCCAGTTCGACGACCTCGACACGCCGGCGTTGGACATCCTCGACGATGCGCCGCCGCGCCCCTCGGCACCGCCGGCCTCCGCCCCGCGCGAAGGCGACGATGGGGCCTGATGTTCCCGTCCTGCTCGCCGCGCTGCTCGCGGGGCTCGTGGGCAGCACGCACTGCGCCGTGATGTGCGGCGGCATCGCCACCGGGTTTTCGGCCATGTCGACCCGGCAGGGCTGGCGCGAAGCGCTGCAGCTGAACCTGGGTCGCGTCGGTGGCTACGCGCTCGCCGGCGCGCTGGTGGGCGCGTTCGGCGGGGGCCTGCTGGCGCTGGCGCGCCAAGAAACGGCCGTGCTGGCGATGCGTGTCGGCGTGGGGCTCGCCCTGGTGGTGCTCGCGCTGCGCCTGCTCGACCAGCGCGGGCGGCTGGATTTCCTCGCCCGTCCCGGCGCGAAGGTCTGGCAGGCGCTGCGCCCGCTGCATGCGCGCGTGCTGCCCGCGGACACGCTGCCGCGCCGCCTGGCAGCGGGCGCGCTGTGGGGCTGGTTGCCGTGCGGCCTCAGCCTCAGCCTGCTGACCGTCGCGTGGCTGCAGGCCAACGCACGCGACGCCGCGCTGACGATGGCCGCGTTCGGCCTGGGCACGCTGCCGATGATGGTCGCTCTGACCTGGTCGGGCGCACGCCTGGGGCGACGCTGGCAACAGCCGGCGTTCCGACGCATCGCCGCGGGCTTCGTGCTGGCGGCCGGCCTGCTGACGATCGCGTCGCCCTGGTTGATGCAGCATCCCGCGCTGCACGGCATCCTGGCGGCGCTCGGCTGTCGTCCGCTGCCCGCATGAGCGACGCGCCTGCCGCCGGCGCGCGCCCGGCATCGCCAACGCTGACGCCCCAGGCGCGGCTCGCGGGCCTGGGGCGCGAAGCCGCCTTGCCATTGCGTGGCGCGAGCGGCTGCGCCGTGCTCGCCGGTGTGTTGGTGGTGCCGCAGGCGGCGTTGATCGCGCTGTGCATCCAGCGCGTGTTCGTCGCCGGCGAATCCGCCGCGGCGCAGGCCCCGCTGCTGGCCGCATTGCTCGGCACGCTGCTGCTGCGCGCGTTGCTCGGCTGGGCCGGCCGGCGCTGGGCGGACCAGGCCGTGGAGCGGATCCGGGTGGCGTTGCGCGCGCGCGTCGCGCATGCGGTGGTCGCACGCGGGCCGGCCTGGGTACGCACGCAGCAAAGCGGCGCACTGGCCGAGCACCTGGGCGCACACGTCGATGCGGTCGAGGGCTACTACGGTGGTTTCGTGCCGTTGCGGGCGGAAGTCGTCGGCGTGCCGCTGGCGATCCTGCTGGCGGTGTTCGCCGTGGATCGCGCGGTCGGGCTGGTGCTGCTGCTGACGATGCCGCTGGTACCGGTGTTCATGATGCTGGTCGGCTGGGGCGCCGAAGCGGCGAGCCGCCAGCAGTTGCAGGCGCTGGCGCGCATGGGCGGCCATTTCGCGGATCGGTTGCGCGGCCTGGGTCTGATCCGCCTGTACGGACGTGGCGAGGCCGAACTGCGCGGCATCCGCGCCGCCGCCGAGGCGCTGCGCGTGCGTAGCTTGCGCGTGCTGCGCATCGCTTTCCTCTCGTCGGCGGTACTGGAGTTCTTCGCGTCGCTGAGCGTGGCAATGGTCGCGCTGTACCTGGGCCTGAGCTACCTGGGCATGATCGACCTGCGCACGCAGCCGCTCACCCTGGGCATGGGCGTGTTCTGCCTGCTGCTCGCACCGGAGTTCTACGCGCCGCTGCGCCGGCTGGCGACGCACTACCACGACCGCGCCGCGGCGCGTGCGGCGATGGACGAACTCGCGCCCCTGCTCGATACGCCTGAAGATACGCGTACCGCGCGCGCGCAGCACGATCCCGATCCGGCCTCCCTGGTCGTGGCACGCGGACTGACGGTACGGCACGCCGGCGCAGCGCGGGATGCCCTGCACGACGCGGACATCGAGCTGCGCCGCGGTCAGTGCGTGGCGCTGGTCGGCCCCAGCGGCGGCGGGAAGAGCACGCTGCTCGATGCCCTGGCCGGCCTCGTGCCTCCGACCGGGGCCGAGCTGACCCGCGCGCCCGGCCTGCGCATCGGCTACGCACCGCAGCGGCCGTTCCTGTTCGCCGGCAGCCTCCGCGAGAACCTGCGGATGGCCAGGCCCGACGCCAGCGACGAGGACCTGCGGGCCGCCGCCGACGCCGCGCAGGTGTTGCGCTTCGCCGACCGGCTGCCGGACGGGCTGGACACCGTGATCGGCGAGCGCGGGTTCGGGCTCTCGGGAGGCGAAGCGAGGCGCGTGGCGCTGGCGCGCGTGTTCCTGCGCGCACCGGATCTGCTGCTGCTCGACGAACCCACCGCCTTCCTCGACCCCGATACCGAAGCCGCGGTGCTGCAGGCGATCGTCCGCTTCGCCGAAGGGCGCTGCGTGGTGATGGCGACGCACAGCGCGGCCGCGATGGCGGCGATGGACGCGATCCGGCGCATCGACGAGGGTCGCATGCGCGCGCTGGAGGCACCCGCATGAGCACGCATGACGCCCGCCTGCGCGACGCGCTGGGCGCGCATCGGCGCCGCACGGTCCTGGCCGTGGCCTTGTTGCTGCTCACGCTGCTGGCGGGCACGGCGCTGCTGGCGGTGTCGGGGCACTTCCTGACCGCGGCCGCGCTCGCAGGCACCGGCGCGCTCGGCTTCAACTTCTTCGGCCCGTCCGCTGGCATCCGCGCGCTGACCTTCGTGCGCATCCTGTCGCGGTATGCGGAAAAGCTGGTGGGCCACGATGCCACGCTGCGCATCGCCCGCGATCTGCGGGTGTGGTTCTTCCGCCGCGCCCTGCCGCTCGCTCCGCTGGGACTGGGCCGTTACCGCGTCGGCGAACTGGTCACGCGACTGTTGGCCGACATCGATGCCGTGGATGGTCGGCTGGTGCGCGCGATCGGTCCCCTGCTCGCGGTGCTGGCACTGGGCGTACTCGCGGTCGGCATCGCGGTCTGCGTGCTGCCCGTTGCCGGCGCGCTGCTGCTGGCGGCGCTGCTGCTGCTCGGCGTCGTGGTCCCCGGGTGGTCGGTCCGTCGCGCGTCGGCGCTCGAAGACGCGCGTGCGCAGGCCCGCACCCAGCTGCGCGCGAGCGTACAGGAAGGCATCGAGGGCCAGGCGGATCTCGCGGCGATGGATGCCACCACGGCTTGGCTGAGGGCGCTGGACGCGCGCAGCCATGACGTCGCGCGCTGGGACGGCGCGCGCAGGCGGCGGATTGCCGATGCCACCGGGCTGCAGGCGCTGGTCGCTGCGTTCGCGCTGCCTGCGATGTTGTGGGTGTTGCTGTCCGCGGTGGATGCGGGCCGGCTCGACGCGGCCCTGGCCGGTGCGTTGTTCTTCATGACAATCGCGGTGCTGGACGCATGCACCGCCGTCGTGCCCGCGTGGCAGGCGTGGCACGCTTCCTCCGTTGCCGCGCGCCGCTTGGAAGGCGTCGCCGATGCACCTGCGCGCACCTCGCCTGCGGGCACGCGCGTGCCGGATGCGCAGGGCGCGCTGGTGCTGCAGGCGATGACGTTCGCATGGCCGGGAGCATCGCGCCCGGTGCTCGACGGAGCAGAGTTGAGCATCGCGCCGGGCGAGCACGTGGTCATCGCGGGCGACAGCGGCGCGGGCAAGTCGTCGCTGGTGGCGTTGGTGCTGGGCCTGTGCGAACCCCAGGCGGGCGCGGTGTCGTTCGCGGGCGCCGACCTGCGCACGCTCTCGCCCGCGGACTGGCATGCACGCATCGCGTGGCTGCCGCAGGATGCGCCGGTTTTCTCCGGCAGCGTGCGCGGGAACCTTCAGCTCGGCGATCCGACCGCTGATGACGCGCGACTGTGGTCCGTGCTCGCCCAGGTGCGGCTGGAAGCGCACGTGCGCAGCCTCCCCGACGGCCTGGACGCGTGGGTCGGCGAGAATGGCGCCACGCTCTCGGCCGGCCAGGCGCGCCGACTCGCGCTGGCGCGCGCCCTGCTGCGCGATGCCCCGCTGCTGCTGCTCGACGAACCTACCGAGGGCCTGGACCAGGACACCGCCGATGCACTGATGCGCGACTTCGCCGACGCCGCGCGCGGACGCAGCGCGCTGATCATCAGCCATGCGGTGTTGCCGGACGGTGTGGCGGATGCGCGCTACCGGTTGCAGGGTGGGACGCTGGTGCGCGAGTAAGGCGAACGCTGCAGTGGGAGCGACGTAAGTCGCGATGAGGCATTCCAGGTGGGTCATCGCGACTTACGTCGCTCCCACAAGAAACTTCAGCAGCTCTCAGGCCCGCGCTTCGGCCAGGGCATCCAGGCGCGTGCGGTTCAGCAGGCGCACGTGATGCGGGTCTTCGGTGGCGATGCTGCCTTCCTGGCGCAGGCGGGTGAAGCTGCGGCTCACCGTTTCCACGGTCAGGCCCAGGTAGTCGGCGATGTCGGTGCGCGTCATCGGCAGGATCACTTCGGTGTCGTCCTGGCCCTGCCGGCGGCGACGCTGCGCCATGTCGACGAGGAAGCCGGCCAGCCGCTCCATCGGGTTCAGGCGGGCGAGCGACATCAGGTTGCCGCGGGTGGCGTCCAGCTCCACGCAGGCACGCTCGAGCAGTTCGCGCTCGAGTTCGGGGTGGTCGTTGCACAGGCTGCGCATGTCGGCCATCGAGAATTCGCACAGCGCGCTGTCGGTGATCGACTCGATGGTGTGCCGGTAGTGCGAAGTGCCGCTGAAGCCGATGAAGTCGCCCGGCATCAGGAAACCGGCCACCAGCCGGCGCCCGTCGGGCAGCAGGCGGATCCGGCGCAGCGCGCCCTTGGTCACCGTGAACACGCCGCGGCGCGGCTCGCCCTCGCGGACCAGGGCCTCGCCGGCCCCCAGGCGGACGTCGTCGGCCAGCGATTCCATCGCATGCGCCTTCTGGACCGGCAGCGCCGCGCAGACGGCCAGATGCCGGACCAGGCAGCCGCTGCAGCCGCGCGAGGCCTGACACACCACGGCCTCGCTGCCGGCGGAACCGGTCACGGGGGCGTCGTTCTGGCGGAGGATGCGAAGGCTCATGGCGGTCGGCTACGTGGGTCTTCACGGGCCATGATACGCCCGCAAACCCTTGATTTCCGTAGTGCGACAATCGGTCGCAGCAGGGTCTTTCAGCGGGGATTCCCCCATTCAGGCCCGGATTCGGGTACAGTGCGCGCCGCTTGCCTGCGGCCGTTCGTTTCCCCGATGGTCCGCCGGCGCAGGGAATTCCCCGCGAGTTCCCGCGCCCGCCCCGCTCCGACTTCTTTCGTTGCGCAAGCTCGGTAGCGCCGTTTTGGCGCCTCCGCACCCCTTCTCGCAGCGCGGTTTCAGGGAACGCTTCGAGTCACGGTCTTGCCGCATTCCGCGCGTCCTACGTTGCCGCACATCGCTGTGCCGGCGTTGCGTGCGTGTTCGGCCGACCCGCTTTGGAGCCTCATCCATGACGTTTGAAACCCTTGGCCTTGCGCCCGCCCTGCTGCGCGCGCTGGACGAACAGGGCTACACCCAGCCCACCCCCGTGCAGGAACAGGCCATTCCGCTGGCCCTGGCCGGCCATGACCTGCTCGCCGGCGCGCAGACCGGTACCGGCAAGACGGCGGCCTTCGGCCTGCCGCTGATCCAGTACCTGGCCACCACCCCGCAGGAAGTGCAGCGGGGCGGGCCGCGCAAGCCGCGCGCCCTCGTCCTGACCCCCACCCGCGAACTGGCCGTGCAGGTGCACGACAGCCTGCGCGGTTACGGGAAGTACCTGCGCATCCCCAGCACCACCATCTACGGCGGCGTCGGCATGGGCAACCAGCTGGACGCGCTGCGCCGTGGCGTGGACCTGGTGATCGCCTGCCCGGGCCGCCTGATCGACCACCTCGAGCGCCGCAGCGTGGACCTGTCGGGCATCGAGATCCTGGTGCTGGACGAAGCCGACCGCATGCTCGACATGGGCTTCCTGCCGTCGATCAAGCGCATCCTCGCCAAGCTGCCGCGCCAGAACCGCCAGACCATGCTGTTCTCCGCGACCTTCGCCGATCCGATCCGCGAGCTGGCGCTGGAGTTCATGCGCGAGCCGAAGCAGATCCAGGTGACCCCGCGCAATACCGTCGCCGAGACCATCACCCACCGCGTCCATCCGGTGGACGGCAGCCGCAAGCGCGACCTGCTGCTGCACCTGCTGGCCCAGGACAGCCGCCTGCAGACGCTGGTGTTCGCCCGCACCAAGCACGGCAGCGACAAGCTGGCGACGTTCCTGGAGAAGAGCGGCATCAAGACCGCCGCCATCCACGGCAACAAGTCGCAGGGCGCCCGCCAGCGCGCGCTCAGCGACTTCAAGGCCGGCCGCATCAACGTGCTGGTCGCCACCGACATCGCCGCGCGCGGCATCGACATCGACCAGCTGCCGCAGGTGATCAACTTCGACCTGCCGATGGTGGCCGAGGACTACGTGCACCGCATCGGCCGCACCGGCCGCAACGGGTCGACCGGCCAGGCGATCTCGCTGGTCGCGCAGGACGAAGCCAAGTACCTGCGCGCCATCGTCCGCCTGCTCAACCGCGACATGGACCTGCGCGACGTGCCGGGCTTCGAGCCGCAGACGCCGATCCGCTGGGGCAACAGCGCCCCGGGCAAGGCCGACCAGCCGGGTGGCGAACGCACCCCGCGCCGCAACGGCCCGCAGAAGCACGCGCGCCGCCCGCACGGCGATGCGCCGCGCCACGCGCACGCCGGCCCGAAGAAGCACGGCGGCCAGCGCCGCGACGGCGGCCGCTCCGGCGGCGCGCGCCAGGGCCAGTCGCGCCCGGCCCGCTAAGCCGTCCCGTACGCGCGGCACCTTCGCGGGTGCCGCGCGCTTCCACGTTCCAGGAACCGTCGCATGGACATCTTCAAGGTCTTCACCGTCGAAGCCGCGCACCGCCTGCCGCACGTCCCGGAAGGCCACAAGTGCGCGCGCCTGCACGGGCACTCGTTCCGCATCGAGCTGCACCTGTCCGGCCCGGTCGATCCGCACGCCGGCTGGGTGATGGACTTCGCCGACGTCAAAGCGGCCTTCAAGCCGATCTACGACCGGCTGGACCACCACTACCTCAACGACATCCCGGGCCTGGACAACCCCACCAGCGAGCGGCTGGCCATCTGGGTCTGGGAGCAGGCCAAGCCGGTGCTGCCGCTGCTCAGCGCCGTCGTGGTGCATGAAACCTGTACCTCCGGCAGCCGTTACGCCGGCCCCTGAGGCGTGTAACCGGTTTCATACCACTTCCTACAAGCGTTTGATTTTTAACGGCTCCTGACCGTTCGTCGGATTTCCATACGCCAGTTATTGCACCGCAACATGGATCGTCTTATGCTGCGCCGCAACAGATGGGAATCCCCTTTTAGGAGCACGCCATGACCACGCAATTCAACGAAAGCTTCAGCCAGTTCACGCACCAGTTCGCCGCTGCCGCCTCGCGCGCCAATCGCCTGGCCCTGGAAAGCGCCGAGACCGTGTTCGGCGTGCAGCTGAAGACCTTCGAAAAGAACATCGACGCCACCACCGCCTTCTTCGGCGAGCTGGCCGAGACCCGCGACCTGGACGGCTACAAGAACCTGTGGCCGAAGGGCCTGCAGGTCGCCAAGGACAACGCCGAGCGCGTCGTCGCCGCCAGCCAGGAAGTGTTCGGCCTGAGCCTCAAGACCGGTGAGGCCTTCGGCCAGCTGGTGAAGACCCAGTTCGAAACCGCGACCGACAACGTCCAGGCCTCCGTGGCCAAGGCGACCAAGGCCGCGAAGGCCAAGTAAGCCCGCTTCAACCGGTTATTGCGCGGCCCTCCCCTCCCTCCGCGCAAACCCGACCCGGCAGCCCCCACGCTGCCGGGTTTTTTATTTTCCGCGCCGCCTTCCTACACGGGAATCGCGATGTGCCGGCTGAGCAGCGTGGGGTCGATGTCCGGCGCATGCGGCAGGCGTCCCCAGCAGGGCACGGGCATGCGCGCGGACAGCAGCGCGAAGTTCTCGTCGCGACGCGCCATCTCCGGATCGACTTCGTTGGCGATCCAGCCCACCAGGCGCGCACCGTCGTCCTGGATCGCGCGCGCACTGAGGCGCGCATGGTTGATGCAGCCCAGCCGCATGCCCACCACCAGCACCACCGGCAGACGCAGTTCCTGCACCAGGTGGCGCTGGTCCAACGTGGCGGTCAGCGGCGCGGCCCAGCCGCCGACGCCTTCCACCAGCACCATGTCGGCCAGCGGATGCAGCCGCTCGAAGGCGGACACCAATACGCCCAGCTGCACGTCCACGCCGGCGTCGCGCGCGGCGATCTCCGGCGCGAGCGGCGCGGGCAGCGCATAGGGGTTCACGTCCTCGTACGGCGGCACGGGATCGCTGGCGGCCTGCAACGCGAGCGCGTCCTCGTTTCGCCATCCCCCCGGCGTCGCCTCGCAGCCGCTGGCGACCGGCTTCATGCCTACCGCGCGCAGCCCGCGGGCGCGGAACGCGTGCAGCAGCGCAGCGCTGGCGACGGTCTTGCCCACGCCGGTGTCGGTGCCGGTGACGAACAGCCTGTCCACCGGCCTAGCCCTCCACGCGTTCCGGCCAACGGCGTGTGCCGAAACGCTGGCCCCACACGTGGACGAACCCGGTGAACGACAGCAGGAAGTACACGCTGCCCGGCATGGCGACCTGCCAGGAACGCGAGTCTTCGGTCAGCAGGCCGGCGATCGCCACCGACAGCAGCCCGACCAGGACGAAGTACGCATGCGAGGCGAACTCGCCCGCGGCGTTGGCGGCGGCGTCGCCATCCAGCCCCAGCCGCGCGCGCGCGCGCCATGCCAGCGCGTACAGGCCGCCGATGCAGGCGGACATCGATGCGAACGCCAGCCCGTAGAAGGTGAACATGAAGGCCAGCGGGCGGGCGCCATTGGCGTCGTTCAACGGCATCGGCAGCCAGCCGTTGGTGATCCACGCGAAGAAGGTGCCCAGCAGCAGGCGCAGCGGATACACATAGACCAGCACCAGGAACACCAGCAGCAGGCTGAGCAGCGTGGCCGGCACCGTGCCGAGGCGGTAGCGCCGGCTCCAGCGCACGTGCGCGTACCAGAACATCGCCACCATCGCGAAGCTGGCGGCGAATGCGGGCACGTTCTTCAACGCCTGCAGCAGCGCGCCGATGCTGTCCGGGATGCGGTCCACCGAGATCACCAGCAGGGTCACCGCGAACGCGAAGGCCGCGTCCACGAACGCTTCCAACCGGGTCACACCGTGGCCGCGCCACGCGGCTTCGTCATCGCCTGCCTTCATGCTCACCCTTCTCCCCGTCGGGTCCGCCGCTGGAATGCATCATATCGGGCCGCCGCGAGGGGCCGGGAGTAGAATCGACGACATGTCATTCGCCTCCCAGACGCTCACCGGCAGCAAGCCGGAACAATACGCACAGCTGGCCGAACAGGCCCGTGCCCTCTTGGCCGGCGAACCGGACCGGATCGCCAACGCCGCCAACCTGGCCGCACTGGTCTACCACGCCCTGCCCGACTTCAACTGGGTGGGCTTCTACTTCTTCGATGGCCGGGAATTGGTGGTCGGTCCGTTCCAAGGACTACCAGCCTGCGTGCGGATCCCGTTGGACAAGGGGGTCTGCGGAGCCGCCGCACGCACCCGCCAGACCCAGCGCGTGGACGACGTGGACGCCTTTCCGGGCCACATCGCCTGCGACTCCGCATCGCGCTCGGAATTGGTGGTCCCGCTGGTGAAAGGGGGCGAACTCGTCGGCGTGCTCGACCTGGACAGCCCCCGCCTGGCCCGGTTCGATGCGGACGACCAGGAGGGCATGGAACGCATCGCCGCCATCTTCCTGGATTCACTGACATGACAGGCACCAAGCTGCGCAACATCGGCCCCAAATCCGCCGCCTGGCTCCGCCAGGTCGGCCTGCGTACGCAGGAGGACCTGGAGTCGGTGGGCGCGGTCGAGGCCTTCATCCGGGTCAAGCGCGCGGGGTTCCGGCCCAGCCTCAACCTGCTGTACGCGCTGGAAGGCGCGCTGCTGGACTGCCACTGGCAGCAGCTGCCCGAGGCGCGTCGCGGCGAACTGCTGGTGGCCTACGATGCCGCCGCCGCCCTGCTGCCGCCGCCGCGCGGCCGCCCGGCCGCCGGTCCGGTGACCACGACCCACACCGAGCCGGAAGAAGACAGCGGTCCTTCGCTGAACCTGTTCGATTCGCGCGGCGACGACTGATCGCACGTCGTAGCGTCGCGCTTGCTCGACGCCGCACACCCTCCGTTGCCGGAAAGCACCGGAGCAAGCTCCGCTCTACGTGGCGGACGGATGCTTCCCGTATACTGCGCGCGCTTTCAGGTGACCCGCGCCTCGTGCCGGGTTGAAACGGGAAGCCGGTGACCCGCCCCATGGCGGCATTCCGGCGCTGCCCCCGCAACGGTAGGCGAAGACAGCCGCGGCATCGGCCACTGTGCGTCCACGACGCATGGGAAGGCGCCACGGCGGAGTGCCCTGCACTCGTTCGCAAGCCCGGAGACCGGCCTGGGAGTCCACTGGTTGCGATGCGGAGGGCGTCGCGGCGTGCCGCGCCGCTTCGCCCGCGCTGTCCGCTCCGCTTCCCTTTCCATCGCGACTCCACGCCGAAGAATGCGCGCGGGGCGCGCGATGGAGTTGTTCCGATGCAGAGCCGTAGTGTTTCCTCCCCTTCCCTGTTGGCCCTCGCGGTCGCGATGGCGCTGCCGTTCGCGGCGCAGGCGCAGGACGCCACCAACCTCGACGAGGTCGTCGTCTCGGGCACGCGCACCGAGGTGTCCGTCGAAGACAGCCTGGTCCCGGCCCAGGTGATCGGCCGCGATGCGATCCAGCGCAGCCAGGCGCGCTCGCTGGGCGAACTGCTGCAGGGCCGCGCCGGCATCTCGATCGCCAACCAGGGCGGCGCCGGCAAGATCACCACGCTCAACCTGCGCGGCGCGGAGTCCGACCACGTGCTGGTGCTCGTGGACGGCGTGCGCATGGGCTCGGCGACCGCCGGCCTGCCCGCGCTGCAGGACCTGCCGATCGACCAGATCGACCGCGTCGAAATCGTGCGCGGCCCGCGTTCGAGCCTGTGGGGCTCGGAGGCGATCGGTGGCGTGATCCAGGTGTTCACCCGCCGTAACACCGGCAAGGTGCGCCCGAACTTCCGCATCGGCGTGGGCAGCGACAGCACCCGTGAAGCCAGCGCCGGCATCGGCGGCGGCAACGCGCGCGGCTGGTTCGGCGCCGACGTGGCGTACACGCGCACCGACGGCTTCAACGCCTGCCGCGGACGCGGGCCGGACCCGAGCATCCCGTTCGACTTCGGCGCCGGCTGCTTCACCGACGAGCCCGACCGCGACGGCTACCGCAATACCTCGGCCAACCTGCGCGGCGGTTATTCGTTCACCGACACCTTGACGCTGGAAGCCAACGCGCTTCGCGCCGACGGCGAGAGCGAATTCGACGGCAGTTTCACCAACCGCTCCGAGACCGTGCAGCAGGTGCTGGGCACCAAGCTGCGCTATGCGCCCAGCGAGAAGGTCAACCTGCTGCTGAGCCTGGGCCGCAACGACGACAAGTCCGATGACTTCCTCGACGACGTGCAGTCCGGCTACTTCGAGACGCGTCGCTACGTGGCCTCGCTGCAGGGCGACTTCAGCGTGGCGGCGAACCAGCTGCTGACCGCCGGCATCGACTGGCAGGACGACAAGGTGGAAAGCGCCACCGATTTCGACGTCACCCAGCGCGACAACCTGGCCGGCTTCGTCGAGTACCAGGGCCGTTTCGGCGCGCACCAGCTGCAGGCCAGCGTCCGCAACGACGACAACGAACAGTTCGGCAACCACACCACCGGCAGCTTGGGCTACGGCTTCGGCTTCGGCAACGGCCTGAAGCTGACCGCCAGCGTCGCGACAGGCTTCAAGGCACCGAGCTTCAACGACCTGTACTACCCGTTCTTCGGCAACCCGGACCTGAAGCCGGAAGAATCCGAAAGCGTCAACGTCGGCATCGCGCAGTACGCGGACACCTGGAACTGGACGTTCAACGTCTACCAGAACAAGGTGGACCAGCTGATTTCGTACGACGCGTCGATCTTCCTGCCCAACAACATCGACGAAGCCCGCATCCGCGGCGCCGAGTTCACCGTCGACGTCACCCTGGCCGGTTTCGACGTCGCTACGCAGTTGAGCCACACCGATCCGCGCAACCGGTCGGCGGGCGCCAACCACGACAACCTGCTGGCGCGCCGTCCGCGCAACACCGCGCGCATCGACGTGGACCGCGCGTTCGGTGCGTTCCGCACCGGCGTGACGTTCAACGCCGCGGGCGAGCGTTATGACAACCTGGCCAACACCGATCGCCTGGGCGGCTACAGCACGCTGGACCTGCGCCTGGAGTACGCCATCGCACCGGCCTGGACGCTGCAGGCGAAGGTGGGCAACGTGTTCGACCGCGCGTACGAAACCGTCGCCTGGTACAACCAGGCCGGTCGCACCTACGGCCTGAGCCTGCGCTACCAGCCGACCGAGTAATACGCCGCCACGGCGCTTGAAACGAAAAAAGCCCGGCGATGCCGGGCTTTTTTCATGCAGGTTCCGCAGGTGCGGATGGGCCTTGCTTGAGTGTCTTCATGAAATCGCGGAAATGCGGGGCGAACTCGGCGAAGAGAGGATGGCCGCGGTTCTCCAGCATCACCTCGCTGAAGAGCTTCAGGCCCACCGCCAACGGCGTGGCCGCATCCGGGGGCAGATCGTCGCGCTGGCGCAACCGCGCGACGATGGCGAACACGTCGTCGTGGTTGCCCACCTCGAAGCGCAGCGGTGCGTCGTAGGTGGACGCTGCGCCTTTCGCATCCGCCAGGTGCTCGAGGGTGACGCGGTAGCGGTGCTGCTTCATGGCGTGTCCTCCGTGGCGCGCGCAGGGGCGCCAGTGTCGCGACCGATGTCCACCGCGGCACGGTCGATCGCATCGGCGATGCGCTGCAGGGCCTCGGTGTCGGGCGTGCCGTCGGTGAAGCGCAGGCGCAGCGCGGTCTTCAGGTTCTCCATCGCGCGCTCGATCTCGGGCGCGCGCCGGGCGAGCGCGTGGCGGCGGCCTTCGCGCAGGCGCATCAGCAGCGCATCGAGATGCTCGCGCCGCGACTGCAGCTGCACGCACCCCTCGGAGGTGATGCGGTACTGGCGGCGCCCGCCGTCTTCGGCGAGGGCCTCGGCCAGGCCCATGTCCTCCAGCCAGGTGAGCGTTGGGTAGACGGTGCCGGGGCTGGGGCTGTAGTCGCCACCGGCGAGGTCGGCGATCGCGCGGATCACCTCGTAACCGTGGCTCGGCTGCGCATCGAGCACGTGCAGGACCAGCAGCTTCAACTGGCCCTGGTCGAACATGCGGCCCCGGCGACCGCGGCCGGACCCATCAGCCTCGGTACCGTGGTGGCCCGGATGGCCGTGCCGGCCGCCGCGGCCGTGGGAGGAGGAAAAAGGGGACATGGGGGGATTTCTTCGTTATCTCTAGACACACTCAAGATATATCTTGAGTGTGTCTTTTCCAATCCCCAGGCCCACCTCGTTCAACCGGCGGCCAGCTCGGTCCCGTCGAACAGGCCCGGCTGGGTCGCCCCCTCGTCCCGGTCACGGAAGCCCGACAGGCCCACGCCCACCAGCCGGTAGCGGGTCGAGGCCGGCAGGTCCACGCGCTCGCGCAGGGCCATCGCGATGTCGATGAACTCCTGGGCCGACGCCGGCGGCGCTTCCGGCGTGAAGCTGCGGGTGAGGATGCGGAACTGCGCGGTCTTCAGCTTCAGCACAACGGTGCGGCCCACGCGCTCGGTCTTGCGGCTGGCCTGCCACGCCTTCTCTGCGATGCGCACGATGTGCGGCTCCAGTTCGGACAGCAGCAGGTCGGTCGCGAACGTGTCTTCGGACGAAATCGACTGCACCGGCTGGTCCGGCTCCACCGGCCGCTCGTCGATGCCGCGCGCGCGCCGGTACAGGCTGCCGCCGAAGCTGCCGTAGCGCGCCTCCAGTTCGTGCTGCGCATGCAGACGCAGATCGCCGACGGTACGGATGCCGTCCGCATTGAGCTTGCCCTGCATCACCTTGCCCACGCCGGGGATGCGCTCCACCGGCAGCGGCGTCAGGAAGGCCTCCACCTGGTGCGGCCGGAGCACGAATTGCCCATCGGGCTTGCGCCAGTCCGACGCGATCTTGGCGAGGAACTTGTTCGGCGCCACGCCGGCGGATGCGGTCAGCTGCGTTTCTTCGCGGATCTGCGCGCGGATCGTCTCGGCCACGGCGGTGGCGGTCGGCAGGTCGGTCTTCGGCGCGGTGACATCGAGATAGGCCTCATCCAGCGACAGTGGTTCGACCAGGTCGGTGTGGCGCAGGAAGATCTCGCGCACCTGCCGCGACACCGTCTTGTAGCGGGTGAAGTCCGGCGGCACGAACACCGCCTGCGGACACAATCGTTCCGCGCGCACCGCCGGCATCGCCGAGCGCACGCCGAACACGCGCGCTTCGTACGACGCCGCGCAGACCACCGAACGCTCGCCGCGCCACGCCACCACCACCGGCCGTCCACGCAGTGAAGGATCGTCGCGCTGTTCCACCGACGCGTAG
Organism: Pseudoxanthomonas sp. CF385; assembly: GCF_900104255.1. Lineage (NCBI taxonomy): Bacteria > Pseudomonadati > Pseudomonadota > Gammaproteobacteria > Lysobacterales > Lysobacteraceae > Pseudoxanthomonas > Pseudoxanthomonas sp. CF385. Next base: position 54,110 of record NZ_FNKZ01000004.1, read on the forward strand.
AACGCGTCCATGTCGATGTGGATGATCTTGCGCATCACGCGATGATATCGGCCGCCGTACGCGATCGCATGGATGCATGCGCGCACGATACGCACGCGTGTGGAGTCGAGGGCAGAAAGCGCGAAACCCTTGCCGCGATTGCACTTTGTCGATGGTACGCCGGCGTATGGAAAAACCCGGTTGATTTGCATCAAGACAAGCGTATGCACATGTGTGCATTATTTACGGCTTCGCAGAACGGACCATGCAATGAACGCCCCCGCTTCCTTCTCGCGCGAACAGCTGCTGGCCAGCGCACGCGGCGAACTCTTCGGCCCCGACAGCGGCCGTCTCCCGAACGACCCGATGCTGATGTTCGACCGCATCACCGAGATCCGCCAGGACGGCGGTGCGCACGGCAAGGGCATGGTGCGCGCCGAACTCGATATCCATCCCGACCTGTGGTTCTTCCAGTGCCACTTCCTCGGCGATCCGGTGATGCCCGGCTGCCTGGGCCTGGATGCGATGTGGCAGCTCACCGGGTTCTTCCTCACCTGGATCGGCGCGCCCGGCCGCGGTCGCGCGCTCGGTTCCGGCGAAGTGAAGTTCACCGGGCAGGTACTGCCCACCGCCAAGCGCGTGAGCTACGAGATCGACGTCAGCCGCGTGGTCAACCGCAAGCTGGTGCTGGCGGTGGCCGACGGCCGCATGCTCGTCGACGGACGCGAGATCTATACCGCGCGCGACCTGCGCGTGGGCCTGTTCACTTCGACGGAGAGCTTCTGACCATGCGCCGTATCGCCATCACCGGCCTAGGCATCACCTCCTGCCTGGGCAACGATGCGGATACCGTGTCGGCCGCGCTGCGCGAAGGCCGTTCGGGCATCCGTCATATCCCGCAATACGCCGAACTCGGCTTCCGCAGCCAGGTGGGCGGCGCGCCCGAGATCGACCTCGACGCGCAGATCGACCGCAAGCAGAAGCGCTTCATGGGCGATGCCGCGGCGTTCGCGCACATCGCGCTGCGCGATGCGATCGCCGATGCCGGCCTGGACGAGGCGCTGGTCAGCCAGCCGCGCACCGGCCTGATCGCCGGTTCCGGCGGCGGCTCGGCCGAATGGCAGATCGAAGCCGCTGACCTGCTGCGCGCGCGCGGTATCCGCAAGGTCGGGCCGTACATGGTGCCGCGCACGATGTGCTCGACGGTGTCGGCGACGCTGGCAACCGCGTTCAAGATCAAGGGCGTGAGCTATTCGATCTCCGCGGCCTGTGCGACCTCCGCGCACTGCATCGGTGCCGCCGCGGATCTGATCCGCGCAGGACGCCAGGACATCGTGTTCGCCGGCGGCGGCGAAGAACTGCACTGGGCGCTGACGATGATGTTCGACGCGATGGGCGCGCTGTCGAGCAAGCGCAACGACGACCCCACCCATGCCTCGCGGCCGTACGACGCGGACCGCGATGGCTTCGTCATCGCCGGCGGCGGCGGCATGCTGGTGCTGGAGGATTACGACCACGCGGTGAAGCGCGGCGCGCGCATCCACGCCGAATTGCTGGGCTATGGCGTGACGTCCGATGGCGCCGACATGGTGGCGCCGTCCGGCGAAGGCGCCGTGCGCTGCATGCAGATGGCGCTGGAAGGCGTCACCGCGCCGCTGGACTACCTCAACACGCACGGCACCTCGACGCCACTGGGCGACGTTATCGAACTCGAGGCGATCCGCACCGCGCTCGGCGACACCCTGCCGCCGATCTCCTCGACGAAGGCGCTGTCGGGCCACTCACTGGGCGCGGCCAGCGTGCACGAAGCGATCTATTGCCTGCTGATGATGCGCGATGGCTTCATCGCGGGCTCGGCCAACATCGAGACGCTGGATGAGGGCGCGGCGGCGTTCCCCATCGTGCAGACGAGCCGCGACGCGACGCTGAACACCGTGATGTCGAACAGCTTCGGTTTCGGCGGCACCAACGCCAGCCTGGTGTTCGGGCGCGCCTGATCCTGTCGGGGGCTGAACGTCCCTCCCGCGCGTGATCGTGGGGGGGCTCAAGTCCGAAGCGTAGCGGCCGATACAGTTCCGACAGCCCTTACTGGGCATCGGTGCGCCCCCCCATGTCCGGAACCTACAACGAGGTCCTCGTCCTCTTCTCGCTGCTGGTCGCCATCCTGGCGTCCTATACGGCGCTGGACATGGCCAGCCGCGTGACGACCACCCGCGGCACCGCCGCGGCGCGCTGGTGGTTGGCGGGCGGTGCGATGGCGATGGGCCTGGGCATCTGGTCGATGCACTTCGTCGGCATGCTGGCCTTCGACCTGCCCATCCCGCTGGGCTACGACCTCGCCATCACGCTTTATTCGATGCTCGCCGCGCTGGGCGTGTCCGCCTTCGCGTTGTGGCTGGTGTCCCGCCCGGACCTGCCCCGGCGCCTGCTGTGCGTCGGCGCCGTGCTGATGGGCGCGGGCATCGCGCTGATGCACTACATCGGCATGGCCGCGCTGCGCATGCAGCCCGGCATCGACTACGACCCGCTGTGGTTCAGCCTGTCCATCGTCATCGCCGTGGTCGCGTCGGGCGCGGCGCTCTGGATCGCCTTCCATCTGCGACGCGGTCACCGCCGCCACTGGATGCGTCTGACCGCCGCGGTGGTGATGGGCTTCGCCATCGTCGGCATGCATTACACGGGCATGGCCGCCGCGCGCTTCCCGGCCGACAGCTGGTGCGGGGCCGCCCGCGACGGCGGCGTCCCTGCGCAGTGGCTGGCGGTGCTGGTGGTGGTGGCCACGGTGGCGATCATGGGCATCGCGCTGATCGTCTCCGTGCTGGATCGGCAGATGCACCTGCGCACGCGCCACCTGGCCATTTCGCTGGCCCGCGCCAACGAGGAACTGGTGCAGGCTGCGCTGCACGACCCGCTCACCCGCCTGCCCAACCGCGTGCTGCTGCAGGACCGCATCGAGCAGGCCATCGAGAAGGCCAAGCGCAAGCAGGAATCCTTCGCGGTGATGTTCCTGGACCTCGATGGCTTCAAGAGCGTCAACGACGCCTACGGCCACCAGGCCGGCGATGCGCTGCTGGCCGACGTCGCCACCCGCGTGCGCGGCCTGCTGCGCAGCCAGGACACGCTGTCGCGGCTCGGCGGCGACGAATTCGTGCTGGTCGCGCCATCCAGCGACCCCGACGATGCGGCGGTGGTCGCGCAGCGCCTTCTCGATGCGGTGGCGCTGCCGATCCGGACGCAGGGGATCGACGTGCAGGTGACCGCCAGCATCGGCATCGCCATGTACCCGTCCGATGGCACCACCGAACGCGACCTGATGGCGCACGCGGACGCCGCGATGTACCACACCAAGGACAACGGCCGGAACGGCTACACGTTCTTCGCGCCCTCGATGAACATCAGCGCGCACCAGCAGCTGAAACTGCTCAACGACCTGCGCCGCGCGGTGGAGCGCAACGAACTCCTGCTGCACTACCAGCCCAAGTTCGCCGCACCCGACTACCGCATGGCGGGCGTGGAAGCCCTGTTGCGCTGGCAGCATCCCGAGATGGGCTTGCTGCCGCCGGGCGCGTTCATCGCCGCGGCCGAGCGCAGCGGACTGATCCTGAGCCTGGGCGAGTGGGTGCTGGACGAAGCCTGCCGTCAGCTGCGCGCCTGGGACGACGCCGGCCACGACGTGTCCACGGTCGCGGTGAACCTGTCGCCGCTGCAGTTCTCCTCGCCCGCGCTGGTGGACACCGTACGCGACACGCTGGCGCGGCACGCCCTGGACCCCACGCGGCTCACCCTGGAGATCACCGAGACCACCGCCATGCGCGACGCGGATGCCAGCGTCGGCATCCTCGACGAACTGACGCGCATGGGCATCCGCATCTCCATCGACGACTTCGGCACCGGCTATTCCAGCCTGCTGTATCTCAAGCGCCTGCCCGCCACCGAGCTGAAGATCGACCGCGCCTTCGTCCGCGAACTGGAGTCCAACGCCGACGATGCCGCGATCGTGGCCTCCATCGTCGCCCTGGGCCGCACGTTGAACCTCAAGGTCGTCGCCGAGGGGGTCGAAACGCCGGGCCAGCAACAACAACTGCGCCAGTTGGGTTGCGACTTCTACCAGGGCTACCTGCTCGGTGAGCCGGTGCCGGCGGATCGGCTGGCCGGCACGATGGAAGCGACACGCGCCGCCTGCACCACGGCCTGAGATCAGCGACCGTCCACGGCGCGCCGGCCCACGGCCGGGTCATCGGTGAAGAAGCCGCCGATGCCGAGCGCCAGGTAGGCGCGGATCTCGTCGATCGCACCGTCCTCGTGCCGTGCGCGCGGATCTTCGCCGCGACGCAGCGCACGCGGCAGGAACGCGTTCTCGGGCCGGAACGTGTACGGCCACACCGGCAGTCCCGCCGCGCGTGCATCGCGCATCAGATCGGTCGGCTTACCCAGCGTGCCGTCCGCCGCTTCCGGCATCAGGCTGCGCGTCCACGGCCCGAGCAGGTCCGCATACGTCGCGATGTCCTTCAGCCCCGCCGGCGTCATCAGGTCGGCGTAGCGCCGGGCAACGCCCGCGGCCAGCGCATCGCCCGGCACTGCTTCGGCAGGACCGAGCAACTGGAGCAGGCGGATGTTCGCATGCGTGTCGCCGAGGCGTGTCCGCAGCATGCGCAGGTTGTCCTGTTCGAACGACTGGATCACCACCGGCGCTTCGCGTGCATAGGCGTGCGCCGCCAGCGTCTCCAGCAGGCGCTCCTCCATCGGCAGGCCGATGCGGCGGAAATGGGTGGGATGCTTGATCTCCGGGATCAGGCCCACCATGCGCTCGCTGCGTGATGCGTGCTCCGCAGCGAGCGCAATGATCTCGTCCAGCGTGGCGATCTGGAATGCACCATCGTTCGCAGTGCCACGCAGCTCGGGCAGGCGCTCGCGGGCGCGCAGGGTCTTCAGCTCCGCAAGGGTGAAATCTTCGGTGAACCAGCCTTCGAACACGTCGCCATCGATCACCTGCCGGCGCTTGCGCGCGGCGAACTCGGGCCGCTGCGCGACGTCGGTGGTACCGCCGATCTCGTTCTCATGACGGGCGACCAGCACACCGTCACGGGTGGCGACCAGGTCCGGCTCGATGTAGTCGGCGCCGTCCTCGATGGCGCGCGCATAGGCAGCCAGCGTGTGTTCCGGCAGGTGCGCGCTGGCCCCGCGGTGGCCGATGACCAGGGGCGTCGCCGGCGGTTCGCCGGCCATGGCGGACGAGAAGCTCATCAGGGCGACCAGGAACGGCAACAGGCGAAGGAGCAGCATGGACGATTCCTCATCGCGCCGGCGCGCGCTGCGCGGATCGGCATCATGAAAGCACAAAGCCCGGCAGGGACCGGGCTTTGGAGCAACGCGGGAGGAGAGAGGATCCTCGTTGCGGCTGCCATTGTCGGCGCCGACTGTTACAGGGGCGCGACAAAGGCACCGACGTCATACGGCCGGCGCCCTGCAGTGACGATCGATGAAGTCCTGGTGCAGGGGCATCGCCTCCACGCTGCCGGCGATGGCGCGATGTACCCGGGCGACATGCTCGATCAGCGCCTGCTCCGGCATGTCGTCGACGATCGGATGGTAGCCGGTGGGCACGATGCCCTGCCCCAGCATCACCTGCACCCAGCTCGGCAGTGCGAAGAACTCGTCGCCCGTGCGGAAGTAGCGACCGCCTTCGCGGAACATCTCGATCTTGCGCTGCAACGTGGCGGGAATCCGCATCGTCCGGCAGTAGTCCCAGAACGCGCTGTCGCTGCGGCGGGTGGCGCAGTAGTGGAGGATCAGGAAATCGCGCGTGCTCTCGTACTCGAAAGCGGACTCCTCGTTGAACTGGCGCTCGAGCAGGGGATCGAAGTTGCGGCCGGGAAACAGGCCCAGCAGGCGCTGTATGCCCGATTGCACCAGATAGATGCTGGTCGATTCCAGCGGTTCCATGAAGCCGCTGGCGAGGCCGAGCGCGACGACATTCTTGTTCCACAGCTTCCTGCGCATGCCGGTGGTGAACCGCAGCGGGCGCGGATCGGCAAGGGCGCGGCCATCGAGGTTCGCCAGCAGGGTGGCGGCGGCCTCGTCGTCGCTGATGTGCTCGCTGGAATAGACATAGCCGTTGCCGACCCGGCTCTGCAGGGGGATGCGCCACTGCCAGCCGGCCGCAAGCGCGGTGGAGCGGGTATAGGGCGTAGGCGGCCCCACGGTGGCGCACGGTACCGCCATCGCCCGATTGCACGGCAACCAGTGGGTCCAGTCGACATAGCCCGTTTTCAGCGTCTGCTCGATCAGCAGGCCGCGGAAGCCGGAGCAATCGATGAACAGATCGCCCGTCACCTGCTCCCCGCTGTCGAGCACGACGGCTTCGATGAACCCGTCTTCGCTCCGCTGCAGCACGCCGGTGATCTTTCCTTCCGTGCGCTGGACGCCCCTGCGTTCCGACAGCTCGCGCAGGAAGCCCGCATAGAGCGCGGCATCGAAGTGATACGCGTAGGCGATATCGGCCAGCGGCGATTCCGGCGGTGCGTTGGCCGGGCTCGCCATGAATTTCCCGCGCGGCGCGGCCAGCGTCGGCAGCGAGTACTCGCCGATCGGCCGCGCATGGCCGGCCAGGAAGAGCTTGAGCCAGAACTGGTGGAAAGGCAGTGGCCCGACGCCCTGGCCGATCTTGCCGAAACCGTGGACGTAGCTTTCCCCGAGGCTGCCCCAGTCGTTGAACTGGATGCCGAGCTTGAAGGTCCCCTGCGTGCGAGCGACGAACTCGAACTCGTCGATGCCCAGCACGCCGCTGTTGAACTGCTTCATGTAGGGCACGCTGGCTTCGCCGACGCCGACGATCCCGATCTCTTCGGATTCGACGAGGCGGATCGATGCCTGCTTGCCGAGGTAGGTCGCCAGCGCGGCGGCCGCCATCCAGCCCGCACTGCCTCCGCCCACGACGACGACGGACCTGATCCGGTGGTGGCTGGCCGTCATGGAAACTCCTGGTCCTGGCGTGCGATGCGTTCGGGAGGTCTTACGACAACAAAGCGTTCACTTCGTCCACGTTCGGCATGGCCGCGAACGCGCCCTTGCGCGTGACGGCCAGCGCGCCGACGGCCGCGGCGAACCGGATGGCCTCGGCGATGTCGTCGGCACGCGAAACGAAGCGCACGAAGCCCGCGGGATCCATGTCGGACTTGCCGAGGTGGAACAGCAAGCCCCCCACGAACGCATCCCCTGCCGCCGTGGTGTCCAGGGCCGTGACGCGGAAGGTGTCCACGGCGCCATGCGCTGAAGGCGTATGCCAGTTGACCGGCTTGTCGCCGTCCGTCACCACCAGGATCTTCGCATGGTGCTGCCAGAGGCGCGCCATGACCGCCGCCTCGCCGCCCAGTGGTCGAGCGAGGTACTCGAACTCTTCGCGCGAAAGCTTCACGAGGTCGGCCTCGGCGAGCGCCTGCCACAGCCGCGGAGAAGGATCCTCGCCTTGCGGCCACAAGGCGGGACGCAGGTTCAGGTCGATGCTGACGATCGCACCACTGGCGCGCGCGCGCCGCATGCCGTCGTACGTGGCCTCGGCGATGCCCGCCTCGGTAAGGCTGTTGGAACAGACGTGGAAAACGCGGGTCCCCTCGAAGCACGCCGGCGCGAAATGGGCGGCGCGGAACAGCAGGTCGGCCGCGGGCGGACGGTAGAAACTGAAGCTGCGTTCGCCATGCTCGTCCAGCGCGACGAACGCCAGCGCCGTCTTGGCTTCGTTCGTGCGCACGATGCAGTCCGTCGCCACGCCCGCCGATGCCAGGCTGTCGAACAGGAAATCGCCGAACATGTCTTCGCCCAGCATGCCTGCGAAGTGCGCGTCGGCCCCCAATCGCGCCACGGCCACCGCGACGTTCGCTGGCGCCCCGCCGGCGTACTGCAGGAAGCTGCGCGGTGCGTCGGGCGATGCCGGCGGCTCCGCCAGCATGTCGATCAACACCTCGCCGAAACACACGATCTTGCGCGCCCGAGTGCTCATGCCATGCCCCCTGGCGTACGGGCAGGCGATGGCACCGCGGCATCGGCGCGGCGAGGGAGTCGAGTGTGCGGAGCGATCGGATTCATGGAGAGTAGGACGATGGAAAGGAGATCGGGAAGGGTCGTCGTCGCACGGATACGATGACTGGCGGGGATGCGGGTCGGCTCATTTCAGCCGCGCCCCGCTGCTCTCGCGCACGGACAACGCCACCGGCGCGATCGTCCTGCCGGGCGCGGCGCCGTCGTCGAGTTGCCTGAGCACCAGCTGCGCCGCCTGCCGCCCGCGCTCTCGCGGGTTGGCGGCCAGCGTGGTCAGCGGCGGCGTCGTTACGGCCGCTTCGGGGATGTCGTCGAAGCCGGTGACCGCGAAGCCCTTGCCGGGCTGGATGCCGCGCGCCAGCAGGCCCAGCATCAGGCCCAGCGCGACCGTGTCGTTGTAGCAGACCGCCGCCGTCGGCGCCGCGTGGTCGCCGAACAATTCGCCGGTGCGTGCGGCCGCTTCGAGTCGATTGGGCGCGGATTCGATCAGCCACGCCGCATCGACGGGCAGACCCGCCTTCTTCATCGCCAGCGCATGCCCGGCGCGGCGCTGGCGGCACGAACTCGAGTCGGCATGACCGCCGTAGAACGCGATGCGCCGATGGCCCAGCGAGATCAGGTGCTCCGTGGCGAGCTGCGCGCCGTTCTGGTTGTCCAGGCCCAGGAAGCCCCAATCGTCCGCGCCCGAGAGTTCGCGATTGAAGAGCAGTACGTTGGCCCGCGCGTCCAGGACCTTGTGGAGTTGCGCGGCGCTGCTGCCCTCGGCGGGCGAAAGGATCACGCCTGCCGGCGTATGCTCCATCAGCGAGGTGAGTACCGCCTGCTGGCGCTCGGGAGATTCGCCCGTGCTGCCGAGCAGCGTCACGTAGCCCTTCTCGCCCAAAGCCTCGTCGACGCCGGCCGCGAACTCCGCGAAGAACGGATTGGCCAGGTCGTTGATGACCAGCGCCACGCTGGACGACGTGCGCCTGCGCAGATTGGCCGCGCCCCGGTTGTAAACGTAGCGCTGCCGCTTCAGCTCGGCCTCCACCCTCGCCCGCGTGTCCACGTGCACGAGCGGACTGCCGCGCAACACCAGGGACACGGTGGCGCGTGAGACACCGATCGCGTTGGCAATGTCGGTAACGGTCACCACGCGTTGGGGATCGCGCTTGCGCTCGCTCTCGGCCGGCTTGCCGGCCTTGGCCCGGGATGCAGCGGCTGTCCCCTTGGCGGCCTTGGAAGCAGCGGCCTTGGACGTGCGTGCGGATCCCGGACGGGGCGGGCGCTTCGAGCTCATATGGATCGATCCATTGCGATGGTGCTCCCAGCGTAAACCATCACGTTGACCTCGATGCCATGGCGCCCAGTGGACTCAATGGCCCGCCCCGGATGCCGTCGCCGCGTCCGCAGCGCAGGGCGATGCCGGCAGGTCCTGCGGACGCGTGCCCCAGCCCTGCGGTTGCGGCGCATCGGTCAGATCGAACCGCAGGCGGCCGCCCTGGCGGAGGCGGTTCCAGTCCAGCCACACGGCCGGGTGCGCGCTGCCGTCCAGCGACACGCCCCGGATGTACCGTGGCTTCCCGTCGCCGGCCTGCGGCGCCTCGATACGCAGGGTGCGGCCGGGGGCCACGTCCACGTCGATGCGGGAGAAGCGTGGCGCATGCAGGACGAACTGGCCCGTGCCGGGCACCACCGGATACAGGCCCATCGCGCTGAAGAGATACCAGGCGGACATGGTGCCCAGGTCGTCGTTGCCGGTGACGCCATTCGGCGCGTTCGTGAACAGCTGCTGCGCGGCATGCAGGACGGTGGACGTCTTCCAGGGCTGGCCGATCAGCGTGTACATCCAGGGCACATGCAGGTCGGGCTCGTTGTTGGGGTTGTAGCGGAACTGGTTGTAGTAGCTGTAAGGCCCGACGACCCACGCCTTGCGCGCCGCGCCGGCGGGGTCCGCCAGCAGCGCCTCGTAAGCGAAGAAGTCGTCCAGCCGGCGCGCGGCTTCCTGCGGGCCGTGCATCGCCTGTACCAATCCCGGCACATCCTGCTGCGCCAGCCACTGGTACTGCCACGCCGTGCCCTCATGGAACCCATGGTGCGAGCGCGGGCTGTAGTGGCCGTCGGAGGGCGTGTACCACTGGCCATCCTCGGTGCGGGGGCGCGGGAAGCCGCTGAAGCCCGCCTCCTCGTCGCGTACCGTCGCATCCCACAACGTGCGCCAGTTGCGGCCGCGGCGCTTCAGCACGGCGGCATCGTCGCCATGCCCCAACGCGTCGGCCATCACCGACAGCGAGCAATCGGCCAGTGCGTATTCCAGCGTCGCCGAGCCGCCATGGTGCGGATCCACATCCATGCCCTTGGACGGGAATGCACGGTCGTACTGCACGTAGCCCTGCGCAAGATAGTTCGGATTGCCGGAGCGGCCGGCATGCCGGGAATTCAACGGCGGCACGCCGAACGCATTCCTGCGCAGCGCGGCGTACGCGTCGGCTTCGCGCCCCTCCAGCGCGCCGAAGCGCCACAGGTCCACCAGGAACGGCGTGACCGGGTCGCCGGTCATGATGTTGGTTTCGAAACTGGCGTAGCCCCAGCGCGGCAACCAACCGCCCTGCTCGTCGATCGCCAGCACCGAACGCGCGATGTCGGCGGCGCGCTGCGGGCGCAGCAGCGCGATCAGCTGGTTCTGCGAACGGTAGGTGTCCCACAACGAGAAATATTCGTAGTAGGTCCACCCTTCCGCGCGGTGGATGAGGTCGTCGTAGCCCCGGTAGCGCCCGTCGGCATCGCTGCCGGTCAACGGCTGCAGCAAGGCGTGGTACAGCGCGGTATAGAACACGGCCCGGTCGTCGCCGGTACCGCCCTGCACGCGTACGCTCGAGAGCTCGGTGTCCCAGACCTTCTGCGCGCGTGCGCGCATCGCATCGAATCCGAGCAGCGCACCGCCGGACATCCCATCGCTGCGCAGGTTGTTGCGTGCACCTTCGGCGTCCACGTGCGAGATCGCCGAAACGGCGGTGACGGCGCGGTCCTTGCCGAGATCGAAGGTCAGCCACGCACCGCTGGGCTTGCCCTCGCCTTCCATGCCATGGCGCGAACCCGGCACGCCCCCCGCCTCGCCCCAGGTACCGAACGTCTCGAAGGGACGGTCGAACTCGAGGCGGAACCAGGTCGTGTACTGATGGCCGCCGCAGAAGCTCTGGGTGACCACCTTGCCTTCCACCGCGCGATCGCCCACCACCGTCAGCGTGCTTCCCGTCACCGCGTGGCGCTCGTTGGCCTGCCCGATGTTGACGAGGACATGGCCCTCGCCGGTCGCGGTGAAGGTGTAGCGTTCGGCCGCGGCCCGGGTCAGCGCGGTGGCTTCGGCATCGATGCCGCCGTAGTCGGTCAGTCGAACCTTGTAGTAACCGGCCTGGCCGCTCTCGCCGTCATGCCGGTAGCGCGACCCATAACGCTTGTGGTCGAACGCCTTGGGATCGGCGGTATCGAAATCCCCCCCCGGGCCGATGCGCCCGGTCACCGGCAACACCGACACCTGACCGCCCTGTTCCCAGCATCCGGCACCGGACAGGAACGAGTGTCCGAAGCCACGGATCTGCGGATCGTCGTAGCGCCAACCCGAGTAGTGCGAACCGATCGGACTGACCTGGATCATCCCGAACGGCGCGGATGCGCCGGGGAACGTGTTGCCGTCGTCCTTGCTGCCGATGAACGTGTTGACCTCGGCGCTCGGCCCCTGCGTGGCGGCCGTCGCCGGGACCGCCAGGACGAACAGCAGCGGCAATGCACGGAAAAGGGGAAGGAGCGAGCCGGGTTTCATACGTTCTTGACCTGCCTTGATTCACCGCACGCGACAGCGGACCGATCGTCGCATGCGAAGGGAAAAGTGGCCCGGCCTGAGCCGGGCCGTCGGCCCCACGCCGCCCGTTTCCGGGCGGGAGAGAAAGCATGGGGCCAAAACACGAAGCACGACCTCAGAACTTGTACGTCAGCCCCAGGTACGCCATGCGGCCGGCATAACCGTTCGTGTAGAAACGGTCCTTGGTGTCGTTGCCCAGGTGCGAGCGCGTCTCTTCCTCGGTCAGGTTCAGCACCGAGGCGCTGATCGTGAGCGCCGGGGTGATGTTGTAGGCCGCATTGAGGTCGATCTGGTAGTACGGCTCGTCGTACACGTTCAGGCCGTTGACCAGACCCTGCACCACTTCGCCGCGGCGGTTGTACGAGGCGCGCAGCAACAGGTCCTGGGTTTCGTAGAACACCGTGAAGTTCGTCTGGTTCTTGGCGCTGCCCGGCATCGAGGTCTTGCCGACTTCGGTGCCGTCTTCCAGCGACACGGCCGCCTTGCTGGCGTCGTTGTAGGTGTAGTTGAACTGGAAGCCGAGACCGAAGTCCAGCGTGTGCTGCGCATACAGTTCGACGCCCTGCGAGACCGCATCCTGGCCGCCGGCCTGGGTGCTGTAGTTCTGCACGGTGACGGTCTGGCCGCCGACGACCATGTTCACGTCGGTGATCACATTGACGGCGAAGTTCTGGACATTCTTGCGGAACAGCCCCACGCCCGCGACCGAACCCGGACGGAAGTACCACTCCAGGCCCAGGTCGAACTGGGTGGCCTTGTACGGCTCCAGCCCCTTGTTGCTGCCCGAACCGTACCAGCCGAGCTCGCCCGCACCGCCGGTCAAACGACGGTCGTCGACATATTCCTGGCTGTAGTACTCCAGGCTGCCGGGCGAGGCGATGTCGCCGTAGCTCGGGCGCGACATGACCTTCGACGCGGCCGCGCGCAGCACCAGGTCGTCGGTGAGGTCGTAGGCGAGGTTGAAGCTCGGCAGGATATCGGTGTAGGTGCGATCGAGCGAGGCGACCTCGTACGACTCCGGCCGCGCCACTCGTTCGTGGAGCCTCCAGAATCCTTCGCTGCCGCAGTACGTGTCGGCGGGCGCGCCGACCGGCGTCGCGGCACCCTGCACGCAGGCCAGCGGATTGCCGTCGGCGCCATCGAAGAAGTAGTCGTCGTAAGAGGTGATCTTGTCCGTCGAATCGGCATGCTGCTTCGTGCGCGCGATACGCACGCCGACGTTGCCGCGCAGGCGGTCGGTACGGAAGTTGGCCTGCAGATAGGTGGAGTAGATCTTCTCGTCCACGTTGTAGACGAAGTTCTCTTCTTCACGGGTCTGCATGGCACCGTAGGTGCTGTTGAGGTAGGCGATGTAGCCCGGGAAGTTGATCGCCGGGTAAGCACTCGCGCGGATGCCACCCGGCAGGTTGCCCAACGGGTTGATGAGGCTCGGCGAGAACTGGGTGGCGACGCTGTTGCAGCGACCGGCCCAGTAGCGATTGTCGTAGTCGCTGGCGTCGGTGCCCGGGCACACCCAGTAGCTGTTGCCGGTGCTGCGGTGGATCCCGCCGTCACGACCCTTGATGCCGAACTGGAGCGATTCGAAGACATCGCCATCGAAGTGCCAGGTGCCGTCGACCTGGGCGTACTTCTGCTGGGTGTCGTTGCGGGTCCAGGACGAACCGGTCGAGCCGAGATCGACCTGCAGGATACCGTTCTGCAGGTTCTGCATCAGCTCCGGCGAGAACGTCATCGTCGGCGTGCCGGTCAGGTCCCACGCGCTGGCGTAGTTGCCGTTCGTCCAGCTGCCATCCGCGTTCTGCAGGCGTGGCTTGATCGGCAGCGAGAACTGCAGCTCGGGACCGCCCTTGGCCCACGTGCGACCCACCTTGAAGGACACATCCAGCTTCTCGCCTTGCCATTCGCCGCCGAAATCGGCGGTCTGCGACAGCGACTTCTCGATGTTGTAGCTGCCGGTGATCTGCGGCGTCGGCACGGTGCAGTCGTCCGAACCCCAGCCACCCGGCGCCATGCCGGCGGCGGCGGCTTCGTCCTCACTGCAGTAGTAGGGCTTGTTCGGGTGCAGGCTGTAGTTCGCGCCGGTGACGATGGTGCCGCTCGGATCGAAGGTGAGGCCGTCGAGCAGGCGTCCGCCGCGCCAGTTGCCGTCGCCGTAGTAGCGCGCGATGTTCCATTCCGGAACCTTCAGCGTATTGGTCTGGGAGTCCTGCGACAGGTCGAAGCGGAAGTAGTTGGCGGTCAGGGTCAGGTTGTCGGTCGGCTTGAACTGGAATGTCAGCTGCCCACCCTTGCGCTCGCGTTCTTCTTCCTTGACGTTGAAGTTGACCGACGTCGGCATCATGAAGCCGGTGTAGTAGTTGCCGTTCTGGTCCCAGAAACCCGTGCCGCCCCACCAGTTCGAGTTGAAGTCGGAGGGCCTGCCGTTGACGTCGACCGCGGTGCCACCTTCGTCACGGCCGTACCATTGCCAGCTTTCGGTGCTCGCCCCCATGGTCCGCGTGGTGCGCTTCTGCTGCGTGTAGCCGACGAAGACGCCGAAGCGGTCTTCCTGGTCGTGCCACGAGTAGGAGCCGGAGATCTGTCCATCGGTCTTCTTGGTGGTGTCCGCCCACGTGCCTTCGATGTTGACGAAGCCGGAGTTCGGCTCCAGTTCGAGCGGACGGCGGGTGTGCAGGATCACCGTGCCGCCGATGCCGCCTTCGTCGATGCGCGCTTCCGGCGTCTTGAACAGCTCGGCGCTACCCAACATGTTCGAAGGCAGCAGGGTGTAGTTGAACGAACGGGTCGGATCGCCGTTGGATTCGGCGCTCGCGATGTAGTTGCCGTTCAATTCGGTCAGAACGAGTTCCGAGGACAGGCCGCGGACGCTGACGTTCTTGCCCTCGCCGCCGTCGCGGCTGATCAGCACGCCCGGCACGCGCTGCAACGCATCGGCCACGTTCTTGTCGGGGAACTTGCCGACGTCTTCCGCCGTGATCACCTCGACGACGGCGTTGGCGTTGCGCTTCTGCTCCAGGCTCTGCTCGATCGAGTAGCGGTAGCCCTTCACCGTCACCGTGTCCAGGTCCGTGGCCTGCGTCGACGCCTGGTCGGACGCGGCCGGCGCGGCGTCAGCCTGCTGGGCGAACGTGCTGCCGGAAACGGCGGCGGCGGACAACGCGATGGCGATCCCGACGTACAACGTGCTGCGATTGCGTGCGTGTGGCGTGCATTTCATTTCAATCACCCTCTCCCAAGATTGATCGGCTGCTGACGCGATGGATTTTTGTATCGATCTAAATTTGCGGAAAATAAAAAAGAACCGCTGCTGCGAGACGCTCCGGGTTCCTGAAACGGCACTCCGTGGCGGCCTCGCCTCCTCCCTGCTTCCGGATCGAATTAGATCGGTCTAATTCGACGGATTGCATAATTAGCACAGCACTTCCCTGGATGCATGCTGCCTCGCAGCATCCCCGGGGCGCCGCCGACGCGGCAGTACACCGTCAACGTTCGGCGGGCGCACCGGGCGCCGCCCGCCGTACCGCACGCTCAGTGTGCGGACTGCCCGACCTCGGGCTGCAGCAACTCGACCTCGGACAACGCCACGTCGCCACCGCCGTCGATCCGCAGGCGGTACCCGGTGTAGTCGCCCGGCCGTTCGATGCGGAAAGGCCGGAGTTGTCGGGCCCATGGGAACGCCTGGTCGTGGCGCTGGTCCAGTTCCACCCAGGCACCTTCGCCACTGCGCGCTTCCAGCGTCCACGAGACGCCCGTGATGGCCGTCTCCGCGCTGGAGAGCGTGTAGTGGCTCACGCGCACAGGAGTGGGGAAGCGGAAGTCGACCTCCGCACGCGCCGGCAGCACGCGCGACGTGCCCGCATCGTCGTCGATCAACTCCGCCGCCCGTCGCGGCATACCCTGCACCGCGACGCGGGCGCGTGATGCCACGTCGACCAGGCCGCGCGGCGCGACACCGACCGCTGTCAGCGACGGCGGCAATGCATCGACACCGCTGCCCCACGTGGAGGGCGTATCGCCCATGACGAACTCCAGGGTGGCGCCGCCGGCGATGTCCTCATGCGGGATCCAGGCCTTGTCCCATGGCTGGCCGTTGACCTTCAACGACTGGACGTAGACGTTGCGTGCGCCATTGTTCCGGGCGATCACGGTGAGCGTGCGTCCGCCGCCCAGGTCGACCTCGGCGCGAGGGAAGGCCGGTGAACCGATGATGTATTCCGGCGCTCCCATCCTCAGCGGATACAACCCGAGCATGCCGAAGAGGTACCACGCCGACATCTCGCCATTGTCTTCGTCGCCGGGGTAGCCCTGCCCGATCTCGCTGCCCAGGTACAGCCTGTCCACGAGCTCGCGGGTGATGCGTTGCGTTTTCCATGGCTGTCCCGCCGCGACGTACATCCAGGGGATGTGGTGCGACGGCTGGTTGCTGTGGGCGTACATGCCCATGCGCACGTCCCGCGCCTCGGTCATCTCGTGAATGACGTCGCCGTAGGAACCGGAGAACGGCTTTTCCGCGGTTTCCGGCGTGGCGAAGAATGCGTCCAGGCGCTTGGCCAACGCCTCCTCGCCGCCGTACAGCGAAGCGAGGCCTGCGCCGTCGTGAGGCGCGGTGAAGGCGAACGTCCACGCGTTGGCCTCCGTGTAGTCGCCACCCCATACACGCGGATCGAACCGGCTCGCCGGCGTGTGCCAGTCGCCGCCCGCCGTGCGGCCACGGAAGAAGCCTGTCGCCGGATCGAACAGATGCGTGTAGTCGGTGGCACGGGCCCGGAAGTATTCGGCTTCTTCCCGATAGCGCCGCGCGCGGGCCGGATCCTTCTCGTCGGCCGCGAGCGCGAGGCCCAGTTGCGCCAGACCGAAGTCGTTGAGCGCGCCTTCCAAGGTCCACGACAGGCCTTCGTGCACGCTGCTGTCGGCGTAGCCACGGTACATGGAGCGTACCAGCCCCTTCCGACCCACATTCGACACCGGAGGCACGACCGTCGCATTGCGCAGCGCGGCCTCGTAGGCTTCGTGCGCGTCGAAGCCGCGGACACCCTTCAGCCACGCATCGGTGAAGGCGACGTCGGAACTGGTGCCGACCATCAGGTCGGCGTAACCGGGGGAGGACCAGCGCGCGATCCAGCCGCCATCTCGGTACTGCTGCAGGAACCCGTCGACCATCTCGCCCGCACGCTCGGGCGCGAACAGCGAATATGCGGGCCAACTGGTGCGGAACGTGTCCCAGAACCCGTTGTTGACGTAGATCTTTCCCGCGCGGACGGTCGCGGAGGTGCGCAGCGCGTCGCCGCCGCTGTTGTCCTTGGACCAGCTGTTCTGGTCGGCATGCCGCCAGTCCGGCCGGTCGATGCTGCCGACGTTCTCGTGCGCGACATTCGGATACAGGAACAGGCGATACAGGTTGGAGTACACCGTCACCCGCTGGTCGTCGCTGGCGCCGTCGACCCGCACCCGGCCGAGGAGTGCGTCCCATGCTGCCTGCGCGCGCGATCGGACGCCCTCGAATCCGGCGGCGCCGATCTCCTGGTCCAGATTGCGGCGCGCCTGCTCCACCGAGATCAGCGACGTGGCGATCCGCATGGTCACCTCGCCGTCTCCCTCCGGCGCGAACTTCACGTAGCCGGTGGGTCGTCCGGTCGCGATCTTGCCGTTGTCCCGCCAGGGCTGGTCGAAGCGCGCATAGACGAACATCCGCGTCGCGCCATTGGACAGGCCACTGCGGGTGTCGGTATAGCCCTGCAGGGTTTGCGTCGAGGCATCCAGCGTCAGCCCGCCGCGTGCGTCGACATTGTCGAACAGCAGGTTGGCGTCGCCCCCTTCCGGGAAACGGAAGCGGAAGATCGCGGCCCGCTCGCTCGGCGCGATCTCGGCACGGATGCCGTTGTCGAAATCCACGCGATACGTGTGCGGTCGGGCTTCTTCGCGGTCGTGGGAGAAGGACAGCGCCCGCTTCTGACGGTCGGCCTCGGGCACGCCCTTGGTCGCCGATGGCATGACCTGGAAAGTCTGGCGATCGCCCATCCACGGGCTCGGCTGGTGGCTGATCGACAGCGCCTGCAGTCGCGGCCGGTTGTCGGGGCCGTTCTGCTCGTTCCAGCGGTACAGCCAGCTCAGCGAACCGGCGTCGGTGACGGGCACCCAGAAATTGAAGCCATGCGGCATCGCGGTGGCCGCAATGTTGTTTCCCCGCGAGAACGTACTGTTGGATTGCGTCCCGCGGGTGGTGAGCACGTAGTCGCTGGGGCTTCGCTTGTCGCCGGGCTCGACAGGGCCGATGGCGATGTCGTCGATCCAGCCGGACGACGTGCCGTGCGCTCCCGGCTGAAGTTGCAACTCGATGGCGCGGATGCGTTTGCCTCGCAACGCGGGCACCTCGCCCACGCGCACCTGCTTCCGCGCCCACTGCTGCGGATAGAGCGTCATCGATGCCGCCTGCCCGGCCGCGGTAACAAGCGCGCCATGCTGGTCGGACACGCCGAGCCCGGACAGGCGCTGGCCGTCATCGAAGACCAGGTCCAACGACACGCCCGTGGACGCTGCCGTGTCGCCCGCGACGATCTCGGGCAGCACCATCCACGACAGCGCCGTGTCTTTCTTCACTTCGATGTCGACCGCGAACAGGGACACGTGCCCGCCCGCACTGCCGCGATAGCCCAGCGCACGGCTGCCGGTGTAGCCCATCCCGGCTTTGGCGGCATACGGCGCCTCCGGCCCACCGCCGATCGTCGCGCGCACGTCGCCCACCTGCGCCTCTGCGGGCGCCGGCTCCCCCACTTCGAACGAGGTGGCGAAGCGCGTATCGCGCGCAGACGCCACAGGAGAGGCCAACAACAGCACGAGAGCCGCCGGGAGGATCCGGCCGCGAACCAGGGCCGGATCAGCCATGCGCGCGCAGTACGGCCAGGACGTCATGGCAGGCTCCCATGGTGTGGTAGTCGGTCTTCCCCGCGGGGCTCTTGTTGTCGTCGTACTTGCGATTGCGCCGGTCGAGAATGCGGAACCAGGCACCATGGACGTGGTCGACCATGTGCGTCCAAGCGTAGTCCCACAGCCGGTCGTACCACTGCCAGTAGCGCTCCTCGCCGGTGGCGGCGGCCAACCGGGCCGCACACGCCAGCGACTCGGCCTGCACCCAGAAGTACTTGTCGTCGTCGCAGATGAAATGGCGACCGTCGGGAAGCGACGGGCCTTCGATGTCCTTGCGCAGCGTCTCCGGCGCGAAGCCGTAGACCAGACCGCCGGACTCCGTGTCCCAGGATGCCTCCATCGACCGGTCGAACAACGCGCCGGCCTTCGGTAGCAGCCAGTCCGCCGGCGTGCCGGCGCGGCGCAGATGTCCATCGAGGATCACGAGCAGCTTGGCCCATTCGGTCTGGTGGCCCGGCTGGAAGCCCCAGGGACGGAACAGGTGCTTCGGATCGTCGCGGTGGTAGTCGGTGTCGACACGCCAGCGGGCGTCGTAGTGCTCCCAGACGAGACCTTCGGTCTGGGCCGCCTGGCGGCGCGTCATGTGGTCCGCCAGTTGCAGGGCACGATCCAGATACCGCACCTCGTGGCTTGCCTCGTACGCGGCAAGCATCGCCTCGCACATGTGCATGTTGGCGTTCTGGCCGCGGTAGTCGCTGAACTGCCAGTCGCGCGTGGCTTCGTCGCGGTACAGGCCGTGCTCCGGTTCCCAGTAGCGGGTTTCCAGCAGGTCCCAGTGCGCATCCATCCACGGACGGCAGGCTTCGACTCCGGCCTTCAGGGCGATGGAGTACGCCAACAGCACGAAGGCCGCACCGTAGCAATGCTGCGTGGCGTCTTCCGGCTGGCCATCGCGCAGCGTCCAGAAATACCCGCCGCTCGCGGGGTCCAGGTGCCTGTCGCGCAGGAACGCCAGGCCGTGGCGCACCGCGTCCATGTACGTCGCGCGCAATGCCGCGTCCTCGCCACCGAACTCGAGCGCCGCCGTTGCGTAGTTGAAGACGAAGCGCGTGCTGCTGACCAGGTGGCGATGGGAAGCGTCGTAGACGCGTCCGTCGTCCTTGAAGTAGTGGAAGAAGCCGCCTGCCGGATCGATGCAGCGCGGGTGGTAGAAGGCCATCGTGCGGCGTATGTGGTCGCGCAGGAAGGACTCGCTGCGGAAATCGTCGTGCGCGGGAATGGTCGGGCTCATGGGGTGGCGGTACTCCGGGGAGAGGAAGGCGCGGACAAGGCATCCGCCAGGGTGCTGATATGCAGGGCGTCACGCAGGGCGTCGGGCGCGGCGCCGGAGGCGATGCGCACGGTGACACGCTCGCCGGGCAGCAGCGTCATCGCGTTGTCGGAGATCTCGGCATCGAGGGTGCCGAAGTCGATCCAGACCGCGCGCGCCAACGCGTCGGCGGTCAGGTCGAGCGTCGCACCCTGCCGATCATGGCGGAGCCGTGTCTGCACGGGGGACGAGGGCCATGCGACGTGCTTGGCTTCGGTGAAGTACACCACGTCGCGCGAAGCCGGCTCGCCATCCACGCTCAGGTCGAAGACCGCCACCGTGCGC
The DNA here is from genome assembly GCF_900104255.1 of Pseudoxanthomonas sp. CF385. NCBI lineage: Bacteria > Pseudomonadati > Pseudomonadota > Gammaproteobacteria > Lysobacterales > Lysobacteraceae > Pseudoxanthomonas > Pseudoxanthomonas sp. CF385. The sequence continues at coordinate 74,479 of NZ_FNKZ01000004.1, forward strand.
GCGGGGTCGGCGTCGCCGAGCAGGTCCGCATCATCGTAGGCGCCCAGGCGCAAGGCCGACAGCGGCGGCACATCGATCGGCTTTCGCTCCTCGCGCAGCACGCGGCCATGCAGGTCCATGACCCGCATGCGCCATTCGCCCCGACGCGACGTGGTGCGGTCCGACACCACGCTGACCGTGGTGCGTGCTTCCTTGCGCAATGCCGCGACAGCCACCGGCGCGAAGAACCGTCGGGCATGGAACTGCAGCGCCTTCCATCGCCCGAACCAGTCGATCCCCGACCAGGATGCGCCCGGCCAGACATCGTTGAGCTGCCAGTACAGCGAGCCCATCGTGTGGGGTCGGCTGGCGCGATGGTGCCGCGCGGCCAGCCCGATGCCCTCCGCCTGCATCACCTGGCTCAGGTATACGAAATCGCCGAAATCCTTCGGCTCGCCGAATTCCATGCGGATGTAGTGCAGCAGGCGTTCGTTGCCCTTGCCCGCCATGAATTTCTGATGCGCCTGGACCGTGGGCGAATCGACGCGCTGGTCATCGCGGCCGATCACGCGATCGATCGTGCTGCGCACCGGCCAGGCCTGCAGGCCGTACTCGGACATGAATCGCGGCGTGATGTCGAGATAGGCCGACGGCGGCCGCGCCGGATTGCCCCAGACTTCCCAGTAATGCATGTCGCCGCTGGCGGGCGTGTTCGCCACCTCCGCCATGTCGTCGCTGGGCGAACTTGGCCAGTACGCGATGCCGCCACCCTCCTCGGCCACGACGCGGCGCAGGTCGCGATCGAACAATTGCACGTATCCGTCCCAGACCCGGGCGGCGAACGCGGGGTCGGCTTCCTTCAGTGTCTTGCCGTGGCCCCAGTATTTCCAGGCGATCTCTTCTTCGTTGTTCCCGCACCACACTACGAGGCTGGGATGATTGCGAAGGCGCCTGATCTGATCGTGCGCCTCGGCGACCACGTTGGCCCGGAAAGCGGGGTTGTAGGCCGGCTGCATGCCACCGCCGAACATGAAGTCCTGCCACACCAGCAATCCGAGCTCGTCGGCGATGTCGTAGAACGCGTCGCTTTCGTAATAGCCGCCACCCCAGCTGCGCACCATGTTCATGTTGGCATCCACCGCCGACTGCAGGACGCGCCGCAGCTGTGCGGACGTTACCCGCGACGGGAACATGTCGAACGGGATGCTGTTCGCGCCCTTGGCGAAGATCGGGATGTCGTTGACGACGAAGGCGAACTCGCGCCCGCCCGCGTCGCGTTCGCGCCGCAGTTGGACGCTCCGCAGGCCGGTGCGCACGGCGCGATGATCGACGACGCGCTCCCCCTGCAGGACTTCGACCTCGAACGTGTACAGCGGTTGCGCGCCGTATCCGGCCGGATACCAGCGCTGCGGCCGTTCGATGCGGACGGCCTGGGGGATGCGGTTGATGCCCGCGGGCAGCGCGATGCGACGGGTGGCGACGACCGTCCTGCGTCCCCCGGGCGCGACCTGCCACGTACGGATCGCATAGTCGCCCGGCGTAGCGATATCCACCGTCGGGATCGCCGTGACTTCAGCGACGTCCGCCGTCACGCGGTCCTGGCGTATCTGCAGGTCCTGCACGCGCGCGATGTCCCAGCTGGTCAGCTGCACGTCTCGCCAGATGCCGGCCGTGACGTAACGCGGCCCCCAGTCCCAGCCGTAGTGGTAGCCGGGCTTGCGCACGAAGTTCGCCGTCAGCACATCCTTGGGTTCGTCACCGTAGGGCGAAGGGTAGTTGCCGGCGATGCGATGCGGCATGGCCTGCACCCGCGGCAGCAGGCGCCCGATCGGCGATCGCAACACCACGCGCACTTCGTTGGAGCCCTCGCGCAACCGGCCTTGCACCGGTATCCGCCAGGTGCGGAACGCGTTGTCGGCGTCCAACACCTTTTCGCCGTTGAGGAAGACCTCGGCGAACGTGTCCAGGCCTTCGAACGTCAGCTCGCTGCGCGGCGCACCGCGCATGGCGGCGGTCGCCTCGAAGGTGGTGCGGTATTCCCAGTCGGAGAGGCCGATCCACTGCAGATCCGCCTCGGGCGCACCGACATAGGGATCGGGAATCAGGTTGTGCGCGAGCAGATCGGTGTGCACGGTGCCTGGCATCGATGCGGTACGCCATACCGTGAAATCGACTTCCGGGCTGACGGCGCTCCCCGTCGAAGGCACCTGCCGGAACTGCCAGCCCTGGTCCACGCGATGCCGGTCCACCGCATGGGCCGCCGCGGCCACCACCAGCAACGCGAGGAAGCAGAGCGATCGCACCCCTTCCAGGCTGGATCGCACGCGACATGCGGGGAACGTCGGGGGCCTGGTCTGCATGCGGGTTCCAGTATCGAGGCCAGCAAGGGTTGGGCGATGCCGCGTCCCTGCGCACCATCCGGCAATGCCGGCAGGCAGGGTTTTGGATCGATCCAATTCACGCGTAGATTTACCATGCCCTCCGCCATCTTGCATGTTGCTCCGCAGCAGCCGATCGGCGCCTCGAGGGCACGATGATCGAGCGCACGCTCCGTCCGTACCCGATGCTCCGCGTTCCTTGCCTGTGCTAGCTTTTCCCGAATTCGACCGATCCAAAAGGTGCGGCAATGAAGCAACCGGGTGCGTTGGCGGCAGTGCTGATGGGCGTCGTGGGGGCATGCATCGCCGTGTCGGGTGGCGCACTCGCGGCGCCGGCCTCGCCGGGCGACGCGGCCTACCAGGCGGTGGATCCTTTCATCGGCACCGGAGGTGAAGGCCACACGTACCCCGGCGCGACCGTGCCGTACGGGATGGTGCAACTCTCGCCGGACACCCGCATCCAACCACGGAAAGATGGCTACGGCTGGGCCGCGGGATACCGCTACGACGACACGACCATCGCCGGCTTCTCGCATACGCACTTCTCCGGCACGGGACACTCGGACCTGGGCGACCTGTTGCTGATGCCCACGACCGGCGAGCTGAAGCTGGAGCGCGGCGACCCCGACAAGCCCGGCAGCGGATACACCTCGCGGTTCCGTCATGCCACCGAGACCGCGCAGCCCGGCTACTACGCGGTCACGCTGGACGATCACCAGGTGCGTGCCGAACTCACCGCCAGCCTGCGCGTGGGCATGCATCGCTACGCTTTTCCCAAGGGCCAGCCTGCGCACGTCGTGCTGGATCTGCGCACCAGCATGTACGACTACCCCGGCAAGGTGTCTTGGTCGCGCGTGCGCGTGAGGCCCGACGGCACGGTGACGGGTTTCCGCGAAACACGCGGCTGGGCGCCGGGTCGGCAGCTCTACTTCGCGGTTCGCTTCTCCCAGCCGCTGACCGGCCATCAACTGCACAACACCGAGCAGGACATCCCCTACAAGGGATTCCCGCCGCCGGGAGAAAAAGATCCCCGGCAGCGCGTGCAGATCGAAGGGCGCCAGCTGGTGGCCGCCTTCGACGTCGCGCCAACCGCCGGCCGGCCGTTGCTCGTGAAGGTGGCCATCTCGCCCGTCAGCGAGGAGGGCGCCATCGCAAACCTCGACGCGGAAGCGCCTGGCTGGGACTTCGACGGCATGCGCACTGCCGCCAGGCGGCAATGGAGCGATGCGCTAGGCGCCGTCGAGGCTCGCGGCACCCCTGCCCAGCGCACCAGTTTCTACACCGCGCTGTACCACACGCTGCTGGGTCCCACCCTCTTCATGGACAGCGACGGACGCTATCGCGGCCCCGACAATGCGGTGCACCAGGCCAAGGGATGGACGAACTATTCGACCTTCTCCCTGTGGGACACCTATCGTGCGCTGCACCCGTTGACCACCCTGGTCCAACCGGAGCAACGCACCAACGACTTCGTCAACTCGCTGCTCGCTTCACGCAGGGAAAGCGCATACGGCGTACTGCCCGTGTGGTCGTTCCACGGGCTGGAGACGTGGTGCATGATCGGCTACCACGCCGTTCCCGTGATCGCGGACGCCTACATGAAGGGCATCCGCGGCTACGATGCCGATGAAGCCCTTCAAGCCATGGTGGCCAGCGCCAACTACGGTCCCTACGACGGCATCGCGGCGTACCGCGAGCTTGGCTACGTGCCGATCGACGAGGAAGGCGAAGCCGCTAGCAAGACCCTCGAGTACGCCTACGACGACTGGACCATCGCACGGATGGCGCAGGCGATGGGCAAGAAGGAGGTGGCGGAGGAATTCACCCGCCGCGCAGCCAACTGGAAGCACGCCTTCGACCCCGCCACGGGCTTCATGCGCGCGCGCAAGCGGGATGGCGCATTCCGCGAGCCGTTCGATCCGGCCGCCAGTGGCTACGGCACCGACTACACGGAAGGCAACGCGTGGCAGTACTCCTGGTACGTGCCGCAGGATGTCGCCGGCCTGGCGGACGCGCATGGCGGTAGCGACAAGCTGCTGGCACGACTCGATGCCGTGTTCGATGCCAAGGTCGATCCGGCGGTGTTCGAGCACATGGAGGACATCACCGGCCTGATCGGCTGGTACGCGCACGGCAACGAACCCAGCCACCATGTCGCCTATCTGTACGCGTACGCGGGCCAGCCCTGGCGTACGCAGGCGCGGCTGAAGCAGATCATGGACACCCAGTACGCGCCGCGACCGGACGGCCTGGCGGGCAACGACGACCTGGGCCAGATGTCGGCGTGGTACGTATTCACGACCCTTGGCTTCTATCCGGTCGCGCCGGGCAGCAACCAGTACGTGCTGGGCCGTCCCTTCCTGCCGCGCGCCACGCTGCATCTCCCCAATGGCCAGCGTTTCACCGTCATCGCCGACGGCCTGGACGATGCGCATGCCTATGTGGGCGGCGTCACGCTCAATGGCAAGCCGCTGGAGCGCACGTATCTGGAGCACGCGGAGATTCTTGCCGGCGGTGAACTGCGCTTCACGATGCAGGCGACGCCCGACACGTCGCGCGCCGGCCAGTGGGTACTGCCGTATTCGATGTCGCACTAAGGCGATGCGGCACCGCTACGTCGACGCGCCGGCATCCAGCGCCGCACGCAGCGCACGGACGCGCTCCGGATCGGTCTCCGTCCAGTCGGGAGAAAGCCCCTGTAGCGGAGTGCCGCGGAAGCGCATCGCGGATGCGCGCGGCGCCTTGGCGGAGGCATGGAACTCGCGGGCACCGGTAGTCACCGCGAGCGCCGCGACATTGCCTCCCGTGATGCCCGCGCCCGGCATCACCACGATCCTCCCTGCGGCCTGCTGCACGCGTAACGCGATGGATTCGGCACCCTCCACGGCGGTGCTGCACCCACCCGAGGTCAACACGCGCGCAAAGCCCGCTTCGATCACCTGCTCCAGCGCCGTTTCAGGATCCCGTACAGCATCGAATGCCCGGTGGAACGTCACCGGCAGCGTCCCCGCGGCGGAAACGAACTGGCGGCACAACGACAGGTCGACGTCGCCATCGGCATCGAGCGCGCCGATGACGATGCCATCGCAGCCCAACCGGACGCAGCACTCGATGTCGCGGAGCATCACCTCCGCCTCCCGAACGCTGTAGAGGAAATCCCCCGCGCGCGGGCGCACGAGTACGAACAAGGGAATGTGCAGGCGCTCACGGGCGAGCGCCACGGCCCCGTAAGAAGGCGTGGTGCCGCTCGCCTCGAGCGTGCCGCACAGCTCCACACGGTCCGCCCCGGCCTGCTGCGCGGTCAGCGCGGAGGAAAGCGACCCCGCCGCTATCTCGAGAACGCGCGGCACGGGAACACTCATGCGCCCCCGCCATAGATCGAACCCGAGGCGTGCAGAACGTCCTGCTTCTTGGCATCGCAGACGGCATATTCGAAACCCGCGTGCAGGGCGAAGGCGCCCACTTCACCGTGACGGTTCAAGGCCAGGAAACATACCTGCAGGGACTTGCTCGCTTCCGGTCGCTTGCGCACCACGCGTTCGATGGCTTCGCGGCACGCGTCCGCGGGCGCACGCCCCTGCCGCATCAGCTCCACCACCAGGAAGCTCGCCGCGTTGCGGATCATCTCCTCGCCCACGCCCGACGCGGTCGCGGCGCCCACCTCATTGTCCACGTACAGTCCCGCACCGACGATAGGGCTGTCGCCTACGCGTCCATGCATCTTCCACGCCATGCCGCTGGTCGTGCAGGCGCCTGCCAGACGGCCATTCCGGTCGATGGCGAGCATGCCCAGGGTGTCGTGATTGTCCTTGTTGCCGGGCCGGACGCTGCGTTCGGCATTGATCTGCGGTTGGTACTCGGCGCGCGCACGCCATTCGCGCCACGCCTGCTCGGCCTCGGGTGTCAGCAGACGGCGCTTCCTGAAGCCCTGGGCCATCGCGAACTGCTGTGCGCCCTCGCCGACCAGCATCACGTGCGGTGTCTTCTCCATCACGAGCCGCGCCACGCTGATCGGATGATCGATGTCCTCGATCGCCGCCACCGCACCGCAGCGGCCATCGCCGTCCATGATGCTCGCGTCCAGCGTGAGCACGCCGTCGCGGTCGGGGTTGCCGCAGCGGCCGACCGTGGGATTGCACAGTTCGCTTTCCGCCCATCGCGCACCCTGTTCGACGGCGTCCAGCGCGCTGGCACCCGTCGACAGGTGTTTCCATGCGGCTTGATTGGCGCCGACGCCGAAATCCCAGGTGGACACGACGCGTGCACCGGCGTCAGCGCGCGGGTCAGAGGGGTCGGATGCCCAGCCGCGGGGAATCGCCAGCGCGCCCGCGGACAGGGCGGCCTGCGCGAGGAATCGTCTTCTGTCGTTCATGCGTCGTCCTTCACGGCTGTCTTGCTACGGAGACCACGATGCGCGTGCCAGTAGCTCGCGGCGCCGACCAGGCCAAGCTGGCCGTGCTCGATGCGCCAGACCGGCGGCGGCACGCGGCCTGCGATGAACGTTCCCGCATACCGTTGGCGGAAATGTCCCGCATGCAGGAACGGCGCGATGTGGGTGGTCACGCCTCCCGCCAGGTAGACGTCGCGCGCGCCGAGCGTCAACGCCAGATTCGCCACCTGGCTGCCGAGCCATCCGCAGAAGATCTCCAGCGTTTCCTGCGCGATCGCATCGCCCGCTCGCGCGGCCGACACCACGTGTTCCGGCCGTTCGTAGCACGGCGACTCTCCCGCCAGGCCGCACAGGGCTTCGGCGAGATTCATCAGTCCCGGACCCGAGAGCACGCGCTCGCTGTCCACATGCTGCCAACGCTTCGAGAGGATGCTCAGCACATCACACTCCTTCTCGTTGTTCGCCGCCAGCGCCGCGTGGCCGGCTTCGCTCAGCAGTACGGCGGCACCTGTCTGATCCAGGCACAGGGCCGCACCCAGGCCGGTGCCCGGCCCCAGCACCAGCGCCGGCACCTGCAGGCCTTGATCCTGCCGTGGCGGCGCGAGCGATACCAGCGCATGCCGCGGCACGCCGGGAATGGCGTGCGCGACGGCGCCGAAATCGTTGATGAGGGCCAGCGATCCCAGCCCGGCCGCCTCGGTAGTCAGTGCCACCGACACGTCCCACGGCAGGTTGGCGTTCACCAGACGATCCTGGTCGAGATATCCCGCGATCGCCACCACCGCATCGCGGAGCCGCAGGCCGGCATGCTGCACGGCGACTGCGTCGGCGTAATGAAGAAGGATGTCGGCCAGCGATACGAAATCAGCGCAACGGTAGGAGACCACCTGCTGCACGTCCCTGCCGTCGCGGGTCCAGCCCAGGCGCGCGTTCGTGCCGCCGACGTCAGCCACCAGGCAGGCTTGGGGGGTGCTTCGGAGGGGATCCATCGAGGACGCTTCCAGCAAGGAGCCGTTGAATCGACACCGGAATCATCTCATTTAAATCGATCCAGTACAGCCCGGATCCGGAGACGCGGCCGACGGCCCACCTGCTCGCCAGGTGGACCGCTCGGGCGTCACGGCATCACTCCACCGTCACCGATTTCGCCAGATTGCGCGGCTTGTCCACGTCGGTGCCGCGCGCCAGCGCGGTGTGGTACGCCAGCAGCTGCACGGGAATGGTGTGCACGATGGGGCTGAGCACGCCGACATGGCGCGGGGTGCGGATGACGTGCACGCCTTCCGATTCGCTGAAATGGCTGTCCTGGTCGGTGAACACGAACAGCTCGCCGCCGCGCGCGCGCACTTCCTGCATGTTGGACTTCACCTTCTCCAGCAGCACGTCGTTGGGCGCGATCACCACCACCGGCATGTCGGCATCCACCAGCGCCAAGGGCCCATGCTTCAGCTCGCCGGCCGGATAGGCCTCGGCGTGGATGTAGGAGATTTCCTTCAGCTTGAGCGCGCCTTCCAGCGCGATCGGGTAGTGCAGGCCGCGGCCGAGGAACAGCGCATCGGACTTCGGTGCGAAGCGTTCGGCCCACGCGGCGATCTGCGGCTCCAGGTTCAGCGCGTGCTGCACGCTGCCCGGCAGGTGGCGCAACTGCTCCAGGTAATCGGCTTCCTGCGCCGGCGTGACCTTGCCGCGCAACTTGCCCAGCACGACGGTCAACTGGAACAGGGCGGCCAGCTGGGTGGTGAACGCCTTCGTCGATGCCACGCCGATCTCGGCGCCGGCGCGCGTGTAGCAGACCAGCTCGCTAGCGCGCGGGATGGCGCTCTCGGGCACGTTGCAGATCGACAGCGTGTGCTGGTGGCCCAACGACTTGGCGTACTTCAGTGCCTCCATCGTGTCCAGGGTTTCGCCGGACTGGGAGATGGTGACGATGAGGTGCTTGGGATTGGCGTACGCGGCGCGATAGCGGTATTCGCTGGCGATCTCGACGTTGCACGGCACGCCGGCGATGGCTTCGAGCCAGTAACGCGCGGTCATGCCGGCGTAGTAGCTGGTGCCGCAGGCAAGGATCTGCACGCCTTCGATGTCCTTCAATGCGGCTTCCGCATTGGCGCCGAACAGCGTGGGCTGGAAGCCGCCGTCGATGACCGCTTCGATGGTGTCGGCGATCGCACGCGGCTGCTCGTGGATCTCCTTCTGCATGAAGTGGCGGTACGGGCCCAGCTCCAGCGAGGCCAGCGACACGTCGGACACATGCACGTCGCGCTCGATCGGCTGGTCCTTGTCGTCGAACACATGCACGGCCTGGCGGGTGACTTCGGCGGTATCGCCTTCTTCCAGGAAGATCACGCGGCGCGTGGCCTGGATGATCGCGGACACGTCCGAGGCGATGAAGTTCTCGCCTTCGCCCAGGCCGATCAGCAGCGGGCAGCCCATGCGGGCGCAGACCATGCGCTCGGGTTCCTTGCGGCTCACCACGGCCAGCGCGTAAGCGCCGGTCAGTTCCTTCACCGTGCGCTGCAGCGCGGCCAACAGGTCGTCGCCGCCCTTGAGGTGGTAGTGCATCAGGTGGGCGATGACTTCGGTGTCGGTCTGCGACTCGAACACGTAGCCCAGCGCGCGCAGGCGCTCGCGCTGTTCTTCGTGGTTCTCGATGATGCCGTTGTGCACCAGCGCCACGCCGTGGCTGATGTGCGGATGCGCGTTGGCTTCGGTGACGCCGCCGTGGGTGGCCCAGCGGGTATGACCGATGCCCAGGCTCGCGTTGAAGCCCTCGGCGGCGGCGGCGCCTTCCATTTCGGCGACGCGGCCCGTGCGGCGCACGCGACGGACATCCTGCTGGTCGACCACCGCGATGCCCGCGGAATCGTAGCCCCGGTATTCCAGCCGCTTCAGTCCTTCGATGAGTACCGGCACCACGTCGCGATCGGCGATCGCGCCCACAATTCCGCACATAGGCCTGCGCCTTCCTTCTGGATAAGTCGTGTGGACATTCTACGTGTCCGGCACTGGACAGGCCCTGTCCGGCGAGTGTCCGCGGACACCCGGACAGCCTGCTGCGCCGGACAACCCCCTTGTGAATCAACCGCTTGCGTTTGGCACGCATCCTGCTGTTACCAGCCGGTCATTCCAAAGAACGCATGCCGCCGATGATTCGGGACACCTCCGCGCAAGACCGAGTGCTCAGCTCCACCCAGGCCCGCCCCGCCTGGCGCCGTTGGGTATGGCCCGCCGCCGGTGGCGCCCTGCTGCTGGCCGGCATCGTCTTCGCCGCCCGCGGCTGGTTGTCCGGCACCACGTCGGTGGACGGCGCCCGCCTCCGGTTCGCCGAAGTGACCCGCGGCGACCTGGTCCGCGACATCGCCGCCGATGGGCGCGTCATCGCCGCCAACAGCCCCACCTTGTATGCCATCGCAGGTGGCGTGGTCACGCTGAAGGTCGTGGCCGGCGACAAGGTCGCCAAGGGCCAGCCGCTGGCCGAGATCGACAGCCCCGAGCTGCGCAGCAAGCTGGCGCAGGAGCAGACCACCCTGGCCGGCCTGGAAGCCGAGGCCAGCCGCGCCAACCTGGATGCCAGCGTCACCCGCGCCAATGCGCAGAAGGCGCTGGACCAGGCCGAAATCGAACGCCAGGCCGCCGAGCGCACCCTGCAGCGTTACCAGCGCGGCTACGACGGCGGCGCGGTGCCGCAGGTCGACGTGATGGAAGCCCAGGACAACCTGCGCAAGGCCGAGATCGCGTTGTCCCACGCGCGCAAGGACGCGGGCCTGCAGGGCCAGGGCGCCGGCCTGGACGCCCGCAACAAGCAGCTGCTGGCCGAGCGCCAGCGCGCGGTGGTGGCCGAAGTGCAGCGCCAGGTCGATGCACTGACCCTGCGCGCGCCGTTCGACGGCCAGGTCGGCCAGGTGCAGGCCGTGCAGCGCTCCAACGTGGCGATAAACGCACCGGTGCTGAGTGTGGTGGACCTGTCGGTGTTCGAAGTCGAGATCAAGGTGCCCGAGAGCTTCGCGCGCGATCTCGCGATCGGCATGCCGGCCACCCTGACCAGCGCCGGTCAGCCGTACGCCGGCGAGATCTCCGCGGTGTCGCCGGAAGTGGTGAACGGCGAAGTCGTCACCCGCCTGCGCTTCTCCGACAAGCAACCGCCCGGCCTGCGCCAGAACCAGCGCCTGTCCGCCCGCATCCTGATGGATACGCGCCGCAACGTGCTGATGGTGGAGCGCGGCCCGTTCGTCGAGCAGGGCGGCGGTCGGTACGCCTATGTCATGGATGGCAGCTCCGCGGTACGCCGTCCGGTGCAGTTGGGCGTCAGCAGCCTGAGCAACGTCGAAGTGCTCAGCGGCCTGCAGCCCGGCGACAAGGTCGTCGTCTCCGGCAGCGACCTGTTCGGCGATGCCGAGCGCGTCTCGGTCAACTGATTCCCCACCTCCCCCACGCGTCCTCCCCCACGTCTCCCACTCCGCACCAGAACCCGAAGAAGGAACCCGCCATGCTTGAGATGCGCCAAGTCGCCAAGGTCTACCGCACCGAACAGGTGGAAACGCATGCGCTGCGTTCCCTCGATCTGCATGTCCGCGAGGGCGAGTTCGTCGCGGTCACCGGTCCGTCGGGTTCCGGCAAGACCACGTTCCTCAACATCGCCGGCCTGTTGGAGACCTTCACCGGCGGGCAGTTCCTGCTCGACGGACAGGACGTCAGCCACTTGGGCGACGACGCCCGCTCGCGCCTGCGCAACCAGAAGATCGGCTTCATCTTCCAGGGCTTCAACCTGATCCCCGACCTCAACCTGTTCGACAACGTCGACGTGCCGCTGCGCTATCGCGGCATGCCCGCGTCCGAGCGCAAGCAGCGCATCGAGGACGCGCTGGCCCGCGTGGGCCTGGGCTCGCGCATGAAGCACTATCCGGCCGAACTGTCGGGCGGCCAGCAGCAGCGCACGGCGATCGCGCGCGCCCTGGCCGGCAGCCCGCGCCTGCTGCTGGCGGACGAACCCACCGGCAACCTGGACTCGCAGATGGCCCGCGGCGTGATGGAACTGCTGGAGGAGATCAACCGTCAGGGCACGACCATCATCATGGTCACGCACGACCCGGAGCTCGCCGCGCGCGCGCAGCGCAACGTGCACATCGTGGACGGCATGGCCACCGACCTGTCGGTGGAGCCCGCGCTGATCCGCGCGGCGCACGCCGCCGAAACCAGCGCCTCCGCCTGAGGAGACCCGACATGTTCGGCTACTACTTCACCCTCGCGCTGCGCAGCTTCAAGCGCAACAAGGCGCTGACCTTCCTGATGGTGCTGGCCATCGCGCTCGGCATCGGCGCCAGCATGACCACGCTGACCGTGTTCTACGTGCTGTCGGGCGATCCGATCCCGCAGAAGAGCGACAAGCTGTTCTACCCGCGCATCGACCCGCGTTCGGCGAACGGGTTCGCACCCGGCGACGAGCCGGAGGACCAGTTCACCCGCCACGACGCCGAGCGCATGCTGCGCGACAAGAAGGGCGACCGCCAGGCCTTCATGACCGGCGGCGCCTCGTCGATCGAGACGGAGGACGGCCGGATCGAACCGTTCCGCATCGATGCGCGCTACACCACCGCCGACTTCTTCCCGATGTTCGAGGTGCCGTTCCGCTACGGCAACGGCTGGTCGGCCGCCGACGACGAATCGCGCGCGCGCGTGGCCGTCATCTCCAAGGCGCTGAACGAGAAACTGTTCGGCGGCATCAACAGCGTGGGCCGCGACATCAAGGCCTCCGGCGCGACGTTCCGCGTGATCGGCGTGCTGGACGAATGGCGTCCGGCGCCGAAGTTCTACGACATGACCCAGGACCGCTTCACCGAGGTGGAGCAGCTGTTCGTCCCGTTCTGGACGTCGCGCACGCTGAAGATGGGCACCCAGGGCAACATGAACTGCTGGGGCGATTCCAGCGCGGAAGAGGAAGGCTCGCAGGGACCGAACGCGCCGTGCTCGTGGCTGCAGTACTGGGTCGAGCTGGGCACGCCGGAGAAGGTCGAGGCCTACAAGCAGTACCTGAAGAACTACTCCGACCAGCAGCGCGCGGCCGGTCGTTTCGAGCGCCCCGCCAACGTGGACCTGCACAACGTGATGCAGTGGCTGGACAAGCAGGGCGCGGTGCCCGGCGACGTCCGCCTGCAGGTGTGGCTGGCCTTCGGCTTCCTCGCGGTGTGCCTGCTCAACACGGTGGGCCTGCTGCTGGCGAAGTTCCTGGGGCGCGCCTCGCAGATCGGCGTGCGACGTGCGCTCGGCGCCACCCGTCGCGCCATCTTCGCGCAGTGCCTGGTCGAAGCGGGCACCGTGGGGCTGGTCGGTGGCGTACTCGGTCTCGCCCTCGCCTGGCTGGGCCTGTGGGCCGTGCGTCACCAGCCCGCCGGCTACGCCGATCTCGCCCACATGGACGTGAAGATGTTGCTGGCCACGTTTGCCCTGGCGATCGTCGCCAGCCTGCTCGCCGGGATGCTGCCTGCCTGGCGCGCGATGCAGGTGACGCCCGCCATCCAGCTCAAGAGCCAGTGACCCATCCATTCAAGAGGCACGTCATGGACATCCGCCCCATCCTCTCCACCCTGGCCCGCCACAAGACGGCTGCCGCACTGATCGTGCTGGAAGTGGCGCTGTCGTGCGCCATCATCTGCAACGCCGTGTTCCTGATCACCCAGCGGCTCGAGCGCATCGACCGGCCCACCGGCATGACGAACGAGGAGATCGTGCGCATCAGCATGGGCAACCTCGGCGAGAACCCCGAAGCCGACGCCCTGGTGAAGCAGGATGTCGCCAGCCTGCGCGCACTGCCGGGGGTCAAGTCCGCCGGCAGCATCAACCATGTGCCGTTCGACAATTCGTCCTGGAACAGTTCCATCCAGCTCGCACCCGAGCAGGAACGCCCCAGCGCGCAGGCGAACGTCTATCTGGGCGACGCCGTGATCGAAACCCTCGGGTTGAAGCTGGCCGAAGGCCGGGACTTCACCCCGGAGGAATACGTCAACTGGACCGACATCAACAAGCAGAACGCCAAGTACGTGATGCCGGCGGTGATCCTGAGCCGCGAGCTGGCGAACAAGCTGTTCCCGGGCGAGAGTGCGGTCGGCAAGAACATCTATGCATGGAACACCGACAACGTCCCGCACCGCGTGGTCGGCGTGGTCGACCGTCTGATCCGCACCAACGACAACGGCGGCCCCGCCGAAGCCGGCTTCACGATGATCCTGCCGGCGAGGGACCTCACCATGGGCACCTTCGTCCTGCGGACCACGCCCGAACGGCGCGCGGAAGTCCTGAAGGCCGCGCTCGCGACGCTGGAGAAGAACAGCGCCCGCCGGCTGGTGCTGCGCGATGGCACGTTCAGCGACATCAAGAGCGACTATTACCGCGGTGATCGCGCGATGGCCTGGCTGCTGATCACCGTGATCATCTCGCTGCTGGTCGTCACTGCGCTCGGCATCGTCGGCCTGGCCAGCTTCTGGGTGCAGCAACGCACCAAGCAGATCGGCATCCGCCGTGCGCTGGGCGCCACCAAGGGCCAGATCCTGCGCTACTTCCAGACGGAGAACTTCCTGCTGGCCACGCTGGGCATCGTGATCGGCATGATCCTGGCCTACGGCATCAACCAGCTGCTGATGGGCAAGTACGAACTGCCGCGCCTGCCGCTGCTCTACCTGCCGGTCGGTGCCGTGCTGCTGTGGCTGCTCGGCCAGGTGGCGGTGTACGGTCCGGCGCGCAAGGCCGCCTCGGTGCCGCCCGCGGTCGCCACCCGCACCGCCTGATTCCTCCGCTTCCTGCCGCGCACGCCCACCGGCGTGCGCGGTCCGACGGGGTTCCCATGTCTCCTCCCTTCCTGCTGCTGGGACGCCACCATGCGGGCACCTGGTTGATCGCGCTGCAACTGGCGATCGGCGTGGTGCTGTGCCTGCAGGCCTGGCAGGCGGTCACCGGTCTGCACGCCGCGCGCGCGATGCCCGACGGCATCGATGACGCGGGACTGCTGCTGGTGCCCTGGCTGCAGATGACACCGGGAAGCGATCCGGGCGTCGCCGATGTCGTCCGCCGCCTGCGCAACGTGCCGGGCGTGCAGTCGGCCACGGCCGCCAATCAGGCGCCCTACGGAAACAGCGCCTGGAGCATGCATGTGTGGATGTCGGCGCGACCCGCGGAGCGGCACGTCGTGTCGGTATTCCTCGGTGACGAGCGGTTCGCCTGGACGCTCGGACTGGCGACGGTGCGGGGTCGGGAGTTCCTTCCCGACGAGTTCCGCGACTATGCCGGCGACCAGACCGATCTGCATGCCGCGCTCGGGCCGGCCATCATCTCGTCGGCCCTGGCCCGACGGCTGTATGGCGATGCGGACCCGCTCGGCCGCACGGTGTGGACGGCACCGGGCGCTCGGCTGCACGTGGTCGGTGTGATCGATCGCGTACCTCCGCCGGCCAGCGCGCGCGACACGGGAGACTTGGCCATGCTGCTGCCGGTGCGGATGGTGCGCGCCGGCGATGCGCAGTTCCTCGTCCGGCACACGGGCGATGCGGATGGCGTGGCGTCGCGGATCCGCACCGCGCTGGCCGCCGCCTATCCGTCCATGGCGGTCGCCGATCCGGTCGGCATGACTTCGCTGCGCGAGGCCTCGCTGCATGCGCCGCGCATGCGCGCACGCTGGTCTGTAGGCGCGTGCGTCGCGTGGTGGTTCTCCACCCTCGGCCTGCTGATGCTCGGCGGCGAGCGTTGGGTGCAGGCGCACGCGCAGGAGTTCAGCCTGCGCCGTGCCGCCGGTGCGACCGGTCGCCAGCTCGCACGCCGCCTGCGCTGCGAATACCTGGGACTGGCATGCATGGCGGTGATGGCGGGCCTGACCTGCGGTGGCTGGTTGCTGCCGCGCGTCGCCCCGGACGGGCTGGTCAGCACGCCGTCGATGGGCGCGATGCTCGCGGCCGCCGCATGGGCGACGCTGGCGGTGCAGTTCGCCGCGACATGGCCCGCACGCCTGGCCCGCCGCATCCCGCCGCACCTCGTCAGCCGCAGCCCTTCGGTTAGGCTATAGCGCATGCCTACCATCCTCGTGATCGACGACAACCTGGCCGTCAGTACGGCACTGGAAGTCCTGTTTTCCCTGCACGACATCGACACCCTGCACGCCGAATCACCGGCGGCGGGCCTGGCGATGTTGCGCGAACATCCGGTCGACCTGGTCATCCAGGACATGAACTTCAGCGAAGACACGACGTCCGGCATCGAAGGCGAGCAGCTGTTCATCGACCTGCGCGCCGAATGGCCGGACATGCCGGTGATCCTGCTGACCGCATGGACGCATCTGGAAGCGGCGGTGAACCTGGTGAAGGCGGGCGCGGCCGATTACGTCGCCAAGCCGTGGGACGACCGCAAGCTGCTGGCCACCGTCAACACCTTGCTGGAGCTGACGGAGACCCGTCGCGAACTCGACCGCCGGCGCAGCCGCGAGCGACGCAGCCGCCACCAGCTCGAGCAGAAGTACGACCTGCGCAACCTCGTGTTCGAGGACCCGGCCAGCGAACGCGTGATCGCGCTCGCCTGCCAGGTCGCGCGCTCCGACTTGCCGGTGCTGATCACCGGGCCCAATGGTGCGGGCAAGGAGAAGATCGCCGAGATCATCCAGGCCAATTCCAGCGTGAAGCAGGGGCCGTTCGTGACGCTGAATTGCGGCGCGCTGCCGTCCGAACTGATCGAGGCGGAACTGTTCGGCGCGGATGCCGGCGCCTACACCGGCGCGAACAAGGCACGCGAGGGCAAGTTCGAAGCGGCCGACGGCGGCACGCTGTTCCTCGACGAGATCGGCAACCTGCCGCTCACCGGGCAGATGAAATTGCTGCGCGTGCTGGAGACCGGCCGCTTCGAGCGGCTGGGCTCCAATCGCGAGCGCAAGGTCGCGGTGCGCGTGATCAGCGCCACCAACGCGGACCTGCCCACGATGATCCGGGACGGCAGTTTCCGCGAGGACCTCTACTACCGGCTCAATGCCATCGAGCTCGCGCTGCCGCCGCTGGCCGAACGGCCCGGCGACATCCTGCCGCTGGCCGAGCGCTTCCGGCCCGACGACAAGCCGCTGGGCGAAAGCGCGCGCGCCGCGCTGCTGCGCCATGCCTGGCCGGGCAACGTGCGCGAGCTGCGCAATGTCATCCAGCGCGCCGGCCTGCTGGCGATGGGTGAGCGGATCGAGGCCACGGACCTCAACCTGCCCCGACCGACATCGGTGCGCACGACGATCGTCGCCGAACCGGAGCGCGCCGACATCGAGGCCGCGATCGCCCGCGCCGGCGGCGTGATCGCGCAAGCCGCCACCGACCTCGGCATGAGCCGCCAGGCGCTGTACCGGCGCATGGAACGCTTCGGCATCAAGGCCACATGATCCGCCGCTCGCTCGCCGGCCGCGTATTGTCCTGGCTGCTGCCGTTGCTGGCGGTGGCGCTGGTGCTGCCGGTCGCGCTGTCGCACTGGCTGCAGGACGACCTGCTGGCGGTGCTGCTGTCCGCGCTGGTCGTGCTGCCGCTGGCGGGCTGGGCGATCCATCGTGGCCTGCGCAGCACGCGCTCGCTGTTCCGTGCGCTGGCCGGCAGCGTCAACAGCTATCGCGACGGCGAGTACAACTTCGGCATCCATTGGCAGGGCAGCGACGAACTTGCCGAACTCGTCCGTTCGCACGGCGCGCTGGGCGACGTCCTGCGCGAGCAGCGGCAGACCCTGGTGCAGCGTGAACTGCTGCTGGACACGATGGTGCAGAACACCCCGGTGGCCATGCTGCTGGTGGCGCCCGGCGGGGATGGCGTGCGCCGGGTGGTGTTCGCCAACGTCGCCGCGCGCAAGCTGCTGCACAGCGGCTGGAAGCTGGAGGGACAGGACTACGACTCGTTGCTGGCCGCCTCGCCGGTGGAGATGCGCGAAGCGCTCGCGCGCAGCGGCGACAGCCTGTTCGCCATCGGCAGCGAGGAGGACGACGAGGAAGAGCAGGTCTACCATCTCGCACGCCGCAACTTCCGCCTCAACGGCCGCCCGCACGAGTTGCTGCTGCTGCGGCTGCTGACGAACGAACTGCGTCGGCAGGAAGTGATGACGTGGAAGAAGGTCATCCGCGTGATCAGTCACGAACTCAACAACTCGCTGGCACCGGTGGCGTCGCTGGCGCACTCCGGCGCGGAACTGGTCCGCCGCGGCAAGCACGAGCGGCTGGAAGAAGTGTTCGGCACCATCGAGGACCGCGCCCGCCACCTGGAGGGCTTCATCCGCGGATACGCGCGCTTCGCCAAGCTTCCGCAGCCGCAGCTGCATACGGTGCACTGGCGGGCCTTCCTCGAAGGCCTGCAGCGGCAGATCGGGTTCGAACTGGCGATGCAGGAGGCCGACATCGATGGCCGCATCGACCTGGCGCAGGTCGAGCAGGCGCTGCTGAACCTGCTGAAGAACGCGCACGAATCCGGCACGACCGCCGACGGCGTGTCGGTGCGTGTCACCCGCCTGCCCGGCTGGGTCCGTATCGAGGTGATGGACCGCGGCACGGGCATGAACGATGCGGTGCTGCAGAACGCGTTGGTGCCGTTCTATTCGACCAAGCGCAACGGCACCGGCCTGGGCCTGGCGCTGACCCGCGAGATCGTCGAAGCGCACGGCGGACGGCTGTCGCTGCACAACCGCGACGGTGGCGGGCTGTGCGTGGCCATCCAGTTGCCCGAAAACTGATCTGTCCGATGGCGGCGCGACGGCATCACCGCGCTGTACCCGAAGCCGAACCCGCATGGCACCGACTCCCCCTCTCCTACCGGGAGAGGGCAAGGGGTGAGGGCTGGCAGCCGCGACCCGCATTCAACGGGCTTTCGTTCAGATACGCGACCCGTGGCGGGCTTAAGCCCGCCCTACGTCACTTCGGTTTCTTCACCGGTCGCTGCCAACCCTCGACCGTCATCTGGCGCGCACGCGCGACCGTCAGCTTGTCGGCGGGCGCATTCTTCGAGATCACCGAGCCCGCGCCGATGGTGGCGCCGTCCGCCAGGGTCACCGGTGCGACCAGCGACGAGTTCGAGCCGACGAAGACGCGGTCGCCGATCGTCGTGGTGGACTTGTTAACGCCATCGTAGTTGCAGGTGATGGTGCCGGCGCCGATGTTGGTGCCGGTGCCGATCACCGTGTCGCCGAGATAGGTCAGGTGGTTGGCCTTGCTGCCCACGCCGATGCGCGCGTTCTTCGTCTCGACGAAGTTGCCCACATGCACGCCATCGGCGAGCACCGTGCCCGGGCGCAGGCGCGCGTAGGGGCCGATCAGCGCCGCACCTTCGCTGGCGACGCCTTCCAGATCGCAGTGCGCGCGCACCTGCGTGCCGGCGGCCAGCGTCACGTCCTTCAGACGCGTGAAGGGGCCGATGACGACGCCATCGCCCAGCTCGACTTTGCCTTCCAGCACCACGTCCACGTCGATCTGCACGTCGCGACCCACCGTTACCGTGCCGCGCTGGTCGAAGCGCGCCGGGTCGACCAGGCGCGCGCCCTGCACGCACAGCGCGCGCGCGGCACGCAACTGGTAGGCGCGCTCGAGCTGCGACAGCTGCCAGGGATCGTTCGCGCCTTCGGCCTCGATCGGTTCGCCCACGAGGACCATTTCGGCGGGGGTGAATTCTTCGGCCGCCATCGCGAACACGTCGGTCAGGTAGTACTCGCCCTGCGCATTGTTGTTGGACAGCCGCGCCAGCCAGCCCTTCAGGGCACTGCCGTCGGCGGCGATGATGCCGGTGTTGATGGTGCGGATGCGGCGTTGCTCCTCGTCGGCGTCCTTGTGCTCGACGATGGCGGCCACACGGCCCGCTTCATCGCGGACGATGCGGCCATAGCCGGTCGGATCGACGGGTTCGGCGACCAGCACCGCTAGGCGACCCGGCGCGTCCAGCAGGCGCTGCAGGGTCTCGCTGCGGGTCAACGGCACGTCGCCGTACAGCACCAGCACGCGTGCGCCGTCCGGAATGGCGGGGATCGCCTGCGCGACCGCATGACCGGTGCCCAGCTGCTGCGCCTGGTGCGCCCAGTACAGATCGGGCTGATCGGCGAACGCCGCCTGCACCTGGTCGCCACCGTGCCCGTAGACCACGTGCACGCCCGCCGGCGATAGCGCGCGCGCCGCCTCGATCACATGCGCCAGCATCGGCCGCCCGGCGATCGGCTGCAGGACCTTCGGCAGTGCGGACTTCATGCGCTTGCCCTCACCGGCAGCGAGGATGACGACGTGTAGTGGCTTCATGTGGTTTCCCATTACGATGATGGCGGCCTTCGCCCCTGGTGCGATGGTATCAACTCAGTCCGCCACAAGACCTCGCCCATGACCGACCGCACCGACGCCACCCGCATCCGCCATTGGGGGCTCCCTTCGGTCGTGGCGTTGCTGCTGGTGCTGCTGGCGCTCTTCAAGCAGGGCCAGGACGCGAACTGGGACCTGCGCAACTACCACCTCTATACGCCATCCGCGCTGCTGGACGGCCGTTTCGCCGACGACATCGCGGCGGCGCAGCTCCAGACCTGGCACAACCCGGCGCTCGACATCCCCTTCGCCTGGTCGGTGAAGGCAGGTCTGCCCGGATGGGCGATATCGCTGTGGCTGGCGCTGCCCGCCTTCCTCGCCATCCTGTTTGCGCTACGCCTGCTCGACCTGGCATGGCCGGAGGGGCGCAGCGCGATGCGCACGACGATGGCCGGCCTGGCGGCGGTGACGGGCGCCGCCGTGATGCCCAGCATCGGCACGACATTCAACGACGCGACCGTGGCAGCCGGGATGATGGCGGCGCTGTGGTGGATCGCGGACTCGCAAGGTCGCCGCCATGCGTGGGCCACGTGGCTGCCGGCAGGCTTGATGGCAGGGCTGTGCGCCGGCCTGAAGCTCACCGGTGCGCTGTACTGCATCGGCTTCATCGGCGCCGCCCTCGTGTGCGGACCGATGCGCGCCGCCCCGTCGCGGATCATGGCGCTCGCTGCGGGTGGCATCGCCGGCGCCTTGCTGACCGCCGGCCCATGGGCCTTCCATCTCTGGCACGAATACGGCAACCCGCTTTTTCCCTATTTCAACGAATGGTTCAGGTCGCCCGACGCGCTGGCGCATGCGCACAAAGACGCACGGTTCATACCGCACGGCATTGATGCCCTCTTGGCTCCGTTCCATCTGCTGACCGACAGCAGCCGCTTCTCGGAAGGAAAGCTGTCGGATCCGCGCGCGCTGCTCGGCCTCGCCGCGCTGGGTGCCTGGTGGATCTCGGCCTGGCGCAGGCGCCGAGAGGACGTCGCCACCATCGCCATCGCCAACGCACTGATCGTGTTCGCGCTGCTCAGTTTCGCCGTCTGGGCGAAGCTGTACGGCATCTACCGCTATCTTTTCGCACTGGAGCTCGTGTGCTCCGTCGCCATCCTGGGCGTGGTGTCGGCATGGGTGCCGCCGCGCTACGTACGCATCGCGATGGTGGCAACGGCCGTGATGCTGGTGGCGGGCGCCAACCGGCCGAACTGGGGACGGGCGCCGTTCCGCACGCCGATGATATCCGTGCAGGTACCCGCGCTGCCCCACGACAGCCTCGTGGTGCTGGCGGACGACAATCCCATGGCCTATGCCGTCGCTTTCCTGCCACGTACCGTGCCGGCGATATCGATACAGAACAACTTCATGACACCTGCACGCTGCACGCGGCTGCAGGCCGCTGCCGAACGGCGCGTGCGGCGACATGCGGGCCCGATCTTCCTGCTGCGCCAGTCGTCTTCGACGGGAGCACCTGCGGCGATCCTCGCCTACGGACTGGCGTCCGGGGGTAATTGCCTGGCGATGCCGACGAGCCTGGACGAACTGGAGCTCTGCCCGCTGGCGCGCGGCACGCCTACGCCGACGGTCTGCGCTGCGCCAGCACCTGGTCCGTGATCAGCCGCTGGATCTCGTTCGAGCGGCGGTTGACCGTATCCAGGATGAGTCCCGTCGCCATCGACACCACGCCGACCAACGCGAACGCCACCGCCAGGACGGCGGTGGACGGGTGGGTGACCAAGCCCGTGCGCGCGAACTCATGGATGACGATGGCGCCGAAACCCAGGCTCAACAGCACGCAAAGTACGGCGAGCGTTCCGAAGAACAGGAGCGGGCGCATGTCCTTGAACAGGAACAGGATCGTCTTCAGGACGCGGATGCCGTCGCGGTACGTGTGGAGCTTGGACTCGCTGCCATCGGGCCGCGTGCCGTAGTCGATGGTCCGCTCCGACAACACGAAACCGTTGGCCAGCGCGAACACCGTCATCTCGGTCTCGATCTCGAAGCCACGGGAAAGCACGGGCATGGACTTGACGAAGCGGCGGGAGAACACCCGGTAGCCGGATAGCACGTCGCGGACCGGGTGGCCGAACAGGGCGCTGATGCAGCCACGGACCAGCCGGTTGCCGACGCCGTGGAATCGGCGGAAGGATGCGTTTTCATGGGATTCCAGCCGCGTCCCCACGACCATGTCGGCCCGTCCTTCCGCGACGTCTTCGATGAGCGACCTCACGGCGGATGCCGGATAGGTGTCGTCGCCATCCACCATGACGTAGATGTCGGCATCGACATCACGGAACATCGCGCGCACCGCGTTGCCCTTGCCCTTGGCCAGCACGTGCCGCACATGCGCGCCCGCCTGCGCGGCCAGATGCGCCGTGGCGTCGGCGCTGGCATTGTCGAAGACCCACACGTCCGCTTCGGGCAGCGCCTGGCGGAAGTCCGCGACGACCTTCTGCACCGTCGGCGCTTCGTTGTGGCAGGGAATCAAGACGGCGATGCGCAAGGCGACAATCCGGGTCGGCGACGGGCGCCCGCATCTTACACGGCAACCCCCGCATGGCCGGGGTTACCATCGCCACATGGCACCCTCTTCTTCCAGGCACACCCTGCTGCGCCAGGGCGGCAGTTTCCTCGTCATCGGCGCACTCCAGTTGCTGGTGGACTGGGCGCTGTTCGTGGCGTTGACCGCACTCGGCGTGCCGGCGGCGCCCGGCAATCTCGCGGGTCGCATCGGTGGCGCGCTGCTCGGCTTCTGGTTGAACGGACGCGTGACCTTCGCCCGCGACGGCGCCGCGCGGCTGGGCTGGCGGCGCTTCGCCAAGTTCCTGCTGGTGTGGGTGCCGCTGACGGTGATCAGCACCGTGGCGGTCGCATGGGTCGCCTCGTCGCTGGGCCTGGCGCATGCCTGGCTGGCCAAGCCGCTGGTGGAAGGCGTGCTGGCCATCGTGGCCTTCTTCCTCTGGCGGCACGTGGTCTACCGCTAGCTGGAATGAAAACGCCGGCGCGAGGCCGGCGTTTTCGATGAAGCGTGCGTGCGTGGACCTCAGTGCTTGAGGTTCTTGCGTAGGCGCTCCAGCGCGCTGAGCTGGGCGATGCTCATGGCCAGCTGGGCCTGGGCTTCTTCCACGCTCATCTTCGGATCCTGCTTGGCCAGGATGCGCTCGGCTTCTTCCTTGGCCTTGCGGACCTGCGCCTCGTCGATGTCCGACGCACGGATCGCGGTGTCGGCCAGCACGGTGACGACCTGCGGCTGCACTTCGAGGATGCCGCCGGAGATGGCGAAGTCCAGCTGCTCGCCATTGGCCAGCGTCACCACCACCTTGCCCGGCTTCAGGCGGGTGATCAGCGGCGCGTGCTTCGGCGCGATGCCGAGTTCGCCCAGTTCGCCGGTGGCAACGACCAGGGTGGCTTCACCGTGGAAGATCTCCTGCTCGGCACTGACGATGTCGCAACGGATGGTGCTCATGGAACTCTCTTTGCCGTGTAGGGCGGGCCTGGGCCCGCCGCCGGTTGCCGCGAAGGTGGGCCTGGGCCCACCCTACGTGCTTACGCCTTTTCGGCGAGCTTCTTGGCCTTCTCGACCGCTTCTTCGATGCCGCCGACCATGTAGAACGCCTGCTCCGGCAGGTGGTCGTACTCGCCGTCGACGATCGCCTTGAAGCCGCGGATCGTGTCCTTCAGCGAGACGTACTTGCCCGGCGAGCCGGTGAACACTTCGGCCACGTGGAACGGCTGGCTGAAGAAGCGCTCGATCTTGCGGGCGCGCGACACGGCCTGCTTGTCTTCTTCGGACAGCTCGTCCATGCCGAGGATGGCGATGATGTCCTTCAGTTCCTTGTACTTCTGCAGCGTCGACTGCACGCGGCGCGCGGTGTCGTAGTGCTCGTGGCCGATGACGTTCGGGTCCAGCTGGCGGCTGGTCGAGTCGAGCGGATCCACGGCCGGGTAGATACCCAGCGAGGCGATGTTGCGGCTCAGCACGACGGTCGCGTCCAAGTGGGCGAACGTGGTGGCCGGCGACGGGTCGGTCAGGTCGTCCGCGGGCACGTACACGGCCTGGATCGAGGTGATCGAACCGGTCTTGGTCGAGGTGATGCGCTCCTGCAGGACGCCCATTTCCTCGGCCAGCGTCGGCTGGTAGCCCACGGCCGACGGCATGCGGCCCAGCAGCGCCGACACTTCGGTACCGGCCAGCGTGTAGCGGTAGATGTTGTCGACGAACAGCAGCACGTCCTTGCCCTTGCCGGACGCGTCCTTCTCGTCGCGGAAGTACTCGGCCATGGTCAGGCCGGTCAGGGCGACGCGCAGGCGGTTGCCCGGCGGCTCGTTCATCTGGCCGTACACCATCGCGACCTTGTCGAGGACGTTGGAGTCCTTCATCTCGTGGTAGAAGTCGTTGCCCTCGCGGGTACGCTCGCCCACGCCGGCGAACACGGACAGGCCCGAGTGCGCCTTGGCGATGTTGTTGATCAGTTCCATCATGTTGACGGTCTTGCCGACGCCGGCGCCGCCGAACAGGCCGACCTTGCCGCCCTTGGCGAACGGGCACATCAGGTCGATGACCTTGATGCCGGTTTCCAGCAGGTCGTTGGCCGAGGACTGGTCCTCGTACGACGGGGCCGAACGGTGGATTTCCCAATGATCGGTCGCCTGCACCGGGCCGGCTTCGTCGATCGGGTTGCCCAGCACGTCCATGATGCGGCCCAGCGTGCCCGCGCCGACCGGCACCGAGATGGCCTTGTCGGTGTTCACGGCGACCAGGTTGCGCTTCAGGCCGTCGGTGGAACCGAGGGCGATGGTGCGCACGACGCCGTCGCCGAGCTGCTGCTGCACTTCGAGCGTGATGGCGGTGTTCTCCACCTTCAGCGCGTCGTACACCTTCGGCACTTCGTTGCGCGCGAATTCGACGTCAACCACCGCGCCGATGATCTGAACGATCTTGCCCTGACTCATTGCTGCATTCCTCTAGATGAATTCTTGTGACTACGCGCGTCAGACTGCCGCCGCGCCGCCGACGATTTCGGAGATTTCCTGGGTGATCGCCGCCTGGCGGGCCTTGTTGTAGACCAGCTGCAGGGTACCGATGAGCTTGTTGGCGTTGTCGCTGGCGGCCTTCATGGCCACCATGCGCGCCGCGTGTTCCGAGGCGATGTTCTCCAGCACGGCCTGGTACACCAGCGACTCGATGTAGCGCGTGATCACGTGGTCGAGCACGGTCTCGGCATCGGGTTCGTAGATGTAGTCCCAGTCGTGGTGCGCGACCTGCGTCTCCGCCGCCGGCAGCGGCAGCAGCTGGTCGAACGCGGCGCGCTGGGTCATCGTGTTGACGAAGTCGTTGTAGACCACGAACACGCGATCGAGGTTGCCTTCGGTGTAGGCGTCCAGCATCACCTTGATCACGCCGATCAGCTGGTCGAGCTTGGGCGCATCGCCCAGGTGCGACACGCTGGCCAGCATGTTGACCTTGACCCGGCGGAAGTACACCGAGGCCTTCTGGCCGATGGTGACCACGTCGACTTCGACGCCCTTCTCGTTCCACTGGCGGATCTCGCCGAGCATCTTGCGGAACAGGTTGTTGTTCAGGCCGCCGGCCAGGCCGCGGTCGGACGACACGATGATGAAGCCGACGCGCTTGACGTCCTTGCGCTCCACCATGAAGGGATGCTGGTAATCGGTGTTGGCCTGGGCCAGGTGGCCGATCACCTGCTTCATCGCGCGCGCGTACGGGCGCGAGGTCTTCATGCGGTCCTGGGCCTTGCGGATCTTGGAGGCCGAGACCATCTCGAGCGCGCGCGTCACCTTGCGGGTGTTCTGCACGCTCTTGATCTTGGTTTTGATTTCGCGTCCGCCTGCCATCTCTTCTTCCCGTAGAGCGGAGCTTGCTCCGCTTTCTGTCCGATCAGCGGAGCAAGCTCCGCTCTACACGTCGTATTACCAGGTACCGGTCTGCTTGAACTCGGCGATGCCCTTCTTGAAGGCGCCTTCGATCTCGTCGTTCCAGTTGCCGGTGTTGTTGATCGTGTCGACCAGCGCGCCCTGGGTGTTGGTGAAGTGCGCGTGCAGCGCGTCTTCGAACGCCAGGATCTTGCCGACCGGCACGTCGTCCAGGTAACCCTCGTTGACCGCGTAGATGGACAGCGCCTGCAGGGCGATGGACATCGGCGCGTACTGCTTCTGCTTCATCAGCTCGGTGACGCGCTGGCCGCGCTCCAGCTGCTTGCGGGTGGCTTCGTCCAGGTCCGAGGCGAACTGCGCGAACGCGGCCAGCTCACGGTACTGGGCGAGCGAGATGCGGATGCCGCCCGACAGCTTCTTGATGATCTTGGTCTGGGCGGCGCCACCGACGCGCGACACCGAGATACCGGCGTTCACGGCCGGGCGGATGCCGGCGTTGAACAGGTCGGTTTCCAGGAAGATCTGGCCGTCGGTGATCGAGATCACGTTGGTCGGCACGAACGCGGACACGTCGCCGGCCTGCGTTTCGATGATCGGCAGCGCGGTCAGCGAACCGGTCTTGCCGGTGACCTTGCCTTCGGTGAACTTCTCCACGTACTCCTCGGACACGCGAGCGGCGCGCTCGAGCAGGCGGGAGTGCAGGTAGAACACGTCGCCCGGGTAGGCTTCACGGCCCGGCGGACGCTTCAGCAACAGCGAGATCTGGCGGTAGGCCACGGCCTGCTTGGACAGATCGTCGTACACGATCAGGGCGTCCTGGCCGCGGTCCATGAAGTACTCGCCCATGGTGCAGCCGGAGTAGGCGCTGATGTACTGCATCGCGGCCGACTCGGAGGCGGTGGCGGCGACGACCACGGTGTGGGCCAGCGCGCCGTTCTCTTCCAGCTTGCGCACGATGTTGGCCACGGTCGAAGCCTTCTGGCCGATCGCGACGTACACGCACTTGATGCCGGTGCCCTTCTGGTTGATCACGGCGTCGATGGCCATCGCGGTCTTGCCGGTCTGGCGGTCGCCGATGATCAGCTCGCGCTGGCCGCGGCCGATCGGGATCATCGCGTCGACCGATTTGTAACCGGTCTGCACCGGCTGGTCGACCGACTTGCGCCAGATCACGCCCGGGGCCACGCGCTCCACCGGCGCGGTCAGCGAGGTGCCCAGCGGGCCCTTGCCGTCGATCGGCTCGCCCAGCGCGTTCACCACGCGGCCGAGCATTTCCGGACCGACCGGCACTTCCAGGATGCGGCCGGTGGTCTTGGCCACGTCGCCTTCGCGCAGGTGCTCGTAGTCGCCCAGGACCACGGCGCCGACCGAATCGCGCTCGAGGTTCAGCGCCAGCGCGTAGGTGTTGTTCGGCAGCTCGATCATTTCGCCCTGCATGACGTCGGCCAGGCCGAAGATGCGCACGATGCCGTCGGACACGCTGGTGACCGTGCCTTCGTTGCGCGACTCCGCGGCCAGCTTGACCTTCTCGATGCGGGTCTTGATCAGGTCGCTGATTTCAGAGGGGTTGAGCGTGGTAGCCATGGGTAAGTCCTGTGTGCCGGCTTGCGCGCGGCGGTTCAATGGGAATTCAGTGCGTCAGCGCCGACTGCAGGCGCGCCAGCTTGCCTTTCAGCGAGCCGTCGATCACCACGCTGCCAGCATCGATCACGGCGCCACCGATCAGCGACGCGTCCACCGCCGTCTCCACCTCGACCTCGCGGCCGAAGCGCTTCTTCAGCGCGGCCTTGATCTGGTCCAGTTCGGCGGACGGCAGGGCGGTGGCCGAGGTGACCTTGGCCTTCACGACATGCTCGGCCTCGGCGCGCAGCTCCTCGAACAGGCCGGCGATCTCCGGCAGCTGCGGCAGCCGGCGGGCATCGGCCAGCACCGCAAGGAAGCGCGTGAACGACTCAGCCGCGCCTTCCGGTGCGAGCAGCTTCACGGCCTCAGCGGGCAGCAGGCGCGGGTTGGGCAGCAGCGCGGCCACGCGCGGGTCCGCCGCGGCATGCGCGGCGAAACCCAGCGCCTGCGACCAGGCGGCGAGATTGCCCTCGCCATGCGCCGTCGCAAAGGCGGCGCGGGCGTAGGGACGGGCGACGGTAAGGGCCTGGCTCATCGATCAGATCATCCGGATCAGATTTCGGCGGCGAGTTCGTCGAGCAGCGCCTTGTGGGCGTTGGCGTCGATCTCGCGCTTCAGCAGCTTCTCGGCACCGCTGACGGCCAGCGACGACACCTGCTTGCGCAGGTCTTCGCGGGCACGCGTGGCGGCGGCGTCGATCTCGGCTTCGGCCAGCGCCTTCTGGCGGTTGGCTTCGGCGATGGCCTCGTTCTTCGCGGCGTCGACGATCTGGTTGGCGCGCGCGTGGGCCTGGTCGATGATGTCGTTGGCCTTGACGCGGGCTTCCTTCAGCGCCTCGTTGACCTTTTCCTGGGCCTGCGCCAGATCCTTCTGGCTGCGATCGGCCGCGGCCAGGCCTTCGGCGATCTTCTGCTGGCGTTCTTCGATGGCAGCCAGCAGCGGCGGCCAGATTTTGGTCGCAATGATCCAGATCAGGCCAGCGAAGGCCAGCGCCTGGGCGAACAGAGTGAGATTGATATTCATCGGTAACCTGCCGGTGAGGAAGGGCCCGCGCACGATGCGCGCGCCCAGCGACGCCTGATGGCCGACCGCGGAGGCGAACCGCCGCGGCCAGGCTTCACGCGGCTTCTCAGCCGCCGGCCAGCTTGGCCAGCTGCTCGGTGAAGATCGTGATGAACGGGCTGGCGAAGGCGAACAGCAGGCCGACGGCGACCGAGATGATGAACGCGGCGTCGATCAGGCCGGCGGTGATGAACATGCGGACCTGCAGGACCGGGATCAGCTCCGGCTGGCGGGCAGCCGATTCCAGGAACTTGCCGGCCATGATGGCCAGACCCAGACCGGCGCCCAGCGCGGCCAGGCCGATCATGATGCCGATGGCGAGGGCGGTCGAAGCCTGGACCTGGGCGAGGTTGGTGAGGATGCTTTCCATGGTGATCTCCGGAACTTAGTTGCTAAAGAGTGGATGGTACGAAAGGGACAAGGGTGAAGCGGAAACTTAGTGGCTGTCTTCCGACAAGCTGAGGTAGACGATCGACAGCATCATGAAGATGAACGCCTGCAGCGGGATGACCAGCAGGTGGAACAGCATCCAGCCCAGGCCGAATACCGCGCCGCCGAACATGCCGACGATGCCCGCGCCGCCCAGCACCCAGATCAGCAGGAAGACGATCTCGCCGCCGAACATGTTGCCGAACAGTCGCATCGCCAAAGAGATGGGCTTGCTGACCCATTCGACGATGTTGAGGATCAGGTTGAACGGCATCATCCACTTGCCGAACGGCGCCGTCAGGAACTCGTGGGCGAAGCCACCGAAGCCCTTCGAGCGGAACGCGAAGACGATCATCAGGAAGAACACGCTGATCGACATGCCCAGGGTGGCATTGACGTCGGCGGTGGGGACCGGCTTCCAGTAGTGGATGCCCAGCAGCTCGAGCGGCTTGGCGATGAAGTCTGCCGGGATCATCTTCAGCAGGTTCATCATCAGGATCCAGAAGAAGATGGTGATCGCGATAGGCGTCACCAGCTTGCTGGTCCCGTGGTAGGTGTCGCGGGCCTGCTTGTCGACGAACTCCAGCATGATCTCGACGAAGGCCTGCCACTTGCCCGGCACGCCGGCGGTCGCCTTGCGGGTCGCCAGCCAGAACGCGAACACGATCAGCAGACCCATCAGCACGGCCGTCACGAAGGTGTCGACGTTGATCGTCCAGAAAGGACCGTCGCCGCCCACCTGGGCCGTGAGGTTCTTCAGGTGGTGCTGGATATAGGTGGTGGGAGTAAGAGCCTCGCCCGCCATGTGTCGGAAACCTTTCGTCTAGATTGGGTTTATCGCTGCTTGCCAACCGCAACCAGCATCTGTGCCACCAGTCCGGCGACCACGCCTGCCATCAGGGGCAGCGGGGGCAGCTTGTACAGCCCCGCGCCCATCACCAGCACGCCGATCACCACGACCCACTTCACCACCATGCCCGCGACCAGCCTCAGCACCGCCGAGACGGCGCCGAGCACGCCACCGCCGAAGGCCATCCAGGCCGCCAGCAGTGCGCCAGCCACGATCGCCAACCCTCCGACGGCCGCCGCGACTGCCTGGGGCACGCCCCGGAGCAGGAACAACAGCGCGACCAGCAGTACCGCGACCGTCTGCCAGACGGCGGCGCGCAACACTAGCCGCCGGCCCGCAGCGACGGAATTCAGCACACGAAAGCCCTACGGAATTGGCGGGGTACAAGGCGGTAAAGCGCCTCGCCGAGCCGCAAAAGTATAGCAGCGGGACAATTTCCGGGACAACCGCCAAAGGTCGAAAACGCGGGCGACGGCGCGTTCGCCCGCAATCCCTTGGCCTGACTGCGTGTAACCGTTTCCCCTATTCAGAATTTTCCTGACGATTTTCCGGAACTTTGACGAAAACCCTGTGTCAGTCCCTACAAGGCCTGCTGCTCAACTTCCTCGTCCGATGCTCCGTCGCAGGCCTCACGAAGCCCCGGCTGCCCCCGGGGCTTCGCCTTTTGCGGGCCGGAAGCGCGTCGATAGTCAGGCGCTATCAATCCGAATTGATCAATCCATTGGACTTGCCAATGGAAAGCGCCACAATGAGATCAATTCTCATCTGTAGCCGTCCCGGACCCCGCCATGAACAAGACGCTGAGCTTCGCGATCCTGCACTTCTCAGTGGCCTTCACCCTGGGCTATCTGTTCACCGGCAGCCTGCTGGTGGGCGGCATGCTGGCGCTGATCGAGCCGGCGACCAATACCGTGGTGTTCCACTTCCATGAAAAGGTGTGGAAGCGGATCGAAGCGCGCCGCGCGGCGAAGGCGATGCCCCTGCCCGCCTGATGCGCCGATTCCTCCGAATGGAAAAGGCCGCGCTGATGCGCGGCCTTTTCGTTGTGCGCTCGCGAGCGGCGCTTACTTTTTCTTCGGGATGTACAGGTCGGTGATCGTGCCTTCGTAGACTTCGGCCGCCATCGCCACGGACTCGCTGAGCGTGGGGTGCGGATGGATGGTCGCGCCGATGTCGCCGGCTTCCGCACCCATCTCGATCGCCAGCGCCAGTTCGCTGATCAGGTCGCCCGCATGCACGCCGACGATGCCGGCGCCGATGATGCGGTGGGTGTGTTCGTCGAAGATGAGCTTGGTGAAGCCTTCGCCGCGACCGATGCCGACCGCGCGCGCGGACGCCAACCACGGGAATTTGCCCACCCCGATCTTCAGGCCCTTGGCCTTGGCTTCGGTCTCGGTCACGCCGACCCAGGCGATCTCCGGATCGGTATAGGCCACCGACGGAATCACCCGCGCCACCCATTCCTTCTTCTCGCCGGCCGCCACTTCCGCCGCCAGCTTGCCCTCGTGCGTGGCCTTGTGCGCCAGCATCGGCTGGCCCACCAGGTCGCCGATGGCGAAGATGTGCGGCACGTTGGTGCGCATCTGCGCATCGACCGGGATGAAACCGCGGTCGGTGACGGTGACGCCGGCCTTGCCGGCATCCAGCTTGCCGCCGTTCGGCGAACGGCCCACGGCGACCAGCACGCGATCCCAGGTGCCCGTTTCCAACTCCGGCTTCTGGCCTTCGGTGGCGCTCTCGAAGTGCACGGTGATGCCCTTCTTCGAGGCCTCGACCTTGGCGGCCTTGGTCTTCAGGTGCACGACCGCGCCCTGCTTCTTCAGGCGGTCGGCCAGCGGCTTCACCAGGTCCTTGTCGGCGCCCGGCATCAGCTGGTCCATGAACTCGACCACGGTGACTTCGGCGCCCAGCGCGCGATACACGGTCGCCATTTCCAGGCCGATGATGCCGCCGCCGACGACGAGCAGCTTCTTCGGCACCTCGGCCAGCTGCAGCGCATCGGTGGAATCCATCACGCGCGGATCGTCCCACGGGAAGTTCGGCAGCTTCACCGCCTGCGAACCGGCGGCGATGATGCACTGCTCGAAGCGCAGCAGCTGCGTCTTGCCGTCGCTGCCCACGATCTCCAGTTCGTTCGGCGATACGAACTTCGCCACGCCGGTGACCGTGCGCACCTTGCGCTGCTTGGCCATGCCGGCCAGGCCCTTGGTGAACTGGCCGACCACCTTGTCCTGCTTGAAGCCGCGCAGCTTGTCGATGTCGATCTTCGGTTTGCCGAAGCTGATGCCGATCTCGTCCGAATGGGCCGCTTCCTCGATCAGCGCCGCGGCATGCAACAGCGCCTTCGACGGGATGCAGCCGACATTGAGGCAGACGCCGCCCAGCGTTTCGTAGCGCTCGATGAGCACCGTATCCAGACCGAGGTCGGCAGCACGGAACGCCGCGGTGTAGCCGCCCGGACCGGAACCGATCACGACGATGCGGCATTCGATGTCCGCCGGCTTGCCGGTACCCAGCGCCGGCTTCGGTGCCGAGGTCGCCGGTGCCGCGGGCGCGGCCGGCGAGGCGGCGACCGGGGCGGGCTTGGACGGCGCCGCAGCGGCGCCCTCGCCTTCCAGGATCGCGACGAGACTGCCTTCAGCCAACTCGTCGCCGAGCTTGACCTTGATTTCCTTCACCACGCCGGCGGCGGGGGACGGCACTTCCATCGTCGCCTTGTCCGACTCCAGCGTGACCAGGCCCTGGTCCTTCTTCACCGTGTCGCCCACGGCCACCAGGATCTCGATGACCGGCACGCCGTCGTAGTCGCCGATGTCGGGCACCTTGGCCTCGATCAGGCCGCCGCCAGCGGCGGCGGGCGTGGCAGCCACAGGCGCGGGTGCAACCGCCGGTGTCGGCGCAGGCGCGGCGGGAGCCGGCGGCGCAGCCGGTGCCGGTGCCGGTGCCGGCGTGGACGCGGCAGCACCTTCGGCTTCCAGCACGGCCACCACGCTACCTTCGGACAGCGCATCGCCCAGCTTGACCTTGATCTCCTTCACCACGCCGGCGGCCGAGGACGGCACTTCCAGCGTGGCCTTGTCCGACTCCAGCGTGACCAGGCCCTGGTCCTTCTTCACCGTGTCGCCGACGGCGACCAGGATCTCGATGACCGGTACATCGCTGTAATCGCCGATGTCGGGGACTTTGACTTCAATCGTGTTCGCCATGGTCTCGGTCTCCTTACAGCAGCACGCGGCGCATGTCGCCGAGCAGCTGGGCGAGATAGGCGGTGAAGCGCGCGGCGGCGGCGCCGTCGATCACGCGGTGGTCGTAGCTCAGCGACAGCGGCAGCATCAGGCGCGGCTGGAACTGCTTGCCGTCCCAGACGGGCTGGATCGACGATTTGGACACGCCCAGGATGGCGACTTCCGGCGCATTGACGATCGGCGTGAACGCCACGCCGCCGATGCCGCCCAGCGAGGAGATCGAGAAGCAGCCGCCGGACATCTCGGCCGGGCCCAGCTTACCATCGCGCGCCTTCTTCGCCAGATCGCCGCTTTCCTGCGCGATCTCGTTGACGCCCTTCTTGTCGACGTCGCGGATCACCGGCACGACCAGGCCGTTCGGCGTGTCGGCGGCGAAGCCCACGTGGAAGTACTTCTTCAGCGTGAGGTTCTCGCCGCTGGCGTCGAGCGAGGCGTTGAAGTCGGGGAACTTCTTCAGCGCCGAAACGCTGGCCTTCATCAGGAAGGCGAGCATGGTCAGCTTGATGCCGGCCTTCTCGTTCTCCTTGTTCAGCGCCACGCGCAGCGCTTCCAGATCGGTGATGTCGGCGTGGTCGTGCTGGGTGACGTGCGGGATCATCGCCCAGTTGCGCGCCAGGTTGGCGCCGGAAATCTTCTTGATGCGCGACAGCGCGACGACTTCGGTCTCGCCGAACTTGCTGAAGTCCACCTTCGGCCAGGGCAGCAGGTTGAGCCCGCCGCCCGCGGCAGCCGGCGCACCCGTGGATGCGGGCGCCGCCACGCCGCCGCCCAGCACGCCCTTGACGTACTTCTGCACGTCTTCCTTGCTGATGCGGCCTCCACGCTCGGTGCCCTTCACCTGGTTGAGGTCCACGCCCAGCTCGCGGGCGAACAGGCGCACGGTGGGGCTGGCGTAGGCCACTTTCTCCGGCAGCACGCGGTCGGCGTTGAACTCGACCGGCGGCGTGCGCGGCGGTGAGGCTTCCGGATCGATGCCCGGCTTGTCGTCCAGCACGCGCGAGGCCGCGGGTGCCACGGCCGGCGCGGCGCGCTCCTGCGCGATCTCGCGCTGGGCCAGCTTGTCCGGCGTCGGGGACACGGCGACCGGCTCCACCTTCGCGCCGGTCTCGGCAGCGGGCACCGGGGCGGGTGCCGCAGCGGGCTTCGCATCGGCGGCGCCTTCGCTGGCTTCGATTAGCGCGACCACGGCGCCCTCGGCGATCTCGTCGCCCAGCTTGACCTTGATCTCCTTCACCACGCCGGCGAACGGCGACGGCACTTCCATCGTCGCCTTGTCCGATTCCAGCGTGACCAGGCCCTGGTCCTTCTTCACCGTGTCGCCCACGGCGACCAGGATCTCGATCACCGGTACGCCGTCGTAGTCCCCGATATCGGGGACTTTGGCTTCCTTGATGTCGGACATGGCGTTACTCCGGTGCGGGCGTGAAGAGGGGAACCCCTATTGTGTCCGCAGTGGCGCGATGCGCCAACCATCCCTTGGTGTTAATTGCTGTCCCCGCCGGGACAATGCCTGCCGTGATGGCCCCGTCGCCGCTCGCCCGCTGCCGCACGATCCCATTGGTATCGCTTTGGTTCGCCGATGCGCGAACGCACGATACGCCGCCGCATTGTCAGGCGGCGCGGCGCAGGAACGGCGTGATCGCGCCCCAGGCTTCCACCAGCGCGGGCAATCCCATCGCCGCATGCGCGGGGCTGGTGGAGGGCAATGCAAGCAATGCCGGCAGCGGATCCGCCAAGGTCGGCCGGACATGCCGGCGGAACGCCTCCGCCGCCTTGCCGCCGTTGAGCGCGATCGCGGCGACACCGGGATGCGCCGCCAGCCAGTCGCCGATGGCATTGGGTACTTCGCTGCCGCGCACGATGGCTGCATCCAGGCTGCCCTGGCGCTCACAGCGACCGATCACATCCCACACGCCGATGCCGGCGCGCGCCAGTGCCTCGAGGCGATCTTCGTAGGGCGCCTCCGGAGCGAAGCCGCACAGCGCGCCCATCACCGGCCAGAAGCGGTTGCGCGGATGCGCGTAGTACTGCGCCCCGCGCAGGGACGCGTTGCCGGGCATCGAACCCAGCACCAGCACGCGGCAGTGCGCGTCGGCACGCGGCGGCAAGCCGACCAGCAGTTCGGACACGCGTCAGCCGCCTGCGGACTGCCAGGGCCGCACCACCAGCGTCGCGCCGGCCACGACCAGCAGCAGGCCGACGACGCGCAGCGTGTCCACCGGCTGGCGCGCGTGCAGCACGCCGAAATGGTCGAGCAGCACCGAACCCACCAGTTGCCCCGCCACCACCAGGCAGATCAGCGAAGCGGCCCCCAGCCGTGGCACCAGCAGCGTCGCGGACGCGACGAACACAGCGCCGATCACACCGCCGGTCCATGCCCACCACGGCACCTTGCCCAGGGCTGCAGGCACGAATACCGGTCGCGTCAGCAGCCACCACGCCAGCAGCACGCCGGTGCCCACCATGAAGGAGGCGAGCGAAGCGAACACCGGGCCGAACGACTGCCTGCCGAGCGAAGCATTGATCAGTGCCTGGAGCGGCAACAGCATGCCGATGAAGAGGGCGAGGGCGACGCCGGTCGCGTTCATGTCGGGTCTCGTGCCGGGAAAGAACGACACGATACGCCAAGCCCCCTGCGCTCAGGCCGGCGCCACCGCGCCATCGCGCCGGGCCACCGCGCGGTGCAGCAATGCCATCGACACGAGCAGCATCGCCATCGGCGCCAGCAGCAGGTAGAACGCCCGCGATCCGTCGAAATGCGCGAACAGCTGGCCCGTGATGTACGAGCCCGTGGTCCCGCCCAGCGCGGAGAACACCACAATCAGGCCCGTCATCGCCGCATGCCGCGCCTTCGGCAGCGCGCTCAGCACCACCGAATTGATCGCCGGGTAGATCGGCGCCATCAGCAGGCCGATCAGCGGGAACACATACGCCGCCAGCGGCGCGTTCCACCACGTCATGCCGTCGCGCGGCTGCACGTTGGCGGCCAGCGGCAGCGCTACCAGCACCAGCGCCGCCATCGCGACCACGCAGCCGGCCAGCAACCAGAACCAGGGCACGCGCCGCAACAGCACGCCGCCGCCCAGCCGTCCCAGCGCCAGCGAGCCGGCGAAGATCCCCGCCGCCTGCACGCTGAGCGTGGTCGGCAGGTGCAGGATTTCGCGGTTGAAGGTCGGCAGCCAGGTGTTGATCGCCTGCTCCATCAGCACGTAGAGGAAGGCTGAGATCAGGAACACCACCACCAGCGGCAGCGCCAGCAGGCGGAACATGTCGGCGAAGGATTCGCCGGCCGCATGGCCGTCCTGGGCGGCGCGCTCGTCCAGCGTGCAGGTCGCGAGCAGGACGATCACCGCCACGCACATCGCCGCCAGCACCCAGTAGACATCCAGCCAGACCGGATCGCCCGGCGCGTCGGCATTGATGAAGGCGGCGAACAGCCACGCACTGCCCAGTATGCCGACCATGAACCACCCTTCCACCGTACTGGTGAGCGCAGCGTGCGCCTTCGCATCATCGGTCAGCAGGCCGATGCTGGAGTACACCGACACCTTCACCAGTGCGAACGACACGCCGACCGTGGTGAACAGCAGCTTGGTCGCCCAGAACGCGTGCAGCAACGGCATCGCCGCGCAGGCCAGCGCGACCAGCGACAGGCCGAGCATCATCGCCCGGCGGTAGCCCAGGCGCGGCAGGAACGACGCCACCAGGAACGAGGTGATCGCAATGGGCAGGTCCTTGAA
This sequence comes from Pseudoxanthomonas sp. CF385, assembly GCF_900104255.1. NCBI lineage: Bacteria > Pseudomonadati > Pseudomonadota > Gammaproteobacteria > Lysobacterales > Lysobacteraceae > Pseudoxanthomonas > Pseudoxanthomonas sp. CF385. The sequence continues at coordinate 111,370 of NZ_FNKZ01000004.1, forward strand.
GGCTTCCAGCAGGCTCGCATCGGCCTTGCTGATGCCGAACCCCTGGATGGACTGCAGGATCACCGTGCCCACGGAGTTCAACAGCATGGCGAAGATCATGTAGGTCAGGATCATCGCCAGGATCATGCGGGTGCGCGTCATGGGCGGTACCGGTCGGTTCGTGCGCGGCGTCGGCGCGGCCCTGCCGCGCGACGCCCAGTGCCAAGAGGATATCCGCCGCCGCGCCGGGGAGAGGCGGCGCGGCGGCGGAAGACGGCCCGCGGTGACGCGGGCCGCGGTACGTCACCAGCGGTAGGCGACGGAGGCCTGGTACGACGTGCCTTCCAGCGGGCGGCCCATGAAGACGCCGCCGCTGGTCGCATTACCGAGCACGCGGGCGTTGCCCTCGGTCAGCGCGATCTCGTCGGTGACGTTGCGGCCCGAGAAGGTGAACTCCCAGTGGTCGCCCATGTGCGCGCTGGCACCGACGTCCCAGGTGTCGTACTTCGGCAGCACCTGGCCGTTGGCCGGATCGGAGTAGCGATCGCCGACGTGCGTGTAGGTGGTGAACACCTTCAGGTCGCCCCACGGCAGCGACCAGTAGTAGCTGGGTGTCAGCCGCGCGCGGAACTTCGGCTGGCGCACCACCTGGTTGCCGTCGTAGGTCGCGAAGTCGCCGTACTTGGCGCGCAGCCAGGTCGCGTTCCACGCCAGTTCGAAGCCGCCCGCCGGCCGCCATGCACCCTCGAACTCCAGGCCGCGCGCCTTCGAGTCGCCGATGATGACGACGTTGTTGCCGTTGTTGTCGAACGCCTGGTACCGCAGGCCGGTGAAGTCGTTGTAGAACGCGGTGAGGTACATCTCGTACGTCTCGCCGCCGGCCTTCAGGCCCAGCTCGTACTGGTCGATCTCGGTCTTGTTGTTGGCCCCGTCGCGCAGGTTGTCGAACTGCGGGAACGTGAAGCCCGAGTTGACGCGGCCGAACAGGCTGACGCTGTCGTTGAGCGTGTAGTTCAGGCCGGCCGTCCAGGACACGTCGCTGTCGTTCTGGTCGATGCTGCGCGGCGTGGTCGAGACCGAGGTGGTGTTGTCGTACAGCGTGTTCGGGTTGCCGTCCAGGTCGACCGTGATCGGATCCCACACCGTGCCGTTCACTTCCTGCCGCTCGTAGCGCACGCCGGCATCCAGGCGGATGCGATCGTTGACGGTCCACTCGTCGGCGATGAAGAAGGCCGTGTTCTGGCCGTCGTAGTCACCCCGGATGTTGTAGAACGCCGTGCCCACGAAGCCGTCGCGCGTGGCGACCTGCCCGTTGGACAGCGCCAGGTTCACCCGGCGCGCGTTGTCCTGCGCGGTGAGCAGCATGTTGTTGCCCAGCCACCAGCGGTCCTTGGACGAATAGTCCGCGTAGTACACGCCGAAGGTCAGCGCATTGCGCTCGGTCAGGTCGATGCTGAAGCGCAGATCGTTGGTGAACGAACTGATCTCCTTCTCCACCACCCAGAAGCCGGCGGTCAGCACTTGCTGGTTCGGATCCACGGCACCGCCGCCGTTGACGAAGGTACCGGTGCCGGTGACGCCCGCGCCGTAGGTGTCGGTGATGTAGGACGACAGCGTCTGCGGGTTGGCACCGGTGAACAGCGCATAGGTCGGCGCATAGCCCTTGAGGTAGTTGAACTTGTCGCTGATCGTCCAGTTGCCGACATACCAGTCCAGCGAACCGCCGAACACGTCGATGTCCACGCCACGGCCATCGGCCAGGTCGCGCGTCATCGTCTGGTTGCCGACGCCGGTGGGCAGGGTAACGCGGCGGAAGTCGTCGCCCACCAGCGTGCCGGTGGTCGCGTCCAGGCCCGGGAAGTTGGAGATGTCCTCGCCGTTGTTGCGCGATACCAGCGGCACTGCGGTATAGAACGTGTTCTTGTCGTCGGTGTGGCGCGCGTAGAGGTTGAACTCGCCCTCGGCCCAGCGCTTGGTCAGCGTGGCGCTGAGCTGGCCGCCCTTCTCCACCGGGAAACCGGTCTCGCGCACGCCGTCGGTCTCGCGGTAGAAACCGCCCACGCTGTAGTACCAGCCGGTGTCGGTGCCCAGCGGGCCGCCGCTGTAGAAATCGAGACGACGCAGGTCGTCGGTACCCACGGTCAGCCGGACCAGGCCTTCAGGCGTGTCCTCGCCCTTCTTCTGGATGAAGTTGACGGTGACGCCGGGCTGGCCGTTCGAGTAGATCGGGCTGGGGCCGCCGCGCAGGCCTTCGACGCGCGCGATGGTGTCGTCGATGCGGAACAGCGTGGTGTTCTCGAGGAACGACAGCGTCGGCGGCGGGAAGATCGGCGAACCGTCCAGCTGCAGGGTGAAGAACGGCGCGTCGCCCTCGGAGGGCATGCCGCGCACGAAGACATTGGCGCCGGTGCCGCCGCCGCTGGCCTCGGCCCAGACGCCGGGCACGATCTTCAGCAGGTCGGCGGTGCTGGTCGGCGCGGTTTCCTGGATCTGTTCCGGCGTGGCGGTGCTGATCGAGAAGCTGGCGTCGCGCTTGCGCAGGCCCTTGAACTTGGCCGTGCCGCTGACGACCACGGCGTCCAGCGTCTTGGCCTCCTGCTCGGCCGGCGCCACGGGTGCGGCTTCCTGTGCGCTCGCCAGGGCCGGCGATAGCGCCAGCGCGATGGCGGCCGACAGGGCGTAGCGCATCGGGTGCTTGGTGTGTTGCATGGTCTCTCCCTCCACTTGCATTGTTGTCGTGTTGTTGGCTGGGTGCCCGCCGCGGCTTCTGTGGCCGCGTGCGGTCAGGGCGATACGAATGTCCTCAGGTCGAACGCGTTGATGTGCGGGATGACGGCGTCGGCGTGGCGCAGCGCGCGCGCGTCGCCGATGCCGATCGCGGCCATGCCCGCCGCATGGATGGCCTCGATGCCGGCCGCGGCGTCTTCCACGCCGATGCAGCGGTGCGCCGGCACGCCCAAAGCGGCGGCGACGTCGAGGAAGATGGCCGGATCGGGCTTGGCCCGGACGATGCGGCCGGCGTCGGCGATGTAGTCGAAGCAGCCGGCGATACCGAGCTTCTCCAGCAACGCCGGCGCATTGCGGCTGGCCGAGGCCAGGCCCAGCTTCAGGCCGGCGGCGCGCGCGGCGTCCAGCACCTCGCGCACGCCATCGAAGAGATCCTGCGGCCCGACGCTGGCGATCTCCTGCACGTAGTAACCGTTCTTGGTGCCCGCCAGCGCGCGCTTCTCCTCGGCCGAGTACGTGCGCGTGGCGCGTTCGAGGATGATCTCCAGCGACGCCATGCGGTCTACGCCCTTCAGGCGCTCGTTGACCTGCAGGTCGAACGGCACGCCGATCTCGTCGGCCAGGCGCTTCCACGCGCGGTAGTGCGTGTGCGCGGTATCGGTCAGTACGCCGTCGAGATCGAAGATCAGTGCTTCACAGGCGCGCGGGAACGGCTGCTTGGGCGGCGACGGCACGGCCAGCGGCAGCACCACATCGAGGCCGGGCTTCAGCACCACCTCGCTGCCGACGTGGCCGAAGGCCAGCGCGTCGCCTTCGTCGAGCCGGTAGCGCACGCCGCGCGCATCGACGTCCACGCGCAGGGCGCAACCGCGCCACCGCAGATTGAAGCCGTAGCCGCGCCAGGCGGCCGGCAGCGTCGGTGCGAACTCCAGCCGCCCTTGCACCACGCGCAGCCCGCCGAAGCCCTGCACCAGTCCCAGCCAGCTGCCGGCCATCGCCGCCATGTGCACGCCGTGGTCGGTGTTGCCGTGCAGGTCGTCCAGGTCCACGCGCAGGCTCGCGTCGAAGTAGTCCCAGGCCTTGCCGTCCTGGCCGACTTCGCTGGCGAGGATGCCGTACACCGGCGCCGACAGCGTGGAATCGTGGGTGGTGACGGCGTCGTAGTAATCGAAGTCGCGCCGCTTCGTCGCCAGGTCCACGCCGTCGCCGGCCAGCACCATCGCCATCGCCACGTCGGCCTGCTTGCAGACCTGGTGGCGGTACAGCGTGAGCGGGTGGTAGTCGAGCAGCAGCGGGCGGTGCGGCCCTTCGCGACGCGGGAACGGCCAGCGCGGCTTGGCGAGGAAGTCGTCGTCCTGCGGGTGGATGCCCAGCGCATCGTCGACCGGCAGGTGCATCGCATCGGCGGCCCGCTGCCACAGCGCCACCTCGGCGGCATCGAGCCCGATGCGCGTCGCGAGCGCGCGCAGCGCGTCCGGCCGGTCCGCCGACAGGCGGCGCCACGCGTCGATGGCGCGCTGCAGGTGCCGCTGCGCCATCCGGTTGGTGTACCAGTTGTTGTTGACCAGCGTGGTGTATTCGTCGGGCCCGGTCACTTCGTGGATGCAGAACGCGCCGCCGAGCCGCGGATTGAAGTGCCCGGCCTGCGGCCAGATGCGCGCGGTCTCGAAAAGAATCTCGGCGCCAGCCTCGCTGAGGAAGTCGAGATCATCGCTGGCGTCGAGATAAAGCCCGATCCCGTAGGCGATGGCGGCATTGATGTGGTACGCCGCCGAGCCGCTGGGATAGTGCGCGGAACATTCGCGGCCGGCGATGGTGCGCCAGGGGTACAGCGCGCCACGCGGGTGATTCATCGCGCGCGCGGTGTCGCGTGCGCCGTCGAGGGTGCGGAAGCGGTACATCAGCATCGCCCGCGCCACGTCCGGCGCGGTGTACGCCATGACGGGCAACACGAAGGCTTCCGTGTCCCAGAAGCAGTGCCCTTCGTAGCCTTCGCCGGTGATGCCCTTGGCCGCCGTGCCGTTGATGCCGTCGCGGCCGGCCGATTGCAGCAGGTGGAACAGGTTGAAGCGCAGTGCCAACTCGGCCGCGGGATCGCCGTCGACGGACAGGCCGGCACGCTGCCAGAAGCCCTGCATCGCATCGGCCTGCGTCGCGGCGATGCGGTCGAAGCCGTCGCGCTGCGCGCGCGCCAGCACCGCGCCCGCGCCGTCCTGCGCGCGGCCGTTGCCGTCGTCGTAAGCCACGTACTTCTCGATCACCACCGACGCACCTGGCGACAGGGTGGCGCTGAAGCGCTGCTCTACCCGGCCCTGGCCCACCTCCGCGCCGACGAACACCAGGCCCGGCGACAACCGGTGCCGCTGCGCGCAGACCAGGGCGACCCCGCTGTGGTGGGTCCGCTGGGTGAGCTGCGCACCTTCGGCATCGGCCTGCTCGTCGGCGACCCGCAGGTCCTTGCCGCCATGCACGCCGATGCGGGGATCGTCGCCCTGCTCAACGGCCTGGCGCCCGGTCTCGATCGACGACCCCAGCGTCAGCGGGCCGGCGTAATCGATGGACGCCACCTCGAAGCAGATCGCCAGCAGCGCGCGCTCGGCCAGCGGCACCACGCGCCGCGCGCGGATCTCCAGCGTATGACCCTGCGCGGTCTTCAGGCGCAGGCGGCGGTCCAGCGCACCGGCGGCAAGATCGAGCGTGCGCTCGAAGTCGAGCCACTCGGCGTCTCGCAGGCGCAACGGCGCATCGCCCAGGCGCAGGCGGATGTGCTTGCCCTCGGCCACCGGCACGCGGGTATCGGTGCTGCGGGTGAAGCCGGGGAAGCGCTCGTGGTAGTGGATCGGATTCTGTTCGAACACGCTCGACAGGAACGTGCCGTCGCTGGGGCTGTCGTCCTCCTCCAGCGCACCGCGCACGCCCAGCGTGCCGTTGGCGAGGGCGAACAGGGTTTCATCGCGCGCCGCACGCGCGGGGTCGAAGGCCCGCTGGGTGAGCCGCCACGGATCGGACCGGCCGTCGTCCCGCTCCGCGCCCCCGCCTGTTGTTTTCGCCTGCTGCTGTTCCACCGACATCCTCGTGCTGAGCCCTTGCATGCCGTGGGAACGCCACGGGCCGGGGCACGCTAGGAGTCGTTGTTATCGATGTCAAGTTATCGATGTCAAAACACCGGTTAGCGAGACGTCAGGGTATGCAGCGCATCCGCCGGCTCGCGACTTCGGCCTTTTCATTCAATCAGTTAGCCAGCTTCTCGCGCACGCAAGCGCGGCCGGATGTCCACCGGGTGGACGCTGCGATGCAGCAGCCCGCTGCGCTTACGTCGTGCGGACGACCAGATGGGTCGGCAGGGTCTCGGAGACCGCGTCGTCGCCTTCGATCAGGGCGCGCACCTTGCGGGCCAGGAGGACGCCGGCGTCGATGAAGTTCTGGTGCACCGAGGTCAGCGGCGGCACGTAGGTCGCGCCCAGCGGGGAATCGTCGTAGCCGATTACCGAGACATCCTCCGGCACCCGCCGGCCGCGCTCGATCAGCGCCCGGATCGCGCCGATGGCCAGCAGGTCGCTGGCCGCGAACAGGGCATCGACCTGCGGATGCGCCTGCAGCAGCGCATGCACCGCATCGGCGCCGGCACCGACCGTGAAGCTGGAGACCGTCGGCGCGATCGGCGTGATGCCGTGCCGCGCGAGGGCCGTGCTGAACCCCTCCAGGCGCTCGGCGAACTCGCCGTGCGCGGGATCGCCGAGGAACGCGGGGCGGCTGCGCCCCAGCGCGATGAACCGCTCGGCCGCCAGCGCACCGCCACGGCGGTTGTCGCTGCCCACCACCACCTGCGATTCGTGCCGGCTCACGGCGCCCCAGACCACCATCGGGCGGCCCCAGCGCTGTACGGCGTGCATCGCATCTTCGTGCGCACCCTGGCCGAGCAGGATCACGCCATCGGCCGCCTGCACGTTCGGCAGCGAGCCGCCCTGCAGCGAGGTCAGCAGCACGCTGTAACCGGTGGAGGTGAGTTCCTGGGTGATGCCGCCCAGCAGGTCGAGCGGATAGGGCCCGGACATCTGCCGTTCGACGGTGGGCTTCATCTCCACCACCACCGCCACCGTCATGCTCCGGCGGAGTTTGAGATTGCGCGCGCTGACGTTGAACGCGTAACCATACTGCTGCGCCACCTCGCGCACGCGGGCGCGCGTTTCCGCATTCACCAGCGGGCTGTCGCGCAGCGCGCGCGAGACGGTGATCGCCGATACGCCGGCCACTTTCGCCAGATCCGCCATCGTCAGGTGGTCGCCGGGCGACGGCAGCGCCGCCGTGGCGCGACCGGTGCGGCTCTTGCGTTTGGCAGGGGGCATGCGGGTCACGTCCGTGCGCGGCTGGCTTCGTATTGTGCAATAAGCGTGTCCACCGGCGTCGAGGCGATCACGCCGCCGATCACCTCCGGCAACAGGTCGTCCGTGGACTTGAAGCGCAGGCAGCTCTTGCCCATGTCCAGCTTCCTGCCGGCGTCCGCGTAAGCGTTGCGCAACACCACGTCCTGCGCGGAATTCGCGTAGCACACGGTCAGGTACAGCGCGTAGTACTGCTTCTGCGCCGCCAATGCGACGTACGGCAAGGGCTGCTTGTTGTAGGTGGTCGGATAGCGCGACAGCGGCACCTCCCACGCGATCATGCCCCAGCTCATCGCCTCGACGTAGCCGTCCGGTAGGTGCCGGTTGACCAGCGCGCGGACCGATGCGATCACCGCGCGGCGATCCTCCGGCAACTCCGCGAGGTACTCCTCCACCGTCTTCGCCTTGCTGCTGGCCATGATCGCCTCCCGTTCGGCGCGACATTAGCGCAGCCGTGCCGCCACGTCATGCGGCATCGGCGCCTGCGTCGATCCGACGCATCGCTGCGTCGATGTCGACGCGCGGTGAAAAGCCGATGAACCCACGCTGGATATCGCCCGCGTTGCGTTCGGTTCACGTCGAGGGGCGGACAAGGTTCATCCCGCGCTGGTTACGGTGCCCACGCCTTCGATGCCGCACGTGTTCCGCGTGATGCACCGGGGCGATAAGAACACAACAGGAGATGCCCGCATGACTTCGATCCGCACCCTCACGATCGCCCTTGCTTCGCTGCTGGCCGTCCCGGCGGCCTTTGCCCAGGACACCTCGACCGACACCGCGTCGTCCTCTTCGACCAGCGGCAAGCGTTTTGCCGTGGTCGGCGGCGCCGCCATCCTCAAGCCCGACGGCGACCCGGCACCGGGCCTGAAGGTCGACGGCGACGTCGCGCCCGTGATCAGCGCCAGCTGGTACGCGACCGACAACATCGCCGTCGAGCTGTGGGGCGCGGCGGACAAGTTCAACCACCGCGTGAAGGCGGATGGCGCCGGCAAGATCGGCACCGTCGACCAGCAGCCGATCGCGCTGAGCGGCCAGTACCACTTCGGCACGCCGGACAAGGTGATGCGTCCGTTCGTGGGCCTGGGCTACTACGAGTCCAACTTCAGCAACGAGAGCATCGGCACCGACGATGCCCACGTGGGCCTCGAAACCGCCAAGGGCGCCATCGCGACCGCTGGTGTGGACTTCAACATCAACCAGACCTGGTTCGCCCGCGCGGATGCCCGCTACCTGAAGGGCGACGCCGGCGTGCGCGTCGCCGGCCAGGGCACCGGTGAAGAACTGACGATCGACCCGTGGGTCGTGGGTGTGGGTATCGGCGCGCGCTTCTGATCCATCGCTCCATCGCGTCGATACGGCGGCGGGCTTCCGGGCCCGCCGCCTTTTGCTGTCAGCGGCCGCCTCGCCCCTGCAGGCGGCGCAGGCGCGCCACGCGCCATTTCGCGCCCCAGGCGTAGACCAGGTAGTGGCCCAGCAGCACGCCGGCCACGGCGAGCAGGCTGCCATGGCCGCTCAACAGCGCATGCGTCGGCGCCACCGCGCCGGCCTGCCAGTACTGCACCATCTGCACGAACCCCAGCACGATGCGGCCCGCCACGATCGCCACCAGCAGCAGCGACAGCCATGCATTGGGTTGGTAGAACACGCCCTGCGGCGCGACTTCCCAACGCGTGAGCCACAGCCCGAACAGGCCCAGCACTGCGCCCGCCGCCAGGCCGATACCCGCGCCGACCAGGCTGTCGGGCCACCAGAACAAGCCCAGCGCACTGACGGCGACGAAGATCGCCACCGACACCAGCAGGCTCCATGCATTGAGTGCCAGCAACCAGTCGCGCGCCATTCGCCGCGCACGTCCGTAGCGATAGCGCTGCCACAGCGTCAGGGGCAGCGCCACGACCCACAGGGCAAGCAGCAGGAACAGGATGAGCAGGGCGATCACGATGGGCATGGCCGCATGATGCCCGAAATGCAGGGCGTGTCAGGGATGCTCGGCTTCCACGTGGACCTTCTCGCGGCGCAGCAGGTACAGCCCGCTGGCGACGATGATGCCGGCGCCGATCCAGGTGACGCCGTCCGGCAGCACCGACCACAGGGCGACATCGAGGATCACGCCCCACACCAGCGCCGTGTATTCGAGCGGTGCGATCAGCGAGGCCTCGCCGCGACGGAAGGCCTCGGTCAGCGCCACCTGCGCCAGCGAGCCCGACACGCCTACGCCGGCGATGATCCACCCGTGCGCGGCCTGCAGCGGCACCCAGGCGGGCAGCGCGAGCAGCCACGCGCCGAGCGAGAGCAGGACGACGAACCAGAACACCAGCGCCTGCGTGCTGTCGCGCTGCGCCAGCATGCGCACGGTGACCGCGCCCAGCGCGTAGCAGATCGCCGCGATGAGGATGGCCAGGCCACCCCCGGTCAGCATGCCCTCGCCGGTCGGCCGCAGGATCACCAGCACGCCGACCAGGCCGATGCCGATCGCGGCCCAGCGGCCGGCGCCGACCTTCTCCTTCAACAGCGGCCCGGCCATCGCGGTCACCAGCAGCGGTGCGACGAAGGTGATGGCGTACGCCGTCGACAACGGCATCGTGCGCAGGCCGTAGACGAACCCGGCCATCATCGCGATGCCCAGCACGCCGCGCAGCAGGTGCAGCGGCCAGTGCACGCGCAACAGCGAACGTGCCGGCACCGTCGCCAGCACCCAGATCGCGACCAGCGGCAGCGAGGACAGTCCGCGCAGGGCCGCGACCTGCAGTGGCGGGTACTGCGACGAAAGCAGCTTCAGTCCCGCGTCCATCAATGCGAACAACAGCACCGCGGCCAGCATCAGCAGGACGGCGGAGGTGAGCGAGGGGCGGGGCGCGGCCATGCGCCATTATCCCCGCCCGGCACGCAGCCGCGAAGGGCGGCAAGGTAGAATTGGCGCCGTACCGCCAGGAAGAACCCCCATGCCCTCCTTCGACGTCGTTTCCGAAGTCAACGTCCACGAGCTCACCAACGCCGTGGATCAGGCCAACCGCGAACTCTCCACCCGCTTCGACTTCAAGGGCGTGGACGCAAAATTCGTGTTGGAAGAGAAGCTGATCACCCAGTCCGCGCCCAGCGATTTCCAGCTCAAGCAGATGACCGACATCCTGCGCTCGCGCCTGATCGCCCGCCAGATCGATGCCCGCTGCCTGGACTTCGGCGACGTGGAGACCAACCTCGCCGGCGCGCGCCAGAAGATCACCGTCCAGCAGGGCATCGAACAGAAGCTGGCGAAGAAGATCGTTTCGACCATCAAGGACGCCAAGCTGAAGGTGGAAGCGCAGATCAACGGCGACAAGCTGCGCGTCACCGGCAAGAAGCGCGACGACCTGCAGGACGTCATCGCCCTGCTGAAGAAGACGGAGTTCGAGCTGCCGCTGCAGTTCGACAACTTCCGTGACTGATACGCCTGACGTTCCGGGCGACGCAAGCGACCCCATCGACGCCACGCGTCGCTGGGTGGAACGCGCGGTGATCGGCCTGAACCTGTGCCCGTTCGCCAAGGCGGTGTACGTCAAGCAGCAGGTGCGCCTCGTGCTGAGCGACGCCAGCACCCCGGAGGCCCTGCTCGAGGAACTGGCCGAGGAACTGGTGTTGCTGCGCGACACCAATCCCGAGCAGGTCGACACCACGCTGATCGTGCACCCGGACGTGCTGACGGACTTCCTCGACTACAACGACTTTCTCGACAACGCCGACGCCGCGGTCGAGGCGCTGGACCTGCAGGGCGTCATCCAGGTGGCCAGCTTCCACCCCGACTACCAGTTCGCCGGCACCATGCCCGACGACATCAGCAACTACACCAACCGTTCGCCCTACCCCACCCTGCACCTGCTGCGCGAAGCGAGCATCGACCGCGCGGTGGAGGCCTTCCCGGATCCGGACATCATCGTCGAGCGCAACGTGAAGACGCTGGATGCGCTGGGGCATGCGGGGTGGACGAAGCTGTTCGCGGACTGACAGAGCCAACCCGCGCAGCCCGGTGTGGGAGCGACGTGAGTCGCGATGCTTTTCCTTCCACGGCCTCGCACAACGGCGATCAGAGCCAGACCGCGTCCCACCATGCATAGTCGGCGACGCTTCGCGCCAGTCCGGCGCGCAAGGGATTGGCCACGATGTAGCGTCCTGCCGCGAGGATCGATGGTCCACTGCGCAATGCGTGATCGTGGAATCCCTTGTCCCACACGGGGCCGGACTCGGGGTGATGCAAGCGAATGCTACGGCCACTATTGGATTTCAATCGCTGCACTGTCGTCGACAGGCTATCCAGCGCACCCAGCTCGATCACGCCGTGCCAATGGTCCGGCATCAGTACCCAGCACAACAGCCTTGAGCGATACCACAGGCGCGAGGAGGTCATCGCCCGGCACGCATCCATGGCACGTTCCGGATCAAGGAAGAGCGGTCGGCGATCCACCGTCGTGAAGGTCACCATGTAGGCCTGACCCGCCTCGGAAGAGCGGCCTTTCCTCAGTTCCGAATAGCCCGACATCGCTCACCTCCCGTGGAAGAAGGTGAGCATGGCAAGCACAACGTAAAGCGCCATCGGAGAACCGCTCGCCGGGGTATCGGCGTTTCACGGGACAGCCTCGCGACTTACGTCGCTCCCACATCAGGCATTCGGGTACGCAGCCAGCCGTCGCTCCAGCAACGCGCGCGCATCGTGCAGCGACGGCAGGATGGTGTGGCCCAAGGCGCGGACCGCGTCGTCGGGCTCCAGCAGGTCGGGGATCTGGATCGGATACATGCCGGCCGCCAGCGCGGCGCGCACGCCGGTCGGCGAATCCTCCAGTACCAGGCAACGCGCCGGAGCGACGCCGAGCGAGCGCGCCGCCAACAGATAGACGTCCGGCGCGGGCTTCGGGTGCGCCACGTCGCTGCTGGTGCAGATGGCATCGAAGCGCGGCAGCAGGCCCGCGGCCTCCAGCTTCTTCAGCGCCAGCGGACGGCGCGTCGAGGTAGCCACCGCCCGCGGAATGCCGCGCGCCTGCAGGAGATCCAGCATCTCGATGATGCCCGGCCGGTGCGGCACGCCGGCCGCGACGACCGCGTCGTAAAGCGCGTGCGAGCGTCGCAGGATATGTTCACGCTCCGCTTCACCGACTGCCTCGTCCAGCAGGTGGCGGCACACGGCTTCGCTGTGACCGACCATCGACAGCCAGAGCAGCTCGGGCAGATCGTGCCCGCGCTCGCGTGCAGCCTCGGCCAGGCAGCCGATGATCGCGCGCTCGCTGTCGAGCATCAGGCCGTCCATGTCGAAGATCACCGCGACCGGCGTAAACGGCAGGCCCACGTGACTCACGCGGCCGTCTCGAACAGCTGGCGAAGATCGTCCTCGCCGAGCACGCGCCACTGCCCGGGCGCCAGGTCGTCCAGCGTCAGTCCGCCGATGCGACTGCGATGCAGCGCTTCGACGTGGTTGCCGACCGCGGCGAACATGCGCCGCACCTGGTGGTAGCGGCCCTCGGTGAGCGTGAGTTGCGCATGGCGCGGATCGATGACCTGCAATCCCGCGGGTGCCAACGGCGTCTGCTCCGACTCCAGCATCAGCGTGCCGCTGGCGAACACCGCGCCTTCGTCGCCGCGCAGGTCCTGGGCCAGGGTGGCGTCGTAGACCTTGGGCAGGTTCGCCTTCGGCGAGATGATCCGATGCAGCAGCCCGCCATCGTCGGTGAGCAGCAGCAGGCCGCTGGTTTCGCGATCCAGCCGGCCCACCGTGGACAGCACCGGCGAACGCTCGCGGAAACGCGAAGGAAACAGGTCGTAGACGATGCGGCCGGTGTCCTTGGTCGAACAGGTGTAGCCGACCGGCTTGTGCAGCAGGATCGCGAGGCCGGGCGCGGGATCGAGCGGTTCGCCATCCACGCGGATGTTGTCATGGTCGACCGGGTCGTCGGCGTACAGCACCTCGCCGTCGGCGTCGGTGATGCGGCCTTCGCGGAACATCCACTGCACGTCCTTGCGGCTGCCGTAGCCGAGGTTGGCGATGTGCTTGACGATCTTCATGCGCTCACCGCCGTGCCTTGGTCGCCGCGATGACCTTGAAGCCATCGCGCTCGCCCGCCACGCGCACCTCGCCGAAGCGCTCGTTGAAGGTCTGCTCGTAGGGCAGGTGGCGATTGGCGACCAGCCACAGGCGGCCGCCCGGCTTCAGCGCTTCCGCGGCCGCGGCGATGAAACGCTGGCCGATGTCGGGACGGTCCGCGCGGCTCTGCGTGTGGAAGGGCGGGTTGCTGACGATGAAATCGTAGCGTTTCGGCAACCCGGCGGTCACGTCGTGCCACTGGTAATCGAGCGCGACAGGCGATGCGACGTCGGCAAGATTCTGCTTCGCCAGCGCCAGCGCGCGCGCCTCGGCTTCGTACAGGTCGAGCGCGGCGATGCCGGGATTGCGCGCCAGCAGCGACAGCGACAGGAAGCCCCATCCCGCGCCCAGGTCGGCGCCGTGCCCGGCGATGTCGGTCGGCAGGCTCTCGACCAGCAGGGCCGAAGCGGGATCGACGCGATTCCAGGCGAAGACGCCGGGACGGCTGAGGTAGCGTCCGCCTTCGATGCGGCGCGGCGCATCCAGCGATGCCCACTGCGTGAGCAGGGCGCCGTCGCCGTTGCCCTCGAGCGGGCGCGTCCAGAACGTGCGGCAATGGAACTTGGTCAGCGTGCCGGCCAGGCCGGTGAGCTGCTTGAGGTCGGCTTCACCCGACTTTGCGCCTTCGTTGTTCGTCATCGCGGCGACGACGATGCCGCCGGGCGCCGCGAGCTGCACCGCGCGAGCCAGCAATGCGCGTGCTTCCTCGCGCTGGCGGGGCGGCAACACCAGCACCAGCGGATAGCGCATGCCCTCGACCGCGGCATCGGCCACGACGCGCAGGCCGGCGCGCTCCAGCAGGTCGGCATCGGGCCGGAAACTCTGCTCGCACACCAGCTGCGACAGCGGGAACTGGCGCAGTGCCGCGCCATCGCGCGCGCGCAGGAACAACACCGGCCCCTGCGGCCAGGCGAGCAGCCCCTGCGCGAAGGGCAGCATCAACGCATCGAGTGCGGGATCGGAAAACTTGGAAGCCACGGCGCGAAGTACGAAGGGAGGATGCGCATCATTCTAGCGGCAGCCACTGACGGTCACTTCCACTGCCGTCGGTCGGGCATCGAAAATAAAATGAAAAAAGTGTTGCGCTTCGCAATCAAGCGGCGTATTGTGCGCGCCCGTCGGCCCAGTGGCCGTTTTTTCATCAATCGAATTCTTCCCATGAAGCCCGCCTATTCCTTCGACAGCAAGCCCGCCCTGCAGCTCTCGCGCTGCGGCCTGGTGCTGCGTGCGAACGGCGGCGACCTGCGCGATATCGAACGCGCACGGCACCTGGACTTCTGACATCCGGCTGACTCCCTGGGAGATCGGCCACCCCGATCTCCCGAGGAACGCGAACGCCCTCGGGTCGCAACACCCGGGGGCGTTTTGTTTTCGGCGTTCGCGGAGGATGCGCATGCATCAAACAGGTTCGTTTCTTTCCACCACGGAAATTCTTTTCCGCCCTGGGGCATCCGGGTAGCGCGTCCGCGCGCCCCGAGGTAGGGGCGCGGCTGCGACCGGCGCATGTGCGCTGCGTCGTGATGCCCTGACGCGGGCTGCATGTGGGAAGAACATCGACCAGGGCGCATGGCGCCCGAACGGATTGCCGGTTGGCGACAGCCGGCAATGGGGAGCATCGATCGAACACGCTACAGCGGTGCGGGCTTGTGTCCCGTCCGGTGCGCGCGGCGTTGCCGTGGCGTATGCCGAAGCGTGGGAGACGGCGTTCCACAATGGCGTTAGCTCGAGTTGGATAGAGCAGCGGGCGCTGCCCGAAGTCGCCGGTTCGATTCCGGCCCGCCAGCAATGGATAGCTCAGATGGGTAGAGCATCGGACTTCTAATCCGAGTGTCGCGGGTTCGAATCCCGCTCCAAGCACCATGGCCTGTCACGCCATGACATCGGGACGCAAGTCCCACTCAGGAAACGCCCCGTGCGGCGTGTCGTCCTTCCGCGATGGAACGCGGAAGACGGCGCGGCGCAGCGGGGACGACGCCGGCACCGCGCCCTCGACGCGGAAGCGCGCAGCGTTCGACGCGGTCCACGGACCGCGCCCTCGTTGCGGTGCCTCCGCCGACAGCGCCGGCCGCCCGCCTCGCCGCCGTGCAGGGGCGTTTCCACCTTCTTTTGCCGATCGCGAATCGCGATGGGCACCCTTCGTCGCGGGATTCGATCCACCGCGGCGATCCGTTGAATCCGGATCGAACCACCAGAGCCAACAAGGAGAACAACGCCATGTTCTGGACCAAGAGGGTCGTGATCGGTGACGGCGAGCGCGGCCTGGTGTATCGCAACCGTCGGTTCGAGCAACTGCTCGCGCCCGGCGTGTACCGCTGGTTCGACCCGATGGGTCGGATCGAGGTACGCACCTTCAACATCGCCGCGCCGGAGTACGCCGGCCACGACGTCGACGCGCTGATCGCGCGCCTGGGCGACCGTCTGGGCGAGGTCTTCGTGCTCGCCGACATCGGGGTGGACCAGGTCGGCCTGGTGCTGAAGAACGGCAAGCTGGAAGACGTGCTGCCGCCCGGCACGCGGCGCCTGTACTGGATCGGCCTGGTGAAGGTCGAGGTGCAGTCCGTGTCGCTCGCCACGCCGGACGTGGACGTTGCCGTCGCGCGGCGCCTGCGCCAGCTGGGTGTGTTGTCGAAGCTGGCGGTGGTGGCCGATGTGCCGGCGGAGTTCGCCGGCCTGGTCTTCATCGACGGCAAGCTCGAGCGCACGCTCGCACCCGGCAGCTACGCCTTCTGGAACTTCCAGAAGAACGTGGTGGTGGATGTGGTCGACCTGCGCGTGCAGTCGATCGAAGTCTCGGGCCAGGAACTGCTGACCCGCGACAAGGTCAGCCTGCGCGTGAACCTGGCCGCCAGCACCCGCGTCACCGACGTGGTGGCGGCGCGGACCAAGGTTGCGAAGGTCGGCGACTTCGTCTACCGCGAACTGCAGTACGGCCTGCGCAAGGCGGTTTCCGCCAAGACGCTGGACGAACTGCTGGGCGACAAGGCCTCGCTGGACGCCGACATCTTCGCGTACGTGCGTGGCCAGGTGACCGGCTTCGGCGTGGAAGTGCTGGGCGTCGGCGTGAAGGACGTGATCCTGCCGGGCGAGATGAAGGAGATCCTTAACGGGGTGGTGCAGGCGGAGAAGACGGCGCAGGCCAACGTGATCCGCCGCCGCGAGGAGGCGAACGCCACGCGTTCCCTGCTCAACACCGCGAAGCTGATCGACGAGTCGCCGGTGCTGATGCGCCTGAAGGAGCTCGAGGCCCTTGAAAAGGTCACCGAGAAGATCGACAAGTTCACCGTGTTCGGCGGCCTGGATGGCGTGCTGAAGCAATTGGTGACGTTGAAGTAGTACAGCCGGGACGGTGGACGGAACCACCGCTTCCGGCTTCAATGGAATGACCACATGAGTACGCAAACACACTTCGAACTGCTGCACGCCGAGGGCAGCACCACGCCGATCAAGGGCTGGGTGCGCGGCGTGCCCCTGGACCAGGGCGCCCACGAGCAGCTGCGGAACATCGCGGCGATCCCCTTCGTCGGCCCGTGGGTCGCGGTGATGCCCGACGTGCACCTGGGCAAGGGCGCCACCGTGGGTTCGGTCATCCCGACCCGCGGTGCCATCATCCCGGCCGCCGTCGGCGTGGACATCGGCTGCGGCATGGCCGCGGTGCGGACCACGCTGCGCGCGAAGGACCTGCCGGACAGCCTGGCGCAGCTGCGCTCGAGCATCGAGCGCAGCGTGCCGGTCGGCAACGGCCGCGGCGGCGAGCACTGGAAGCTGCCGGACAGCATCCGCACGCGCATCGCGCAGTCGGGGCTGGAACCACGCCTGGAGGCGATCAAGCAGAAGCACCGCAGGATCCGCACCGACAAGCTGGACCGTCAGATCGGCACGCTGGGCGGCGGCAACCACTTCATCGAGATCTGCCTGGACGAGGCCGATGCGGTGTGGGTGATGCTGCACAGCGGTTCGCGCGGCACCGGCAACCTGATCGGCACGTACTTCATCGAGCGCGCACGCGAGCAGTTGGCGCACCGCGTGCTCGGCTTCCACCTGCCGGACAAGGACCTGGCCTTCTTCATGGAAGGCGAGCCCCTGTTCGACGACTACGTGGAAGCGGTGTCATGGGCGCAGGACTACGCGCGCGAGAACCGCGAGGCGATGATGTCGCGGGTGCTCGCCGAGATGCGTCACCGCCTGCCGAAGTTCCAGCTGGAGAAGATGGCGGTCAACTGCCACCACAACTACGTGCAGAAGGAGACGCACGGGGACGTGGACCTGCTGGTCACCCGAAAGGGTGCGGTGAGCGCGCGTGCCGGCGAGCTGGGGATCATTCCCGGCAGCATGGGCGCGAAGAGCTTCATCGTGCGCGGCAAGGGCAACGCGGACAGCTTCCACAGCTGCAGCCACGGGGCCGGCCGCGTGCTGAGCCGTACCGCCGCGCGCCAGCAGATCACGCTGTCGCAGCACCGCGAGGCCACCGCACACGTCGAATGCCGCAAGGACGCCGGCGTGATCGACGAATCACCGGCGGCCTACAAGGACATCGACGCCGTGATGGCCGCGCAGAGCGACCTGGTGGAGGTGGTCCACACGCTGCGCCAGGTGGTGTGCATCAAGGGGTGAGCTTCGGCTCGCCCCTCTTTTTGTTCAGCTTTGCAATGCCCGTTGTTCGCGCGCGCGCAATGTTTGCTTGACCCTGCGCGAACATCGCGGCTGCCAGACTCGGCCGCATCGTGTCGCCGGAGATCGCAGATGAGAGCCTTGTTCGTGGGAGGCGTGGTGGACAACAGCGAGATGGACATGGAAGGCGGACGCCCGCCGGTCCATTACCCCGAGGACGGCGGCGGCGGCCATGCCCGCTACCGCCTGCACCAGGTCGGCGAACGCGCGGACGGGAGCATCGCGTACGCCGTCTACGGCGCGCCCGGCCTGCCGGAGGACGAGATCGAACGCGTGATCGAGGAACGGGCCTACGGCCGTCGCTTCGAAGCGACGCCGATGCGGCCCGAAGACCTCGCCAGCGAAGACGGCGACAGCCGCCACTAGCCGGATGGTGTCAGCCCTGTAGTTCGCGCAGCGTCACCGACGGCGGCGCATCCAGCACCTTGCGCGTGGCGAAGAGCCCCGCACCGAGCGCGGCCACCATGCCCAGGCCACCGCCGATGGCGGCCAATTGCCAGTTCGCTTTCCACGGCAGGTCGAACACCTGCGTCGCCACGACGCCCGACAGCACCGAGGCCGCGATCGCCGCGACCAGACCCGCCAGCAGACCGATCGCGGCGAACTCCGAGGCCTGCGCGAGACGCAGCTGGCGACGGCTGCCGCCGAGCACGCGCATCACACCGCCTTCCAGCAGGCGCTCGTCCTGGCTGGCGCTCACCGCCGCCATCAGGACCAGCAGGCCGGCGGCCAACGAGAACCAGAACACCACCTGCACAACCTGCGAAACCTGTTCGGCCGTGCTGCGCACCTGGCTCAGTACCGCCTCCACGTCGATCACCGACAGGTTGGGGAACCGGCCCACCAGCTCGCGCGTGAACGCGGCATCGCCGGTCGGCACGCTGACCGCGGTGATGTAGCTGGCGGAATAGCCGTCGAGCGCGCCGGGCGAGGCGACGACGAAGAAGTTGGGACGGAAGCTTTCCCAGTCCACGCTGCGCAGGCTGGTGATCCGGCCCTCGAAGCGCTGGCCGGCGATGTCGAAGGCGACGCGATCGCCCAACTTCCAGCCCAACGCGTCGGCGAAGTCCTCTTCCACGGACAGCTCCGGCGACGAAGGCGTGCGATCGGTCCAGAACTCGCCCGCGGTCACCTTGTTGTCGTCGCGCAGTGTCGCAGCCATCGACAGGTTGAACTCGCGATCGGCCCGGCGTTGCGTGCGCTCGTCGGCGTCTTCATAGTCCGCGCCGCTGCTCGGCTTGCCGTTCAATTCGACCAGCCGGCCACGGATCATCGGATACAGGTCGACCGCCGACAGTCCGCGCGCCTGCATGAACGTCTTCACCGGATCCACCTGGTCCGGCTGCACGTTGATGATGAAACGGTTCGGGGCATTGGCCGAGAGCGCCAGCTGCCAACGGTCCAGCAGGTCGGTGCGCACGAAGGTCAGCAGCAACAGCGCCATCAACCCGAGGCCGAGCGCCGACACCTGCGCGATCGACGTACCGGCACGTCGGCTGACGTTGGCCAGGCCATAGCGCAGGCTGCCGCGCAAGCGCGAGCGCACGCGGCGCACCAGCAGGATCAACAGCCAGGCCAGCCCGGCGAGCACGGCGAGCGTGCCGATGATGCCGACCAGCATCGCAGTGCCCAGCGCCGGCGAACCCGCCTTCCACCAGAGCAGCGCGCCGAGGCCGACGAAGCCGGTCAGCGCGACCAGCCAGGCGCTGGGTTCGGTCCGGTCGAGATCGCGACGCAGCACGCGCAACGCGGGAACGCGCCGCAGCGCCAGCACCGGCGGCGCGCCGAAGGCGAGCAGCACGATCATGCCCACGCCGTAGCCCTGCAAGGCGGGCAGTACGCCCGCCGGCGGGATGTCGATCTTCAACGATTGCTGCAGCCAGCTGCCGATGCCCCACTGCAGGCCGAAGGCGATCAGCACGCCCACCGTGCAGGCGGCCAGGCCAAGCAACACCAATTCGCCGACATGGATGCCGACCAGCGTGCGCTGCTGCGCGCCGAGGCAGCGCATCACCGCCGTGCCGGAGAGATGGCGCTCGCTGTGCCGGCGCGCCGCCATCGCCACGGCGACGGCGGCCAGCACCACCGACACCAGTGCGGCCAGGCCCAGGAAGCGGCTGGCACGGTCCAGCGCGGAGCGCACCTCCGGCCGCGCGTCCTGGATCGTCTCCATCCGCTGGCCGCGCGCGAGCTGCGGCTTGACCGCCGCGGTGAAGGTTTCGACCGCGCCGGCATCGCCCGCGACGACCAGGCGGTAGCGGAGGCGACTGCCTTCCTGCACGAGGCCGGTGGAAGGAAGGTCGGCAAGGTTGAGGAAGACCTTGGGCGCGACGTTGAAATAGTCCAGCGCGGCGTCGGGCTCCTGCGTGACCAGGGCCGCAAGTTTCAGTGCACGCGTGCCGATGCCGATCTCGTCTCCGAGCTTCGCGCCCAGGGTTTCGGCGCCGGCCTGGCTGATCCATACCGTGCCGGGCGCGGGAACGCCGGCAGCATCGTGCTCGGGGCCGCCCGCCGCGTCGATGACGCGGAAGCTGCCACGCAACGGAAAGCCTTCGCCCAACGCGCGCAGGTCGCCCAGCGACAGCGCCTCGCCGGCGCGGACCATGCTCTGCATCTCCTGCGTCTCGGTCACGCGCAGGCCCGGGCCGGCCGCCAGCGCGCGCAGTGCCGCCGTCGGGGGCGTGTCGCCGCGCACGACCACGTCGCCGCCGAGCAGGCGGTTCGCTTCGATGGCGAGTGCGCGCTCCGCGCGATCGGTGACGAAGCCCACCGACGTCACCGCCACCACCGCCAGCACCAGCGCGGCGAACAGGATGCGGACATCGCCCGCGACCAGATCACGGCGCAACTGGCGCCAGGCCAGCGCGAGCGTCTTCATGCGCCGCCGCTCTGCAGGCGGCCGGCGTCCAGCCGGAGCAGGCGCTGGCAGCGTGCCGCCAGATGGTCGTCGTGGGTGACCAGCACCAGCGTGGTGCCCGCGTCGGCGTTCAAGGCGAACAGCAGTTCGATGATCGCCTGACCGGTATGCGTGTCGAGGTTGCCGGTGGGTTCGTCGGCGAACAGCAGCGACGGGCGCGTGACGAACGCGCGCGCCAACGCCACGCGCTGCTGCTCGCCGCCGGACAACTGGCGCGGATAGTGGCCCAGTCGCTGGCCCAGGCCGACCTTCTCCAGGATCTGGCGCGCGGGACCGTCCACGTCGGCATCGCCGCGCAACTCCAGCGGCAGCATGACGTTCTCGAGCGCCGTCAGCGACGGCAGCAGCTGGAAGCTCTGGAAGACGAAGCCGACCTTCTCGCCGCGCACGCGCGCACGGCCGTCTTCGTCCATGTCGGAAATGCGTTCGCCATCGAGCGTCACCGCGCCCGCGCTGGGAACATCCAGCCCGGCCAGCAACGACAACAGCGTGCTCTTGCCCGAGCCCGACGCGCCGACGATCGCCACCGTGTCGCCGTGGCCGATGCGGAAGCCGATGTCCTCGAGTATCGTCAGTTCGCCACCGGGCAGCGGCACGTGCTTGCCCAGCCCCTGCACGTCGAGGACGGCGCGTTCGGTGGTGCGGGCTTCAGTGTGCAGTCTGCTGGCGTCGGCCATGATCGTCTCGTCGGTCATTTCGTGAATCATCGGGAGCACGGATTAAATGTTTCTTAATTCAAGCAGGTATGGGGCCGGGCGCGCACGCATGCAATGGGCCATCGGCGTGGCCCTGCTTCTGCTCGTCGCGGTATTCGCACGGCCCGTCGCAGCGCAAACCGCGCAGGCCGCAGCCGCGAAGGGCGCGCGCACCGTCCTGGTGATGGGCGATTCGCTGTCCGCCGCCTACGGCCTGTCGCCGGCGCAGGGCTGGGTCGCGCTGACCGCGGACCGCATCGGCAAGACCCGACCAGGCTGGCGGGTCGTCAACGCCAGCATCAGCGGCGAGACCACCGCGGGCGGCGCGGCGCGCATCGCCGCAGAGCTGCAGCGCCACAAGCCGGCGGTCGTCGTCATCGCGCTGGGCGCCAATGACGGCCTGCGCGGCCTGCCGCTGGCGCAGACGCACGCCAACCTGGAGAAGATGATCAAGGCCGCACAGGCGGGCAAGGCCAAGGTGTTGCTGGTCGGCATGCGCATGCCGCCGAACTACGGCCCGGACTACACCCGCGGCTTCGAACAGAACTACATCGCGCTGTCCCGGCAGTACCGTACCGCCCTGCTGCCTTTCCTGCTGGAACCCATCGCACTGGACCGCAACGCCTACCAGGCCGACAACCTGCACCCGGTCGCCAGTGCGCAGCCCAAGCTGCGCGACCACGTCTGGAAGGCGCTGGAACCGCTGCTGCGCTGAGCGGTACGTAGGAATTTTCCTACGCGAAGCCGGGGATTCCGCCGAATGTGATAGCTGACACATTCACGCACAGTAGCCCTGCCGGTTCCCTGCCCGGCATTGCTGATTGGAGTACCCCATGCCTCGCCTGCTCTTCACCATCGCCGCCGCCGCCAGCGGCTGGCAGCTCTATGAGGGCGAATACGGCCGTAACTGGTTCGACAACCTCTGCGACGCCCGCGAGAACGCCAAACTGCTCGCCGCCACCCTGCACCAGCACCACGGCATCCCGACCGCCGTCGTCATTGAGATGCCGAGCAACGAGGCCATCCTGCTCGCCCGGCACGGGTGACCCGGCTCAGGCAGTGATGCCCGACAGCTGCCGCAGCGCCTGCTCGAAGGTCTCCGGCGGCTGCCCGCCTTGGACGAGATGACGGTCGTTGAGGATCACCGACGGCACGGCCTGGATACCGTGCTGCTGGTAGAAGCGCTCCCGCTCGCGGACCTCGGCAGCGAAGCGGTCCGTTTCCAAGACGCCGCGCGCCCCGGTCGCATCCAGTCCCGCTGCGCTGGCGATCGCGACCAGCGTGTCGCGATCGGACACATTGCGACCCTCCCCGTGGTACGCCTGCAGCAGCGCGCGCTTGAGCGCATGCTGCTGCGTACCGCCGAGCTCGCCGGCCCAGTACAGCAGTCGATGGGCATCGAAGGTGTTGTAGATGCGGTCGCGCTTCCGGAGGTCGAAGTGGAAGCCCAGGGCTTCGCCCCGCAGACGCAGCGCCTCGCCGTTCTGCGCCAGTTGCTCCGGCGACAACCCGTACTTGCGACCCAGATGATCGGCGATGGACTCTCCATCGGGCCCCATGTCCGGATTCAGTTCGAACGGCTGGAAGTGCAGTTCGACCTGCAGGTCGCCGCCGATGGCGGCGATGGCGCGCTCGAGCGACGCTAGGCCGATCGCGCACCAGGGGCAGGCGACGTCGGAGACGAAATCGATCTTCACGGGTTTCGACATGCGGTGCGCCTCACTCGTTCTCGGTGTTCTTGTACACGCGGCCCTGCTTCATCACGAAGCCGACGTTCTCCAGCACCGCGACGTCCTGCAGCGGATCGCCATCCACGGCGATCAGGTCGGCGGAGTAGCCCGGCTTGAGCACGCCCACGTCCTTGTCGATGCCGAACAGACGCGCATTGACCACGGTGGCCGAGCGGATCGCCTGCAGCGGCGTCATGCCGAACTGCACCATGCGCGAGAACTGGCGTGCATTGAGTCCGTGCGGGTAGACGCCGCCGTCGGTGCCGAAACCCATGATCGCGCCGGCCTGGTGCGCCTTGCGGAAGTTCTCGCGCTGGTTGGCGCCCACGCGGCGCTCCTTCTCCAGCGATTCGGGCAGGAACCCGGCCTTCTCGCCTTCGCCGAGGATGTACTCGGTGTTGTAGATATCCATCACGAGCACCGCACCGTTCTTCTTCGCCAGGGCGATGCCTTCGTCGTCGATGAAGCTGGCGTGTTCGATGGAATCCACGCCGGCCAATAGCGCGTTGCGGATGCCGGTGGCGCCATGCGCGTGCGAGGCGACCTTGCGGCCCAGGGCGTGCGCTTCGTCCACCAACGCCGTCAGCTCCTCCAGCGAGTACTGCGGCGCGCCGACCTCGGTGCCCTTGGACAGCACGCCGCCGGTGGAGCAGGTCTTGATGAAGTCGGCGCCGAACTTGACGTTCTGCCGCACCTTCTGCCGCGCGGCCCACGGGCCGTCGGCCACGCCTTCGCCCACCGCCTTGTACTCGGCGGGCAGCAGGTTGTTGTCGCTGCAATGGCCGCCGGTGATGCCGATGGACACGCCGCCGGCGAGGATGCGCGGGCCTTCGACTTCACCGTTCGCGATCGCATCGCGCAGCGCCACGTCGGCGTAGCCGGGCGAGCCCGGCACGCGCACGGTGGTGAAGCCCGCCAGCAGAGTGGTGCGCGCGTTCTTCGCCCCCTTGATGGCGGCGGCCGGCAGCGAGATGGCCAGGCGCCGGTAACCCTGCAGGTCGGCGTCGCCGTGCAGGTGGACGTGCGCATCCATGAGGCCCGGCAGCACGGTCTTGCCGGACAGGTCGTGCACGGTCGCGCCCGAGGGCACCGGCGTCGTCGCGGCCGGACCGATGGCGGTGATGCGCGCATCCTCGATGACGATGGCCTGGTCGGTCAGCACCCGCCCGGATTCGACATCGAGCAGGCGCCCGGCTTTCACGTAGGTGGTTGCCGCGAATGCGGGCGCGCACGCAAGGGACAGGACGACGGCAAGGACGCGTAGGCGCATCGGAACTCCGGGCAGGAAAGGGCCGCGCGACTCTAGCAGCCGCACGCATGCGATGACGAAGCAGGGCGGACGATCCCGCCCTGCACGCGCATCAGACCGGCGTGGGATTGCGGTAGGCGAAGCCTGCCTGGTGCCAGTACGGATACGGCTTCGGCCGCTGGCTCGCCGCATCCAGTTTCGCCACCTGTTCGGCCGTCAGGTTCCAGCCCACCGCGCCGAGGTTCTGCTTCAGTTGTTCCTCGTTGCGCGCCCCGATCACCACGGTGCTGACCGTCGGCCGCTGCAGCAGCCAGTTCAACGCGACCTGCGGGATCGATTTGCCGGTTTCCTGCGCGACCTCGTCCAGCGCATCGACCACGTCGTACAGGTACTCGAGGTCGACCTGCGGACCGGCATCGTGCGCGGTCTGCGACTGCAGGCGGCTGTTTTCCGGCAGCGGCTGGCCGCGGCGGATCTTGCCGGTGAGGCGACCCCAGCCCAGCGGACTCCAGACCACCGCGCCCACGCCCTGGTCGGCGGCCAGCGGCATCAGCTCCCATTCGTAGTCGCGGCCGACCAGCGAGTAGTACGCCTGGTGCGCCACGTAGCGCGTCCAGCCGTGGCGATCGGCGGCAGCCAGCGACTTCATCAGGTGCCAGCCGGAGAAGTTCGACACGCCCAGGTAACGGATCTTGCCGGCCTTCACCAGCG
Organism: Pseudoxanthomonas sp. CF385; assembly: GCF_900104255.1. Taxonomy (NCBI): domain Bacteria; kingdom Pseudomonadati; phylum Pseudomonadota; class Gammaproteobacteria; order Lysobacterales; family Lysobacteraceae; genus Pseudoxanthomonas; species Pseudoxanthomonas sp. CF385. The sequence continues at coordinate 136,534 of NZ_FNKZ01000004.1, forward strand.
TATCGAGCGTGGACAGCACCTCTTCGACCGGCGGACGCGCATCGAAGCCATGCAGCTGGAACAGGTCGATGTAATCGGTGCCGAGGCGCTTGAGCGCGGCATCGACGGCGTTGATGAGGTGGTGACGCGAAGAGCCCACCTGGTTCTCGCCGTCGCCGAACCGGAAGGTGGCCTTGGTGGAAATGAGCAGCGAGTCGCGCGGACGTCCCTTGATCGCCTCGCCGAGGATTTCTTCGGCCGCGCCCTTCGAATAGACGTCGGCGCTGTCGAACAGGGTGAGGCCGGCGTCGAGGCAGATGTCGACCAGCCGGCGTGCTTCGGCCACGTCGGTACTGCCCCAGGCGCTGAACAGGGCTCCCTGGCCACCGAACGTGCCGGTGCCGAAGGACAGGACGGGGACGCGCAGGCCCGATGCGCCGAGATAGCGGTATTCCATGGGGACGATCCAGAAGCGGGGGAGTGCGCCATTGCACTCCCCCGTCGCCGCAGCGGCAACCCCTCGCGATGGAACGCTTAGTTCGCGCTGGCGGAGGGCCGCACGATCACTTCGCTGACATCCACATCGTCCGGTTGCTCGATGGCGTAGGCGATCGCGCGGGCGATGGCCTCGGCGGGAATGGCGACCTGGCGGAAGTCCTCGATCCACGCCTTGATGCCGGCGTCGCTGATGGTTTCGGCCAGTTCGCTGGTGGTCACGCCCGGCGACACCACGGTGACGCGCAGGCTGTCGTGCTCCTGCCGCAGGCCCTCCGAAATGGCCAACACCGCATGCTTGGTGGCGCAGTACACCGAGGCGCTCGGCCACACGCGATGGCCCGCGGTGGAGGCGACATTGATCACCTGGCCCCCGCCCTGCGCCTGCATCACCGGCAGCGCCGCGGCAATGCCGTGCAGCACGCCGCGGATGTTGACGTCGATCATCGCGTTCCATTCGTCGATCTTCAGCGCGGCCAGCGGCGACAGCGGCATCACGCCGGCGTTGTTGACGATCACGTCGAGCCGGCCGAACGACGCCTGGGCGAACGCGACGAACGCCTGCACGTCGTCCAGGCGGGTGACGTCCAGCGCCTGGAAGCGGGCGCTGCCGCCCGTTGCGGCGATCTCCGCGACCAGCCGCTCCAGCCGGTCGGTGCGGCGCGCACCCAGGACGACATGGGCACCGCGACGGGCGAGTTCGCGCGCGGCGGCCTCGCCGATGCCGCTGCTGGCGCCGGTGATGGCGATGACTTTTCCTTGGATTCCGGACATGGGGTACCTCGTGGGGGAATGCGCGGCACGGGCTGTGCCGCAACGGGGCGCAGTCTCGGCCCGCCGCCCCCAGCGTCGATATCCGGTTCCTCCGCGATCCTTGCCTGATCCTGCGCTGCCCCCGTCCAGGCCATTCCATCCAGCGGCGCGCTGCGTAGACTCGTTTCCATCCCCCACGCCCGTATTCCCGGCCCTTCCCATGTCCGCTACCGCTTCCGCCCATGACGCCCGCCTGCGCGAGCTCGCCGGCTTGATTGAACGATCCACCGGCCAGGATGGCGTCCACACGACCGCGATCCAGGCATTGCAGTTCTCCCGCCTGAGCGCGCCCATGGCGCTGCCCATGCGCGGCGTGCAGGAAGCCGCGCTGTGCCTGATCGTCCAGGGGGCCAAGCGCGCGATCCTCGCCGACGAGGTCTACGACTACGACGCGAGCCGTTTCGTCGTCGCATCCGTCGACCTGCCGGTGACCGGGCAGGTCACCCGGGCTTCCGCGGAGGCCCCCTACCTGTGCCTGATCCTGAAGCTGTCGCCCTCCACCATCGCCGAGCTGGTCACCGAGGCCGAATCGGCCCGTGCGCCGCTGCCGCCGCCATCGCGCGGCCTGTTCCTGCAACCCAGTAGCGTGGAGATGCTGGACGCCGCGATCCGCCTGGTGAAGCTGCTCGATACGCCGCACGACATCCCGCTGCTCGGGCCGTTGATCGAACGCGAGATCCTGTACCGCGTGCTGTGCAGCCCGCAGGGCGCGATGCTGCGCCACATCGGCATCGCCGACAGCCAGGGCCAGCGCGTGGCCAAGGCGATCCACTGGTTGCGGCAGCATTACGCGCAGCCTTTGCGCATCGACCACATCGCCCGCGAGGTGCACATGAGCGCGTCGGCGCTGCACCACCACTTCAAGGCCGTGACCGCGATGAGTCCGCTGCAGTACCAGAAGCAGTTGCGCCTCCAGGAGGCTCGCCGACTGATGCTGAGCGAGGTCATGGACGCCGCCAGCGCCGGCCACCGCGTGGGCTACGAAAGCCCGTCGCAGTTCAGCCGGGAATACAGCCGCATGTTCGGCGCCCCGCCGGTCCGCGACGTGGAGCGCCTGCGCAGCCTCTGAACGGGCCGGAAACCGGCGCTGAACATGCCGTAAGCCCGGCGTCGTGCGCCGTTGCCGCACCCCCGTACGCGGCGCACAATCCTCTCGGATATCTCCCGAGGAACGGTCATGAAAGCCTCCGCCCTGCTGCTCGCCTCCTTCGTCGCGCTCACGGCCGCGATGCCCGCCGAGGCGCGGCAGAAGAACGTCACCGATCCCGAGATCCCGCGCAGCCTGCCCACCGAAGGCGGCGCCGTCAGCGTCCAGTGGACCGACCCCGGGCAGTTCAGCGAGATCAAGTTCAGCGGCAACCGCTGGGAATCGAAGCGCGGCACCTGGGTGACCGACCTGGCGGAGTACCTGCGCGATGAAGCCGGCCAGCGGCTCGCCCGCGGCCAGACGCTGGACGTCACCATCACCGACATCGACCGTGCCGGCCGCTACGAACCTGCGGTTCGCCCCGGCATGGAAGACATCCGCATCGTCAAGGACATCTACCCGCCGCGGATGACGTTGAACTTCGTCGTGAAGGGCGCGGATGGGCAGGTGGTCGCGGAAGGCGAGCGCAAGCTGGTCGACCACGGCTTCCTGATGGGTTCCAACCTCAACAGCACCGACACCCTGCGCTACGAGAAGCGCATGATCGACGACTGGCTGCGTCGCGAGTTCAAGGCCAACGCCGCGCTGACGTCCACGCCCTGATGCAGTGACTCAGGGTGCCGGTGCCGCCCCGCGCGGCGCCGGCTCGTGCGGGTAGACCGCCGACACCGAACACTGCACGCGTATGCCGCGGCGAGACCAGCGCCGTTCGTCGCCGGGCATCCACGCATCCGCATTGCCGGAATCGAAGAGGCTGTTGCCGCCGCTGTCCTGCGCCACCACGCGGTCGCCGGGATTGCCGCAGATGAGCCCGATGCCGACGCCGGACCGGAAGACGATGGCCGGTGCGGAGTCCAGGTCGGGGCAGCTCTGCGCGAGCTCGACCCGGTAATAGCGGTGTCCGCCCGAACGACGCGGCGACAACTCCACCAGCATGCCCTCGCTGTCCTCCGACCACGCGCGCAGGTAGCGCGGGTTGAAGCAGAAGCTCGACGAACCGGCGAAGCCGCGCCGCCGCGGCGCACGTACTTCCACCGTTTCCAGCGTGGCGACGCCATCCTCCGATCCCTGCGATGCGCGCGCCATGGCGGCGTACTCGCGCGCGTCGATCGTCGCGATCCCGGTCACCGCGCAGGTGGCCTCGCCGATGCGCACGTATTCCTGGCCGGTCCCGCACACCCAGCCCTCGCGGGCCAGCAGGACGGCATCGGCCCGGCCGGCACCGGGACATCCTTCGGACAGGGTGATGCGGAAGCGCTGTCCGTCCCGACCCTGCACGGCGAGTTCCGTGGACGACGCCTGGCGCACCTCGCCCATCTGCCGGGCATCCAGGCAGCCGGGGGCGGGTGGAACGCGCGGCGGCGCGTCGGGCGCTTGCGCGCGCACCGACTGGGGCAGCGCCAACGTCGTCAACAAGGCCAGCATCCAGCGCATCCGTGCATCTCCCGGGGAACGCGGCGATGGTAAACCAGGCTTGTGGCACGCCGGGGGAGGCACCATATCCATGGCATCCCTTCTTCCGCGGAGCACGTCCATGGCGACCTTCGACCTCACCCCGCCCACCGATGCGCAACGCACGGCGCTGGTCGCCGGCCTGAGCGAAGACGAACGCCGGGTGTTGCTGCAGCACGGTACCGAGGCGCCTTTCTGCGGCGTGTTCCTGGACAACAAGCAGGACGGCGTCTACACCTGCCGCCTGTGCGGCCTGCCGCTGTTCCGCTCCAGCGCCAAGTTCGATTCCGGCACGGGCTGGCCGAGCTTCTTCCAGCCGGTGGACGAAGCGCACGTCGGCCGCATCCGCGATATCAGCTACGGCATGATCCGCACCGAGATCGTCTGCGCCCGCTGCCACAGCCACCTGGGCCACGTGTTCCCGGACGGTCCGCCGCCGACCGGCGAGCGCCACTGCCTGAACTCGGTCTCGCTGGCCTTCACGCCGCACGGCGCCGCCCTGCCCGACCCGCTGCAGCGCGGCGGTGCGGAGTCGCAGCCTGCGGGGTGATGCCGGCCGCCTGTCACGAGACGGGCACATGACGGCGGTAGCCTGACCGTCACCCAACCGTCGCCCGGCTGTCATACATGGCCGCATCCACCGATACGCACGCCGCCATGCCGACATTCTCCGGATTGCCGGGCGCGCTCTGGTTGTACCGGTTCCACGGCGAAGGCCGCGCCCATGCGCTCGATGCCGCGTCCACCGGCCTCGATATGCTGGATGCGTCCACCGACGCCTGGCATTGGCTGCACCTGGACCTCAGCGATGTGCGCAGCGCACAGGTGGTGGCGGTCCTGCCGATTCCCGAGGACGCCCGCGACACGCTGCTGTCGCCGGATTCGCACGTGAACCTGCAGCGCGAAGACACTGCGGCCTACGGCGTCTTCGTCGACTGGACGCACCAGCGCGGCGTCGATCTCGCGGCCGAAGGCCAGTTGCGGGGCGACGACGGCATCGGCTGGCTGCACTTCGCGATGACGGAGCGCCTGCTGGTCACCGCGCGCCGCCAGGCTTTGCGCTCGGTCGAGGCCGCGCGCCGTGCGGTGATCGTCGGCGTGCAGGCCGATGCGCCGGTCCGCCTGCTGGAGATGGTGGCCGGCCGCTTCGCCGATACGGTGGAGCGCAGCAGCGATGGACTGTCGACGCGGCTGGACCGCATCGAGGACCGCGTGCTGGCGGACAGCATCGGCGAAGAGCGCCGCGACCTGGCCCAGTTGCGCCACCAGACCGTGCGCCTGCACCGGCCGCTCACCGCGATGCGGCGCGTGCTGAAACCGTTCGAGCAACGCCATGCGGGCGATGCCGACGACGACCTGCTGCTCGCCATCGCACGCCTCAACCAGCGTTTCGACGATCTCGACGGGGATGTCGGTACGCTGCAGGAACGCGCGCGCCTGTTGCAGGACGAAGTGGCGGCCAAGCTCGCCGAACGCACCAACCGGCATCTCTACGTGCTGTCGATGATCACCGCGCTGTTGCTGCCGCCCAGCCTGGTCGCCGGCCTGTTCGGCATGAACCTGCCCGGGCTGCCGTTCGCGCACAGCACCCACGGCCTGGCATTCGCGCTGCTGCTCGGCGCGGCCTCGAGCGTGGTGGTCTACCTGCTGCTGCGGCGCATGGGCGTGGCGCGTTCGACCTGAGCACGACGCGCGGCCGCGCTATCCTAGCGGCCTGATGACGCTTCCCCTCCGCACCGCCACCCGCTACGTCACCCCGCTGCGCGAAGGCGGCTCCATGCCCGCCGTGGTCGAAGCCGACGACGACGGCCTCTACGTCCTGAAGTTCCGCGGCGCCGGCCAGGGGCCTAAGGCGCTGGTGGCCGAGGTGATCGCCGGCGGCCTGGCCCGCGCCCTGCAGCTGCCGATGCCGGACCTGGCGCTGATGGCGCTCGATGCCGACCTCGCCCGCACCGAAGGCGACCCGGAGATCCAGGACCTGATCAAGGCCAGCGCCGGCATCAACCTGGCGATGGACTACCTGCCCGGCGCGGTGAACTTCGACCCGGTCGCCGAACAGCCCGATCCGGAGCTGGCCTCGCGCATCGTCTGGTTCGACGCCTTCATCAGCAACGTCGACCGCACCGCGCGCAACACCAACCTGCTGATGTGGCACCGCAAGCTGTACCTGATCGACCACGGCGCGGCGTTGTACTTCCACCACGGCTGGGACGGCGATCTGGCCGGCGCCGGCAAGCCGTTCCCGCTGATCCGCGATCACGTGCTGCTGCGCTGGGCCTCGCGGCTGGCCGAGGTCGACGCCGCCATGGCGGCCAGGCTGACGGAGGCCACCATCGCCGACGTCGTCGCCGACGTGCCCGATGCGTGGCTGGAAGGGCCGGACCGCTTCGGCGATGCCCCCACCCAGCGCGCGGCCTACGTCGCGTACCTGGTACAGCGCCTCGCGCAGCGCGAGGCCTTCGTGCAGGAGGCGATCCGTGCACGCACATGACACCTACGACTACGCGGTGATCCGCGTCGTCCCGCGCGTGGAGCGCGAGGAGTTCGTCAACGTCGGCATCATCCTGTCGTGCGAGCGCGCGGGCTTCCTCGAAGCGCGCATCGAACTCGATGAAGCGCGCCTGCGCATGCTGGACCCCGGGCTGGACATCGAATCACTGCGCCGCCACCTGGAGACCATCCCGGCGATCTGCCGCGGCGGCGAAGCGGCGGCGCCGATCGGCCTGTTGCCGCCGCGCGCGCGCTTCCACTGGCTCACCGCCAAGCGCAGCTCGATCATCCAGACCTCGCCGGTGCACATGGGCCGCTGCGGCGACCTGCCGGCCACGCTCGAACACCTGATGGACCGCATGGTGCGGCCGCCGAAAGCCACCGCGCCGCGATGAGCGTCTACGTGGACGATGCCGTCACGTTCTGGCGCGGCCGCCGCTGGGCCCACATGATGGCCGACACGCTGGACGAGCTGCATGCGATGGCGGCGCGCCTGGGCATGCCGCGCCGCGCCTTCCAGGACAAGCGCAGCGGCGCGCATTACGACCTCACCGAAGAACTGCGCGCCGAGGCGCTACGCCTCGGCGCCGTCGCGATTTCCCGTCATCAGGACCGCGACCAGGTCCGCACGATCATCCGCATCGCCCGCTCCCAGTGGAGCGGGCTGCCCGCGGACGACTGACCGCGAGGCTCAGAGACGCTTGGCCTTGCCGGTGCGGATGGCCTCACCGACCAGACGATCCACATCGCTCTGCATCCGCATCGCGGCGGCCGCCTGCTGACGGCCAAGCGCTTCCTGCTGGCGCGCGAGCGGTTCCTGCTGGCGGGCCAATGCCTCCTGCCGTTTCGCCAGGGCGTCCTGCTCCCGTGCCAGCGTTTCCATCTTGCGATCGAACTCCACCTGACGACCCTGTCCACCCCGCATCGCGGCCGAGGCCTGTTCGGTGGCGATGGCGGCCATCTTCACGCCGAGCTCGCCCTGCTTCTCACCCAGCGCACCCTGGCGTTCGCCGAGCGCGCCCTGCTGTTCGCCCAGCTTGCCTTGCTGCGCACCCAGGGCTTCCATCGGTGCGTGCGCGGCCTTGATCTGCTTCAGGGTGGCCGTGTCGCGTACCACGTACTGCTTGCCATCCTGGCGCACCCACAGCACCGGCGCGCTGCCTTGCTGCTGCTTGCGGGCGGTGACGATGTCGTCGCTGCGGCCGGCCATCGTGACCTCGTTGCCGTCGATCAGCACATAGGCATCGCCACCGCCCTCGCGATCGATGTTGATCACCTGCGTGCTGCTCGTGCTGCTGTGGCCGGGATGCTTCGGGGGTGCGGGCGGGGTGGGCGGCGCCGGCGGGGCCACCTTGGGCACGGCCGGCACTGCAGGCGGCGGCGGAGGCGCGGGAACGGCGTAGCCATTCGCCGCGACGATGGCGCGCGGTGCGGCGGCCGGGCGAGCGGCCGGCGTGGCCGCGGTCGCTGCGACCGGCGCCGCGGCGGGGGTGGCCGACGTTGCGGCGGTGGCGGCCACGGGGGCCGTTGCGTTCGTCGCGGCGGCCGCGGGCACCGGCGCGACGGGCGCCACCGGTGCACTGGCGGTGACCTGGTACGGAACGGCGCCAAACAGGACCAGACCGATGGTCAGGGCCAGCGCGCTGCTGCGCAGGGGCGATGCGGTGTGCTGGAGCATGAGCAGTCTCCTCTTGAGGATGCGGAACGTGGGGGAGGCGCCGGCGAGCGCCGGCGACGGTGCGGTGGCGACGCCCAGCTTCACCAGCAGGCGGCCGTAGTCGTGGGGCGCGTGGCGCTCGTCGGCCAGCACGGCGGCGTCGCAGGCGACTTCGCGGGCCAGGCCGTACTCGCGCGCGGCGAGGTGGGCGACGGGATGGAAGAAGAACAGGTGCTGCGCCAGGGCCGGCATCCATGCCCACCACAGATCGCGACGCTGCAGGTGGGCGAGTTCGTGGTGCAGCGCCATGCGCAGGTCGTCGCCGCGCATCCGCGCCAGGCCGGCCGCGGGCAGCAGCAGCACGGGGCGCCAGGGCCCGGCCAGCATCGGCGACTCGATGTCGTCGCTGACGCGCAGTGCCGGCAACGTGTCGAGGCCGAGATGGCGACCGAGTGCGGCGTACTCTGCCGTCGCGCGCGGATCGGTGCACGGCATCGCGCGCGCCAGCTGTCCGCGCAGGCGAATCCACTGTCGCGCGGTGTTGAGCAGCATGACCGTCACGCCGGCAAGCCAGGCGGCCAGCAGCCAGACCGGCCAGCCGAATTGCAGTCCGGCGTCCTGGGCAACCGGGGGGAGCGTGGCGGTGGCCGCCGATGCGACGGAGGCGGTCGTTGCCGCAGCATCGACCGTCATCGGAACCGCCTGCACCGCGACGGACGCGGAAGGCGCGGCGGGCAGCAACGGCAATCCGACCGGCGCATGCCAGAACAGCCCCACCACCATCTGCGTGGCGACCAACCACCACAGCCAGGCGCGGGTGCGGGCATCGAGCCGCGGCAGGAACCGGCACAGCGCCCAGACCAGGGCCGCGAGCAGGACGGCTTGCCCGCCGACGGCGAGCAGGCGCGAGGCGACCAGGTCGGCGAACGCTTCCAGGCCCATGTCAGCTCTCCTTCCGCTTGGACTGCAGGTTGGCGACCAGCGCCTCCAGTTCGGCCAGTTCGTCGTCGCTCACTTCCGAGCGTTGCGACATCCACGCCACGAACGGCGACAGCGAGCCCTGCAGGGTCTTCTCCACGAAGCTGCCGACCGCGCTGCGCATGACGTCGTCGGACTGGGCCACCGGGGCGTAGCGGTACACGCCGTCCACCGGCCGGCGGCGCAGATAGGCCTTGGCCCTCAGCCGTTCCATCATCGTCAGCACGGTGGAGCGGGCCAGACCGCGCGGCTCGCCGAACGCGCCCGCGACCTCGCCGACGCTGGCCTCGCCGTGTTCGGACAGGTGCTGCAGCAGTGCCAGTTCCTGGTCGCCGATGGACTTGCGGGCCTTGCCGGGCATGGAATCGCCTCATGACTACAGTTGTCGTCAACATGCCCGTGACGACAACTGTAGTCAACCCTGCCGAAGGTCACTCCCGGCCCGGCCCCGACGAACGGTCGCCCCTCAAGAAACCGGGTGACAGGCCGATCCAGAGGAAACCCCACCCCTGCGTCAATGTCGCCATGCTCATCATCGTCGGCTTCATCATCGTCACCCTGAGCGTGATCGGCGGCTACCTCGGCTCGCACGGCAAGCTCGGCGCCCTGTGGCAGCCCTTCGAGCTGGTCATCATCGGCGGCGCGGCGCTCGGCGCCTTCATGGCCAGCAACCCGACCAAGGTGGTCAAGAGCACGATCTCGGCCACGCTGTCGGTGTTCAAGGGCGCCAAGTACAAGTCGTCGGATTACCTCGACGTGCTGACGCTGATCCACGAGATGCTCAACAAGGCCCGCCGCGACGGTTTCATGTCGCTGGAAGAGCACATCGAGAACCCGACCAACAGCCCGCTGTTCCAGAAATATCCCAAGATCCTCGCCGACCACCACCTGCTCGACTTCCTGACCGAGTGCCTGCGCCTGATGGTGGGCAGCAACATCGAACCGCACGAGCTGGAGCCGCTGCTCGAGCTGGAACTGGAGAAGCACCACCACGAAGCGATGGCGCCGGCGCATGCGCTGCAGAAAGTGTCCGACGGCCTGCCCGGCTTCGGCATCGTGGCCGCGGTGCTCGGCATCATCGTGACGATGGGCTCGATCGGCGGCGACATCGCCGCGGTCGGCGCGCACGTCGCGGCCGCCCTGGTCGGCACCTTCCTCGGCATCCTGCTGGCCTACGGCTTCGTCTCGCCGCTGGCCGCCGCGATCGAAGCGCAGGTGGAGCAGGACAGCCGCATGTACGAGTCGGTGAAGACGGCGTTGCTGGCCTGCCTGCGCGGCTACAACCCCGCCGTGGCGCTCGAGTTCGCCCGCAAGACCCTGCCCTCCGATGTGCGTCCGCCGTTTGCGGAATTCGAAGCGCACCTGAAGGCCAACAAGTAAGCCACGGCGATGAGCGAGCAACGCCCCACCATCATCGTCCGACGGGTCAAGAAGGTCGCCGGCGGCGGCCATCACGGCGGTTCGTGGAAGGTCGCCTATGCGGACTTCGTGACCGCGATGATGGCGTTCTTCCTGGTGATGTGGCTGATGGGCGCCACCACCAACAAGGACCGCGCGGCGATCTCGGAGTATTTCCGGAATCCCAGCCCGCTGAGCGGCAAGAGCTTCTCCCCCGCACCCGGCCCGGCCGGCCCGGGCGGCGCGAGCACGTCGATGATCAAGCTCGGCGGCACGATGGACCTGCCGAAGGGCGAGAGCGACAACCCGTTCGAGAAGCCGCCGGGCGATGCCCAGCAGGTTTCCGAGGAACAGCAGAAGGCGCAGGAGAAGCAGCGGCTCGAGACGCTGATGCAGGCGCTGCAGGAAGCCATCGGCAAGAGCCAGGCGCTGGAGCCGTTCAAGGACCAGTTGCTGCTCGACCTGACGCCGGAAGGCCTGCGCATCCAGATCGTCGACCAGCAGAACCGCCCGATGTTCGATCTCGGCGGCACGGTGCTGAAGCCCTACACGCAGGCGATCCTCGCCGAGCTGGCCGGCTTCATCAACCAGGTGCCGAACCACATCAGCATCACCGGCCACACGGATACGACGCAGTACACCTCCAACCGCGGCTACACCAACTGGGAACTCAGCGCCGAGCGCGCCAACGCCGCACGCCGCGCGCTGGTGGTGGGTGGCATGCAGGAGGACAAGGTGTCGCGCGTGGTCGGCCTGTCGTCGTCGGTACTGTTCGACAAGCAGAACCCGCAGAACCCGATCAACCGCCGCATCAGCATCGTGGTGATGACCAAGGCCGCCGAGGAAGCGATGCAGGGCGAAGGCCAGCTGCTCGCCCCCGGCGCACCGAAGCCCGACGCCGACACCGCGATGCCCGACGCGCCGGTGCAGGCGACGGCGACCTCAGCACCGGCGCCGACACCGGCGGCCAACGCACAGGACAGCGCAGCGCCCTGACGCCGCATGGACTTACGACCCGCGCACCCTCAGCCGGCGGGGCAGCGGGTAAGACGCTTGGTGCAGTCGCGCGGTCCCCAGTCGCTGCGTCGCCAGCAATAGGTGTCCTGATCCAGGACAACCGCGTCCCACGACACCAGGTTGCCCGCGTCGTCACGCCGATCCTCGCCGTCCATGCGCATCGCAAGCGCATTGCCATTCCTGCCGGTGACCGTGTAGCTGGTCAGCTTCAATTCGATAGGCCCCTCCAGCTCGGTGGGCTGCCGTATGTGCATCCGCTTCCCACCCTTGGCGAAGCTGATCTTCGCCGGCATGCGCTTGCAGTCCGCGCTGCTCCAACCCCATTGACCCGGCAGGATGTCGTAGGGAGAGAGCACGCCGCCGCGCTCGCCCACGGCGGCCCCGGATGCCAACAGAATGACCAGTGCCACGCATCCCCTCATTTTCATGCGCCCCTCCGTAAGGCCTGCATCCCTCCCGAAGCGTGCATCCGCATGCTTCTCCACGCAAGCCGTAGTACGCAACGTCATGGCGATCTCGAAGCAGGCCCCTTCACCTCGATGGTGTTGCCATCGGGATCGTCGAAATAGAGCGAGGGCCCGTCGCCTTCCGCGCCGAAGTTGATCGCCACCGGCGCCGGCGTGATGCCGAAGCGCGCCAGATGCGCACGCAGCGCCGCCTCGTCGAACGGCTCGATGCGCAGGCAGAGGTGATCGACGTTGCGTCCCTCCTCGCCCGCCGCTGCCCCGCCACGCGCGCCCAGCGTCCCGTCGACGCTGACCAGATCGATCATCGAAGCGCCCGCGCGCAGATGCACCAGGCCCAGGTGTTCGCGTTGGCGCACCACCTGGCAGCCCAGCACGTCGCCGTAGAAACGGAGGCTGCGCGCGAGATCGCGCACGCGCAGGACGAGGTGGTCGATCCGCTCGACTTCGAAAGGCCGCGTCATCGGAGACAACTCCTGGAGGGTTGCAGGTGCGACGATCCGGGGGACGCGATTTCGACATCGGGTGCGACATCACGGCGTTGACGCAGCTGAACGGAGCGCGCACAATCCGCGCCGATCAGCCAGCACCGAGTCGCTTCATAGAAGTTCTCACCGCCAGCGGAACGTGCCCTCCGGGCCCCCACTCGCTCCGAGAACTCGATGAAACTTCTGACCCTGGCGATCCTGTCGGCGTTGTCCGCCGGCGCGCACGCGGCTGACGCCGCATCCTCCGACACGCCCGCTCCGGCCACCGCCGTTCCGCCGGCGACCACGCCGGAATATCTCAAGCCCACGACGCTCGATACGCTGAAGGTCATCGGCCAGCGCCTGTTCCCGTATCAGGAAGGCCTGATGCTGGACGAGCGCTACATCGACGAGCAGGCCAAGGGCAATGGCGATATCGCGACATTGCTGCGGATCAACCCGAACGTGCAGTTCGACGATACGGCGTCCCACTCACGCAACATGGGCGAGATCCGGCCCGCCGAGATCAGCATCAACGGCGGCCTGTACTACCAGAACGCCTTCGTGGTCGACGGCGCAAGCTTCAACAACGACCTCGACCCCGCCAGCAACAACCCGAACCATTTCGCCGATCCGCCGAGCCATACGCAGGGCATCGCGATCGACACCAGCCTGATCGGCAGCCTCACCGTCTATGACAGCAACGTGCCGGCGAGTTACGGCGGCTTCAATGGTGGCGTCGTCGATGCGGAGACCCGCCAGGCCAAGGATGCGTTCTCGGGCAAGCTGTCATTCCGCATGACCCGCTCGGTCTGGAACGAAGTGCATGTGAACGATGACTACCGCCAGGTCTTCGAGGAGTCCTCGAGCCTCGCGAACCAGCCCATCTACGACAAGCACCAGGCCAACCTGACCCTGGAAGGGCGGACCGCCTCCGGCATCGGCCTGATCGGCACGATCAACCGTACGCGCTCGGAAATCCCGCTGCGTGCCCATTCGGGCGGGCGGACGCCCGAGTTCGACGAGCCCGTGAAGGACACCATCCGCGAGAACACCAGCTACAGCCTGCGCGGCGACTGGAAGAACGACACTGGGCTGACCCTGAGCGGCAGCGTCGTCTATGCGCCGACCGACGAGACGTACTTCATCGAGAACGCGCGTGATTCCTGGTTCGACCTGAAGCAAGGCGGCCCGATCATCAGCCTGCGCGCTACGCTGGACCACGGCGCCTGGACCTTGGGCAACACCCTCAGCTACTCCGACCTGGACAGTTCGCGTCGTAGCGACGTGGACTTCTGGCGCAGCTGGCGCTGGTCGGAGGACAAGAACTGGGGCACGAATCCCAGTGCATCCGGCCTGAGTACCGAGGGCAATTGGGGCAACGTGGACCAGACCAATCGCACCCTGGCCTACAAGTTCATCGCGGACCGTGATGCGATCTCTTTCGGGAACACCCAGCACCGACTGCAGTTCGGCGCGGAGGCCTCCCGACGCGAAGCCACGTATCGCCGGCTTAACGACCACTACGCGTGGATCTCACCCCTCGCCACGTCCACCTGCACGGACGCCCGGGGCGTCGTCGATACCGTCACCTGCTCGCTGGCGCCGGCACGCGGCTTCAATGGCCGCGGCCAGTTCCTATCCCGCCTGACGACCTACCACGCAGGCTACTTCGAGGCCGAATCCACGGACTGGGCCGCGTTTGCACAGGACGACATCCGCGCCGGCAACTGGAGCTTCCGTCCTGGCGTACGCGTGGACGGGAGCACGCTGACCGAGCAGACCACCATCGCGCCACGCTTCGCGATGTCGTGGGACCTGTTCGGCAACCAGCAATCGTTGCTGACGGCAGGCGCGAACCGCTACTACGGCCGCAATTTCTTCGCCTACAAGCTGCGCGAAGGCCGTGAACGCCTCGAGACCAGCCAGTCGCGCGTGGCGACGGGGGGGAACGCGCTGGTCTGGAGCGCGCCGGTGCAGTCGACCACGCAAACGCGATTTGAGGAACTCGACGTTCCCCATAGCGACGAGCTCAGCCTGGGCTTCAACCAGGCATGGGGGAACTATGACCTCAATGCCAAGTACGTCCGCCGCGAGAACCGCGATGAAGTCATGCGCGTGCGCGTCGCCAGTGGCGATTCCAGTGGCTACTACTCGGCCAATGTGTACGAGTACCAGAACGTCGGGCGCGCCGAGAGCGACACCTACACGCTCAGCATCGGCGCCCGTCGGCCATGGCAATGGGGGCCCAGCACCAGCACCGCGCAACTCGCGTTCGACTACACCGACACCCGGCGAGCCTATACCGGGTCGTACCAAGATTACTCGACCAACTACGACGAGACCGACTACAACGCCATCGTGCGGTACGAGGGCGACATCATGCGTGCGTACGATATTCCCGCCGACAGCTTCAACCGCCCGTGGACGGCACGACTGGCCACGCAGACCCGGATCGAGGCCTGGGGGCTGCTGTGGAGCAACTTCCTGCGCTATCGCGCCGGCTATCTCGGCGTGAGCCAGGTGGGCTACGAGGATTACCAGGGCGATCGCATCGAGGTCTTCGAACAGGTGGATTACCCCCACAGCTTCACCTGGGACACCGTCGTCGAGTACGCCTTCGATCTTCCCCACGAGCAACAGATCTACGCGCGCATCGAAGTACAGAATGCCCTCAACCGCGCCAACCGGATCAGCGGCTCGACTTACGCCGCCTTGTACGAACCGGGCCGCAGTTACTGGCTGGAACTGGGTTACCGGTTCTAGTCATGCGCAAGACACGTCGCCTGATCGCCCTCGTCCTGTTCCTGCCCATGCCCGGCCTGTGGCTGGGCGCTGGGATCGCGCAGGCACGCGTCGACGACGCTCCGATACCCACAGCCCCCACCCTCGCCGAATGCCGCCAGCGCATCGCCGTCAGCGCGCCGCGCATCGATATCGATTGCCTGCGTCGGGTGTACGCGCGACCCATCGCCGAATGGCCGGCGCCGACCGTGGATGCCGGCGCGGCCTGGCAGGAACTCGCACCGCTGCCCGACGCCGCGCCGGCACCGTCCGACAATCCGCAGACGCCGGACAAGATCGCGCTGGGCAAGCGGCTGTTCGAAGACCCGCGCCTGTCGCGCAGCGGCCAGATCGCCTGCGCCAGCTGCCACGACCGGCAACTGGGCTGGGGCGATGGCCGCAGCGTGTCGTTCGGCCACGATCGCCAGGCGGGCAAGCGCAACGCCTTGAATGTGTCGATGGCGGGATTCTCGTCTCCGTTGTTCTGGGACGGACGCGCGGCGACGCTGGAGGCGCAGGCGCTGCACCCGATCCAGGACTCCACAGAGATGGCCTTCACCCCGCGCGAACTGGAGAGGCGCCTCAACCGCGAGACCGACTATGCCGTCGCGTTCGCGCGCGTGTTCGGCGAGCGCAAGGTCACGATGGTGCGTGTCGCGCAGGCGTTGGCGAGTTACCAGCGCAGCCTGGTGCCGCGCTTCAACCGCTTCGACCGCTTCCTCGAAGGCCAGCGCGATGTGCTGGACGACCAGCAGCTCTGGGGCCTGCACCTGTTCCGCACCCAGGCGCGCTGCATGAACTGCCACAGCGGCCCCGCACTGACGGACAACCGCTTCCACAATCTCGGTCTGCACTTCTACGGGCGCTCGAAGGAAGACCTGGGGCGCTACCGCGTGACCGGCGATCCCGCCGACAGCGGCAAGTTCCGCACGCCAACCTTGCGTAACGTCGGCAAGACCGGACCGTACATGCACAGCGGTGGCTTCATGGAACTGCGCGGCGTGGTGAACATGTACAACGTCGGCATGCCGCGGCCGGGGCGCAAGCCGGAGCAATCGAAAGACCCTCTGTTCCCGCAGGTCGATCCGCTGCTCAAGCCGCTGGACCTGCACAAGACGGAACTCGAGGCGATCACCGAATTCCTGCGGACGCTGTGATGCCGATCCGCTAGAACGCGTCGCTACCGGGCCGGAGCTCCACGCCCATCACCGCAGCGAGCTGCTGCATGCCCTCGTCGTCGCGGCGCAGTGCCATCCAGCCGGCATAAGCATCGCCGCCGGTGTTCCAGTTCCACAGCGTGTAGCCATGCTCGCGCAGGCGATCGTAGGCGGTCGCCATCAGCACCGGCACCTCGATCTCGTCCATGAAGTCCTCGTCGCTGGTGTCGCCGCCCCAGTCGATCTCGATGGCATAGCGCGCGGCGAGCTGGTTGACGCAATCGACGAAGGACTCCGCGTCCTTCCCATCCACGTAGAACCCCGACGTCCAGTCGATCGCATCCTTCAGCGCCCAGAGGACCTGATCCGCCTCCAGGCCTTCCTCGCCGGTGGCGTCGCGGTAGGCCGCGAACTGACGCAGCGCGGTTTCCTCATCGCCCGGATTGATCAGGACCAGCAGGTTCCACACCAGCGCCTCGGTATCGTCCAGGTCCATGTCGTCTTCGTCGTCGAAGGCATGGCGGAAGTTGTCGTCGGGATCGAATTCGTTGTCGGGATGCATGGCGATACGCGTGCGGCAGGGAACGGGTGTGATGGTACGCGTTGCCGGCGGCGGCGGCGTGGCCGGCGGACCGGCGGCGTGGTGTTCGCGGGCCCGGCGTTCTATCGTGGCACCGCCGGCGCGGGCCGGCCTGCCGGAGCCGGCGATGTTCAACCCACGTGCCGTGGCCAGGACGGTGCCGATCGGCGACGGACGCCACTGTGTCGTCATCGACGATGCGCTGGTCGGCCCGGAGCGCCTGCCCGCCTTCGCGCACGCCTACCGGGAGGACTTCGAACAGGCGCATGCGAACCAGTTCCCGGGCGTGCAGCTGCGCCTGCCCGACGAGTTCACCGGCCTGCTGGACGACGTCTTCCGCGAGCACGCCCGGCGCCCGCTCGGTGCGCGGCGCACGCTGTTCGGCGCGAGCCGGCTTTCGCTGTACACCTCGTCGCCTCAGGCCCTCGCGCCCCCTCACTGGAGTCCGCGGCGCATCCGTGCGTTCGAACCCGGCCACTGCATCGTGCTGGCGGAGCTGTTCCTGTTCCGGGACGAAGCGTTGGGTGGCCTGCGGTTCTTCGTGCCGCGGGTGTCGCCGCAACAGATCGAGCGGATGGAGCACGACGCCGAAGCGCTGGCGCCGGACGAGTTCTCGCACCGCCATGGCGTGAGCGCCGGTTATCCGCACGGCGCCAGCGCCAACTTCGCCGACGCGCTGAACGTGCCGGCGCGCTGGAACCGCCTGGTTTTCCATGACGGCGCCAGTTTCCACGCCCCGGACATCGCGGAGCCCGCGCGGCTGGCGGCCGATCCGCGCACCGGCCGCCTCAGCCTGACGGCCGCATTCACCTGCAGCCGTCCGCGCGTGGCGTGGTGATGCCGCGCTTCGGGTATTCTTGCGCTCCCGAAGCACGCACGACGCACCGCCATGTCCGACACGCCTCCCGACCGCCTGTCCTCCGATCCGCGCAGCCCGTTCCACAACGCCGAGGCGATGGACCGCGGCGTGGGCATCCGCTTCAACGGCGTGGAGCGCGACAACGTCGAGGAATACTGCATCAGCGAAGGCTGGGTGCGCGTGCCGGTCGGCAAGTCGAAGGACCGTCGGGGCAACCCGATGACGATGAAGGTCAAGGGCACCGTGGAAGCCTGGTTCCGCTCGCCTTCGGCCGAGTAACCGCGGTCACGCTGCCGGAACATCGGCCGCCACGGACCCGTGGCACAATCCCGGCCTGCCACGCACGCCGGGAGGGCGCATGAAGTTCCTGCTGATGGTCTACACGGACGATTCCCTGATCGAAGCGCTGCCCGACGGCGCGTTCGACCGGATGATGCACGGCTGCATCACCCACGCCGACGAACTGAAGGCCGGCGGCACGCTGATCGAATCGCAGCAGCTCGAACACGGCAGCAGCGCGCGTACCGTGCGCGTGCGCGACGGCAAGACCAGCGTCGTCGACGGCCCTTTCGCCGAGACCAAGGAAATCCTGGGCGGCTACAACCTGATCGAAGCCGACAGCCTCGAGGAGGCGGTCAGGATCGCGCAGGAATTCCCGTGGATCGGCACCGGCAGCATCGAGGTACGGCCGGTGCGCGATTTCGACGCGGTCCGCAGGCGCGTGGGCGCCTGATCCCGCCCTACTTCGCCTTCGCGCCACCGAGATGGCGTGAGAGGAAGCCCAGCAGCTGCGTGTAGTAGGTACGCCGATTGGCTTCGGCATAGAAGCCGTGGCCTTCGGTGCGCACGTACAGCGTCTCCACCGGCACGCCCGCCGCCTTCAGCGCCTTCTCCATCCGCTCGGTGTGCGCCTGCGGCGCGATCTCGTCCTTGCCGCCGGCCGCGAGGAACACCGGCACGCGGATCCTGGACGCGAGCGAGGTGGGCGAGATGTCGGCCAGGGCGGTACGGTCGTCGCCCACCCAGTCGTTCATGTAGTTGCCCAGCCACTTGGCGTTGCGCGACTTCTGCCGGTGCATCAGCTCCAGGTCGTAGACGCCCACGTAGCCTGCGGCGCAGCGGTACATGTCCGGCTCCTTGGCCACGCCCATCAGCGCGGCATAGCCGCCGTAACTGGCGCCGTACAGGCAGATGCGCTGCGGGTCGGCGATCTTCTGCTCGATCGCCCAGCGCGTGGCGTCGGTCAGGTCGTCCTGCATCGCACCGCCCCACTCGCGCGCGCCGGCCTGCATGTACGCACGCCCGTAATTGCCCGAGCCGCGGAAGTTCAGGCGCAGCACGGCATAGCCGGCGCGCGCGAGCATCTGCGCTTCGTCATCGATTTCCCAGCGGTCGAAGATGCCGATCGGCCCACCATGCGGCATGACCACCAGCGGCAGCGGACCCTGGCTGCCGCGGGGACGCGTCAGGTAGCCGTGCAGCGCCAGGCCATCGCGCGCCTTCAACGAAACCGACTCGCTGGGCGCGATGGTTGCCGGATCCAGCCACTTGCGCCGGCTGAAGATCAGGTCGGCGGCGTTCGTCTCCGTATTGAAGAGATAGAAATCGCCGGGGCTGGTGTCGTTCCAGATATGGACGATCTTCAGCTTGCCGTCGCGCGTGCCGGAGGTGATCAGGATCGAATGGCCCGGGAACGACCGCTCCAGCTTGCGGTACAGGCGGGCGGTCTCCGACGTGTTGTCGAAGAACACCGTGCGGAGCTTGTCGTGCATGAAGAAGCTGCCCACCGGCGTGCGCCCGCCCGGTGCCCGGATGATCCGATAGGGATCGACCACCGCGTCGCGCAGCAGTTGCGTGCGCTCGCCGGTCACCGTATCCAGCGCCACGATCGCGTCCGGCCCTTCGCGCTGCTCGACCTGCAGGTAGGCGGTACGCCCATCGGCGGCGAAACCCAGCGGCGCCTCGACGCGGCGCGTCGTGTTCTCGTCGTTGATCAGCGTCCACGGCGTCTCGTCGTTGGCCCGGTGATACAGCTTGCTGGCGTTGTCCTCGCCCGCGCCCCGTGCGAAGCGCACCTGGCCGGCCGCATCCACGACGAAGTCCGCACGACGCACCGGCGCGGTAGCCAGCGCATCGAGGTTGCCGTTGTAGGCATCCAGGCTCATCAGCCGGGTGTTCGGCATCGAGGTGTCCAACGCGTACATGCTGATCAGCACCTTGCGCGGATCGTTCGGCATCGGATCGACGAGGTACGCCGCCCGCGGCTGCAGCTCGGTACCGTCCAGGCCGTAGCGACCGAAGATCTGCCGGCGGACCGTGCCGTCCACATTCGTGGCGTACAGCTCGCCGGTCGCGTAAGGCTGGTCGCGCGACCCGTACTTCTTCGCCACCGAGACGACGACGCGCTCGTCGCTCACCCACCACACATCGTCGATGATGCTGTCGCGGCCGGCATGGATCTTGGCGGTGATCTGGCGGTCGCTGCGCCGCTGCACGGCCAGGATCGTCTGGTCCTCCATCGGCACGGTCAGTGCGTAGTACTCGCCCGTGGGCGAGATCTTCAGGGTCTCCAGCACGTCCTGCTTGAGGAACGGCTCCAGGTCCACCTGCGCCTGCGCCCACGGCGCCATCAGGCATCCCAGCAGGATGCCCACACTCCTTGTTCCCCACCCCATGGATGCCTCCCGTGGCATCGTTGTCCCCGGCGCGGATTAAACCGCACGCGCGCGGGACGCGACAAGCCGGCTCAGCGCGCGAGCGCGGCAGGCTCCCGCTGCGGCTCCACGGGCGCGTGCACGATCGGCTCAGCCTCCCGCAACCGGTGCTGCCCGGCCTGCAGCCAGGCCTGCCCCTGCTCGCTGTGCAGGTGTTCGCGCCCGATCCGGTCGATGGCGGTGCCATCGCCCTGCTTCGCCGCCTGCAACAACGGCTCGACCATGCTTGCTGGCGACGCCGCGACCGGCGTCGGTCCGATCTCCACCGGACGCCAACGCAAGCCCTCCGCCATCGCCGCATTGCGCGGCTGGGCGTCGAGGCAGTCGATCCTGCACAGGTTCGATGGCGCGAGTTCTTCCTGCCGCCCGCGGATGCCTTCCTTGTCGTACACGGAGGTGCGATAGAAGAACTGGTGGTCTTCGGAACGGTGGATGACGTTGCGCGCGGGGTCGGTGGGTTCTTCCCGCTTCTGCAGGAACGGGGGATCGCTCAGCGCGTTGAGGTAGTCGATCATCAGGTTGCCGCTGCGGATCGACAGGCCGTCCAGCGTATAGCTGCCGCCGATGTCGCTGTGCGCACCCGCCACGGTGACGTTGAGGAAGCGGCCACCGTCGGTAACGCCGGGATCGAGGACGCGGGTGGACTGGAACAGGTTGCGCCGCTCGTCCTCGGCGGTGATCTGGAACCCCGACACGACCGAGGGCGGCAGGCGGCGATCATGGTTCCGCGGCTCGCCGGTCCCCACCGGATCGAACAGGCCGACGGCCTGGATGACGGTGCCGGGTTCGCGTAGGGGTGGGCGCGTGAACTCCAGCCGTTCGATGAACCCGCGTGCATCGCGCACCACCTGCATGCCCACGGGATCCTGGATCCCACGCTCCTCGACCAGGCGCGTGAAGCCGGCCGCCTGCTCCGCGCCACGACTGAAACCGATGGCGGCGATGCGGATATCGGCACCGGGGTTCTCCTTCAGCCATGCGGCGGCCTTGTGGGTGAACTGGAGGTACATCTCCTCCATCCTGGCCTCGTAGGTGCCGCCTCCCATCGCATCCACGACACCGGGCAAACCCGTCTGGGTTCCGGGCCCTTCGACATACCCCGTCGCGATCTGCGAAGCCTCGCCCCGCTTGTGGAGCGCCTCGACCTGCTCGCGGATCCTCGCTACGTTCGTGAGGTTCTCCGGCGCATCCTTGTGCACGCTGTTGCCGGTGCCATCGAATGCCGCGATGAACAGGCGATCCTGAGTCCGCCCACCATCCACCAGGATGGGAGCGTCGAATGCCGCGATCTGCTCCCGCGCCTGCACGAAGGTCGCCAGATCTTCCTGCGTCGCCGGGTGCGTCGCAACGCCATCCGGATATCGGCCACCGCCCATCTTCACGCTCCTTGTGCGACGTCCCGCTAGTAGGTCCTGCTCCACGCCAGAATCAGGTCATCCCGGAAATGGCTGTGCGTGTTTCCCGGAACCTGCGCGGCTCGCGTGGGCACGAATGCCTTCATGTAGACGTTGATCGTCCTGTCGTTCACTTCCAGGATGATCCCCGGATCCCCGATGTCACCCTCCACGCCCCCCTCGGGCACGTGGTGAAGGACCCGCTGGTCCCGGAATATGCTTGCGATGTCAACGAAGGCCGAATGCTTCACGCCATCCTTCGATTTCCACTCCACGTTTGCGGGTTCCGGGAAGTTGCCGATCGAGAGATAGCTTGCATCCAGGTTCGCCGGGTACTTCTCACCCAGCGATGCCGAAGACAGCTGAAGCACATCGTCGGGTTCGGAGACCTGAGTGAATCCGTTGTAGGTCACGCGGCAGCCATAGGTCGAATAGCAGAACGCACCGAAGTTATGCCGCACGAACGTCAGCGGCTCACGACTCGCCGAGCTGGTGGCGGCGACGTGGCCGTTACTGTCTTGATGCGTCATCGCGATCCCCTGGCAGCCCGTTCCGAGCATGGTAGCCGTGACAATGCACAGTAGCGCCGGACTTCTCGCGCGCTGACGCGCGACTGGCGATCTCCTCATCACGGCACGGCCTCCTGCCAGAACGAGCGCCATCTGTACGGCACGGCGTCGCGCTGTGCAAGGCGCGACGCTCAAATGTGAGCAATGTCGCGCGCTGCATTCATTTACATCAACGCCTCAGCGGCCGGGGTCACTCGGCGGGGGCACCGCTCTCGTCCATGTGCACGACTTCCCAGAGGTGGCCGTCGAGATCTTCGAAGCCGCGCTGGTACATGAAGCCGTAATCCTTCGCTTCCATCGGCTCGCGACCGCCCGCCGCCAGCGCCTTGGCGACCATCGCATCCACGCTGCTGCGGCTGTCGACCGACAGGCAGAGCAGCACTTCGGTGTGCGTGCGCGCGTCGCAGAGCGGCTTGCGCGTGAACCCCTGGAAGAACGGCTCCACCAGCAGCATCACGTAGATCGTGTCGCTGATGACGAGGCAGGCCGCATTGGCATCGGTGAACTGCGGATTCACCGCATAGCCCAGCGCGTTGAAGAAGGCCTTGGCCTTGTCGAGGTCGCGCACAGGAAGATTGACGAAGATCTGGGTGCTCATGGCATGCCTCACGGTTGCGTACGGGCGCGCACATCGGCCGCCAGGCGCGCTTCCTGCTCGCGCAGTTCGGGCGTCAGCGCGTCGCCGAAGTCCTCGGCTTCGAACACGGGACGCAGCTCGATCTCGGCGCCGCCATCGAACGGCGCGCGCTTGATCCACTCGATGGCCTCGTCCAGCGAGCGGACCTGCCACAGCCAGAAGCCGGCGATGAGCTCCTTCGTTTCGCCGAACGGTCCGTCGACGACGGTGCGCTGGCGGCCGTCGAAACGCACGCGCGCGCCGCGCGACGTGGGGTGCAGGCCCTCGCCGGCCAGCATGATGCCGGCCTTGACCAGCGCTTCGTTGAACTTGCCCATCTCGGTCAGCAATTCGGTGCTCGGCATCTCGCCGGCTTCGGATTCGGGGCTGGCCTTCACGATGACCATCACTTTCATGGCGTTCTCCTGTCTTCCGGACCGGACCATCCGGTCGCTCTTGTCCAGTGCGACGAACGGGTGTGGCCGCGATCGACACGGGCCGGGAGAAAAATCCGGCCGGCCGCGCTGCTACGGCAGCCGCAGCTTCAGGTCGCGCCGGGCCTGCGCCTCGTTGCCGCTGTGGTCGCGCGCGGAGATGCGCAACAGGTAGTCACCGGCCGGCACCTCGTCGGCCTGCCAGGCGCCTTCACCCCACAGGCCATCGCGCACGGTGTTGGTGACGCTGTAGCGGAACCGGGTGACGGCGCTGCCGTGCACGGTGATGCCGCTGCCCGGGGCGTAGGCGATCTGCACCGCGTCGTCGGACGGCAGGCGCTGGAAGTCGATGTTCATGCGCGGCGCTTCGTACCCGGCGACCGGGGTGCCGTCGTCATGCAGCAGCTGGTAACCGAGCGCATACAGGCCCAGGCGTCGGCGCGGCAGGTTGCGATCCACCTGGTCCCACGCCTCCACGACGATGCGTACGCCCTGAAGCCCGCGCGGCACGACGATGCGACCGTCCTGCTTCGCCTCGATGGGTTGGTCCAGCGTGTCGAACAGCGCCACCTGGTCGATGCGGGGCGCATAGGCATCGGTGAAGCCGGTGAAGCCGAGGCCGATGGCGTTGCGCTCGTAGCCGGACGGGCCGATCGAGAGGTGCACGTGCGCCATCCGGTTCACCGTGCCCAGCGCATCGCCCGGCGCGAAGCGGGTGCCGCGGCGCACGCGGATGCGGGCAGGATCGCCGGTGGAATCGTGCAGCAGCTGGAAGCGCGCCGGGTCGAGCAGGTCGCCGCGCGGCGTGCGCCCCACCTTCATGTGGATGTAGTCCAACGCACCCACGCCCAGACCTTCGCCCAGGCCATCGAATCCCCACGCCGCGGACGGACTGCTGACCTTGCCGTGCGCGATCGCCAGCACCGTCGCACCGACATCGCCGCGGATATCCAGGCCGCCGTGCAAGTGATGGCGACTCTCGCCCTCGTAGTCGCCACGCACTTCGCCCAGCGTGCCGACCACCTCGTGCCAGCCGTCCTGCGGGGCGAGGGGCCACCGGCCGGCCGTGTCGGGCAATGGATCGGCCGGCGAAGGTCCCACTGGCGATGCGGTCGGCGCTGCGCCTGCGGCCAACGGCGCAAGCCGGTGCACGCGATGGCTGCCCGCATCGGTGAAATGCACGCGACCGGCCGCATCCACCGCCAGTCCCGCCGGACGCGACAGACGCTGACCGGGCAGGTGGCCCGACAGCACATGCCAGCGGCCGTCGCGCATCACCTGCATCACCCGTCCGGTGTACAGCTCACCGACGTAGAGGTTGCCGTCGTGCGTGAGCGCGAGGCCGAGCGGGCGGCGCGGCCCCATCGTGGTGGCCGAGTCGGGACGCAGCGGCAGCGTGCTGACGCCGCCATGCGGCTCGATGCGCCGGATCGCATCGTTGCGGAGGTCCGCGACCCAGACGATGCCGGTCGCATCCACGGCCACCGCCGTCGGCGTGTCGAAACGGGCTTGCGTGCCGGTGCCGTCGAGGAAGCCCGGCGTTTCGCCGCCGGCCAGCGTCGTGACCTGGCCATCGCGACCGATCACGCGGACACGGTCGTTGTAGGTGTCGGCGACGAGGATGCGTCCCCGTCCGTCCACGGCCACGCCGACCGGCCCGTTGAACTGCGCCTGCGCGCCCGGCCCGTCGCGGTAGCCGGGCTCGCCCGTGCCGGCGATGGTGGTCACCACGCCCTGCGGCGTGATCCGCCGGATGGCATGGTTGCCGGTGTCGGCCACGTACAGGTTGTCGTCGAGATCGCGCGCGAGCGCGGAGGGCGTGTTGAACGCGGCAGCGCTGCCGGTGCCGTCCGAGAACCCTTCGATGCCACCGGCCAGCGTACTGACCGTGCCGTCGGGGGCGATGCGGCGGATGCGGTTGGTGTCGCCCGCATCGGCGACATAGCGCGTGCCGTCCTCCATGACGACGATGCCCCACGGATCATCGAAACGCGCCTGCGCAGCGGTGCCGTCGCGCATGCCGCGCACGCCGTCACCCGCCGCCAGCGTCCGGTCCGCTGTCCAACCGAACGGCGTCAGCGGCGGTCCGGCATCGGGCACGGGCACCGGAAACCGCGGCGTGAACAGGAAGGTCGCGGCGATCGCCGTGGTCGTCAGCACCACGACGACCCACATCCATGCGTGACGGCTCATTGCACCGGTGCGGCGAAGAAGATCGCCGCACGATAGTCATTGCGCGAAGGGAAAGGAAGCATCCCTCGACGCGACAGGCGGGACGCCGCTCAGGGCTGCCCGGTGGCGGTGACGCGGCAGGGCACCAGGAAGGTGACCGTGCCCCCCGCGGGCAGCGCGGGTATCGAAACGCCGCCCCCCACCAGGCCGGCGAGCGCGCCGGCAGGGCACTGTGCGCCGCCGTTGGCAGTGCAGGTGATCGGCGTGCCGGCCGGCGGACATGTCAGTCCGGCGCCCGGCGTGTCGGTGACGATGGCGCCATCGGCCGCCTCCGGGCCCGCGTTCGTCACCAGCACGGTGAACGTGCGCAGGTCGCCGGACACCGCGCTCGGCGCATCCGGGGTCTTGCTGATCGACAGGTCCGTCAATCGCGCCGTGTTGGTGATCGTGCAGACGATGTCCAACCCGGTGTGCGCCGCGGCCAGCGTCAGCGTGTTGCCGCTGAGGTTGCCGCCGGTGCAGCTCCAGGCGCTGGCCGTGTAGGTGCGCGCATTGCCGGCACCCAGCGTCTCGGCCAGCGTGATGACGTTGCCCGCCGCCACCGCGACCGCGGCACCGGTGTCGGTTTCGGACGCGGTATTGGCCGTGGACGCCAGGCTGGCGGCGTTGGTGCCCCCGGTCGCCGACAGCGCGGCGGTGTCGTTGATGGCCGCGTTCACCCAACGCTTGGCGAGCGCCAGCGTCGACTGCCGCGTGTTGGTCAACGTGCAGGTCAGCGTCTGGTTGGCGCGGTAGTTCGCGGCGGGAATCACCACCTGGCGCGCGGTGGCGTTGACCGTGGCCGTCACGGTGGCACCGCTCTGGTCGATGCAGGTGGCGCCGGTCAGCACATAGCCGGCCACCTGCGCTTCGGTGAGCGTGATCGGCGCCGCATGGTTGGTGATCGCGTACGTACTCGACGCCACCGGCGTGTTCGCTGCGGTGGTGGTCAGGTTGAACGCCTGCGTCAGCGCGTCGCTGGCGGTGATGCCGAAGGTGCCGGTACCCCCGACCGTCTGCTTGCGCACCACCACCTTCGCGCCGTCGAAGCTCCAGCGCATCTCCAGCTCGTCGCCGCCGGTCGGACCGGTCAGATCGATGCTGAAGCTCAGGCTGGTGACGCCGGTGCCGTTGAACTGCACCGAGCCGCAGGCGGTGCCGCGCGCGACCGATGCGGCATTGCCGGTGCGGCATTCCGCATCCGCATCACCGGAGAATGCGCCGAGCTGGCGGAAGAACCGATTCTGCGCCGGCTGCACCACGAACTGCGCGTTGCCGCTCAGGCGGCTCAGGGTGACCGTGCCGCCCTGCGACGCCGAGCCGGTCAACGTCCAGCGCGAACTGTTGGGGTCGCTGTCGATCGCTCCGCCGAGACGGTCGATGTGCAGCACCGGGTTGTCGACCGGCTTGCTGAAGGTGACGGTGTAGGTGCGGGTACCGGTGTCGTGCAGCATCACCAGCGACGCACCGTTGTTGACGGTGCCGCCGTAGGGATCGGTCCACCAGCTGTTGTTGGTGGCGTTGAAGGTGCCGTTGGCGTAGTTCTGGTTGGCGTTGCCGGTCCACGTCACCGTGATGCCACTGGCGTTCGTCGTGGCGGAGCTGGATCCGTTGGCGGTCCAGGTGCCCGTCAGCAGGGCGAGGGCCGAGCCGGCGGCGGACACGCCCACGAGCAACAGCCCGGCGCGTCCGATCAGGCGCGCCAACCGGCGACGCGGCGGTGACACCGCACGGCGCATCGAGACCAGGGGAAGAGAGAGACACGAAGCGCCCCGCAGGCGCAGACCACCCAAGACATTGCGCGACATCGACGAACGGTTCCCCTACGACCTTCCGGAAAGACAGTGCCTTCCTGGCTGGCGCCCACAGCCACCCGGAGACAGGCCCGGATCGCGTGGATGCACCCCCTGCAGCGTCTCCGGCGCCGGAATCCCGGTCCGCCGACAGCGCTAATGTGATCCGTATCTTAGCTTACGGAGGGGGTTTGTGAGAGGTCCGTCACATAACAGTAGGGCCACCTTTCATGGACGTGGCGCCCTGACCGGCACCTCGGGCCAAGCGGCCCGACGGCTCACCCGGTCGAGACCGGCCTGAACGGCGAATCCAGCACGACGGGGCGCTGAGGCGCGTCGTCGGCATCCTCGCCCATCGCCGCCCTGCATTCGGGCGAACGCTGCCGGGCTTCGCGCTCCTGCCGTTCGTACGCCCGGCTGTTGAAGCCACCCATCGAGAAATCGACCGGAATCGCGATGCGCGTGGTGACGGGCGCGCCGTCGATTTCTTCGGGGACATAACGCAATACGGACACCCACGTGCGCAGGGCGTCTTCGAACAGCCTGAGCTGCCCCTTGCGGGCTTCGATCGTCTCGACGGCGGCGCGGCCATCAGCACCGACCTGCAGCACAACGCGGAAGTCCCCTTCCGCGCCACGCCTCGCCGCATCGACGGGATAGCGCGGCGCTGGATGGAAATATCGCCCCTCGGCGTAGCCCGGGCCATTCCAGCCGTAGTCCACCGCCAGGCGCATGTCGCCGTTTTCGGAGGGTACGGCGCACGCGTCCATGAAGACGGTGGTGACGCCCGCGCGCGGCTGGTCGTCGACACGGGCCGGCTCGAAACGCCACTGCCCCACGCGCTGCGCGATCGCGGCGCGGACCACGGCCGGCAGCTTCGGATCGACATCCACGCGCTGCGGCACGCCCTGCGCATCCAGTGCGACGCGGGCCTGGGCACGGAAATGGATCGGCTTGGGCGCCGGCTCGGCCGACGCCGCGTTGAAGGCCACCAGCAGCAGCCCGATTCCCCACACCTTGCGCATGGCGACGTCTCTCCCCAGGGACAGGCGCAGCATAGCGCCTTCCGCTCAGCGCGCGGGCAGCGGGTCTTCCTTGTAGATCGCCACGTGCGGCACGCCGTCGGCGCCGATCCAGCCGCGGTACATGCCCTCGGTATTGAACGGGAAGGCCATGCTGCCGTCGGCGCCGAGCGCGATCGCGCCGCCGTCGCCGCCGGCCTTGGGGATGTCGCGGTTGATCACCCCGTCCGCGGCGCGGACCAAGCCCTGGCCGGCCAGGCGTACGCGGGCGCAGATCTCGTGCGCGGCCGCCGCGCGGATGTAGTACTCGCCCCAGCCGGTACCCGATACCGCGCAGCGGTCGTCAGCCCACGTGCCGGCGCCGATGATGGGCGAATCGCCCACGCGGCCGTAGCGCTTGTTGGTCATGCCGCCGGTGGACGTCCCCGCGGCCAGCAGGCCCTTCGCGTCCAACGCCAGCGCGCCGACCGTGCCGAAGTAGGCCTTGCCCGGAAGTTCCAGCGGGGTGTTGCTCGCCTGCGCCTGTTTCTCTTCCTTCAAGGCATTCTGCAACTGCTGCCAGCGCTTCTCGGTGCGGAAGTACGACGGATCGACCAGGGTGATGCCCTGCTCCTTCGCGAACGCTTCGGCACCACCGCCCACCATCATCACGTGGCGCGACTTGTCCATCACCGTGCGCGCCAGGGTGATCGGATTCTTGACCCGGTGCACGCCGGCGACCGCACCGGCCTTGCCGGTGGCGCCGTCCATGATCGAGGAATCCAGTTCGTTCTTGCCGTCGTGGGTGAACACCGCGCCGCGGCCCGCGTTGAACTGCGGGGCGTCCTCCAGCACGGTGATGGCGGCGGTCACGGCATCCAGTGCCGGCTTGCCCGCCTTCAACTGCGCATGGCCGGCGCGGAGTGCGGCTTCCAGCGCGGTGCGCGCGGCGGCTTCGTCGGCCGGCGTCATACCGGCACGTTCGACGCCCGCGCCGCCATGGATCACCAGCACCGGCGCGTCCACCGCCACCAGCACGCCGTTGCGCACGGCGTAACGACGCTCGGCGGCGGGCTTCTCGACGCGGCCGCTCGGCAGGTGCAGCACGGAGTTGACGCCCGCGATCACGGTGTCGACGCGGTCCAGGTTCATCGCCTCGTCTTCGACCTGTTTCTGCGCGAAGCCGCCCTTCACCACGCTCGCACCGGCACCCGGCGCGGTGGCGTAGACGCGCGCGCTGCCATCGCCTTCGACGGCGACCGCCGCATCCTCGTCCACGCCCAGGCCCAGGATCGGCCGGCCCGCCATCGACTCGGCCTTCGCCACGAAGGCGATCAGGCGGCCCAGGCGGTTGCGTTCGCTGAAATGCGTGTCGGTAAGCACGCCCTTCAGCAATGCCAGCTGCAGGAAGCCGGTCTCGATGGTGTTGTCCGGGCCGAGCGGATCGGCCAGCGCGCGCGGGCTGATCTGGCTGCCGCCGTCCATCGCGCCGTAGAGATACTCCCCCTGCATCGCCAGGCCGGCGCTGGTGCCGCCCAGCGGTTTGCCGGCGCGTACGTGCGCGTCCAGCGCCGCGCCCACCGGCGTGCCGCGCCAGTAGCGCACGTAGCGCGACTGGTCGCCTCCGGCGAGGAAGATGCCGTCGGCGCGCTTGAGGCTGCGCAGCACGGCGGGGTCGCTCGCGCTTTCGCGGTCGCTGAAGACATAGGTTTCGACCGAGGCGATGCCGCCGACCTCGTTGAAGAACTCCTCGCCGATCTCGCCGGCCTGCGACGCGCGCAGCACGACGATGTGGCCGTTGCCGGCCTTCTTCATGAACCAGTGCATGGCGTCGAAGTTGCGGTCGCCGCCGCCCATCAGCAGCAGGCCCGGCTCGACCTTGCCCGGCGTCTTCGCCGAGACATCGCCCAGCACGTAGTGGGCGGGCTTGGCCGCGAACGCCGGCAGCGCCAGCGCGAGCACCAGCATGCCGAGCGCGCCGCGCCGCACTGCACCAAGGACAGACACCATGCCATTCACTCCACGTCGAGGTCGCGGCAGGATGCCACGCACCGGTGACTTGTGGAGACGAAGCGGCGGCGCGCTTCCCCCATGCCGGACTCCGCGCGCTCGGGTGGGCGCATGGGCTAGAGTGCGGGCATGCCCACCGAATTCGACGCGTGGTTCGTCCGCGAGGTGCTCGTCCACGAACGGGCGCTGGCGCTGTTCCTGCAACGCCACTGGCCGCACCGCGACGAGTGGCACGACCTGCGCCAGGAGGTCTACGCACGCGTCTACGAAGCGGCCGGCCGGGTACGTCCGGACGCCCCCAAGGCCTTCCTGTTCACCACCGCGCGCCACCTGATGACCGACCGCCTGCGGCGCAGCCGGGTGGTGTCGATCGAGTCGGTGGGTGATTTCGAGTCCTCGAACGTCTACCTGATCGACGAGGTGTCGCCCGAGCGCTGGACCGGGACCCGCCAGGCGCTCAAGCGCGTGGTGGAGGCCCTGGACCGACTCCCCGACCGCTGCCGCGAAGTGGTGTGGCTGCGGCGCGTGGAGGAGTTGCCGCAGAAGGCGGTCGCCGCGCGCCTGGGCATCAGCGAGAAGACCGTGGAAAAACATCTGGCCAAGGGGATGCGCCTGATCGCCGACCATCTTTACGGCGGCGACGACGCGTACGCGCCGGGCGGGCGCAGGAATGCCCGCCTCGTCATGGACGAGGACGACGGACATGACCGACAGCAGGCAGATTGAACAACAGGCGGCCGACTGGCTGGTCCGCCGCGACGCAGGAGACTGGGCCCCGCACGACCAGCAGGCGCTGGAGGCGTGGCTGTCGGCATCCGCGCGCCACAAGGTCGCCTTCCTTCGGCTTGAATCCGCGTGGTCCGAAGCCGGTCGCCTGCAGGCCTTCGCTGCGGGCCTGCCGGCCGGGGGCCCACCACCGCGTGCGCTGACCGATGCACCCGCACGGCCCGACCTGCGCGATCTCCGTTTCGCGCCACGCGGCGTGGTCGCACGCCCCGGCCGCTGGCGGCACGGCATCGCCGCCACGTTGGCGGCGGTCGCCGTGGGCTCCGCCGCCTGGGGCGGCTGGCAGCTGACCGGGCGTCAGGAAGCGCACTACGTGAGCGCGGTCGGCCAGGTGCAGACGGTGACGCTGCCGGACGGCTCCACCGCCACGCTCAGCAGCGACAGTCAGCTGGATGTGCAGATCAGCCGCAGCGAGCGCCGTCTCGCGCTGGCGCGCGGCGAAGCGTTCTTCGACGTGGCCCACGACACCCGCCGCCCGTTCGTCGTGGAAGCGCAGGGCCGGCGCGTCGCCGCCGTGGGTACGCGTTTCTCGGTGCGCCGCAACCCCGACGACGTGCGTGTGGTGGTGACCGAAGGCAAGGTGCGCCTGGACAGCGGCCTGGCCGCCGATGGCCGCGCCCAACCCGTCGCCTTGCTGCCGGCCGGCAGCGTGGCCACCGCCGGACGCAACGGCGTGCTGGTGCGCTCGGTCCCGGTGGCCGACGCCGAACGCTACCTGGAGTGGCGCGACGGCTTCCTGACCTTCGATGACACCTCGCTGGCCGACGCGGCCGCCGAGTTCAACCGCTTCAACACGCGCAAGCTGGAGCTGGGGGATGCCTCGGTGGCCGACCTGCGGGTGGGCGGCAACTTCCGCTGGTCCAATGCCGATGGCTTCGTGCGCCTGCTGGAACAGGGGTTCCCGGTGCGCGCCGAGCGGCACGAGGACCGCATCGTGCTGCATGCGCGCTAGACCGCCGCCCGGCTGACGAAAGTCATGGGGGGATTTGTCCGGTTCGTTCGTCCTGATGTCAGAAGGTGCCATCCCGAGCACCCCCGGGGAGAGTCGTCCATGCGGTATCCAATGCGAGTCCTGCTGTTGAGCATGGCCTGTAGCGCGGCCCTGGCTGCGCAGGCCCAGGCGGCCCCCGGCCGCATCGACCTGCCTGCGGGCGAACTGGCGACGGCGCTGAACACGTTGGCCAAGCAGTCCGGCACGCAGTTGGTCTACCGCGCCGACCAGATGAAGGGCCGCCGCACCACCGGCGTGCAGGGCGCCGCCACCACCGACCAGGCCCTGGAGCGCTTGCTGAAGGGCAGCGGCTTCGAAGCCAAGCGCGATGCCTCCGGTGCCGTCCTGATCGTGCAGGCCGACGCGACCCCGCGTCGCGCACCGGCGCCGCGTCCCGCGCCTCAGGAGGCGCCTCCCGGAGGCGGCTCCGCACAGGCCGAAGAACCCGTAACCCAGCTGGAGACCCTGCAGGTCACCGGCTCGCGCATCCCGCGCGCGCAGATCGAAGGGCCGGCCCCGATCACCGTGGTGACCGCCGAGCAGATCCAGTCCGCCGGCCTGACCACCGTGGCTGAAGTGCTGCGCTCGCTGAGCCAGAACAGCGGCAGCGTGCAGGGCCAGCAGAACACCACCAGCGCCCAGTCCACGCCCGGCGCCCAAGCCGTCGACCTGCGCGGTCTCGGCCCCAACCACACCCTCGTGCTGATCAACGGCCGCCGCATCGCCGACTTCCCGCTGCCGCTCAACGGCCGCAGCAACTTCACCGACATCGGCAACATCCCGCTGGGCATGATCGACCGCATCGAAGTGCTGACCGGCAGCGCTTCGGCGGTCTACGGATCGGATGCCATGGCCGGCGTCATCAACTTCATCCTGAAGAAGTCCACCGACGGCACCATCATCGACTACCGCTACGGCGACACCGAGCGCGGCGGCGGCGAATCCCACAAGCTTACGCTGACCACGGGGTTCGAGCGCGATGCGTTCAGCGGCATCGTCGGCATCGAGCTGCTCAACAAGCGCCCGCTGTGGGGCTACGAGCGCAGCAACCAGGATTCCACCCTCGACGCGCCGACCGCGCGCCGCCAGCTGCCCCGCCTCACCGCGCAGCTCTACGACTGGGACGACGACGTCAACATCGCGCCCGCCGACGACTGCGCGGCCATGGCCGGCCTGAACGACGGCACCACCGTGCTGGCGGAAGACCGCTTCGGCGAACCCTACTGCGGCAGCGAGCGCGCGATCGCGTACCGGACCATCCAGAACGAGCGCAAGGGCTTCAACGCCTACGGTTCGTTCGAATACCGCTTCTCCGACAGCCTGTCCTGGTTCGCCGACGTCCAGTTCGGCCGCCAGGAGGTCAAGCTGCTGACCGGCACCAACGGCAACGACGTGGTCAGCGACGTCATGGGCTGGGAGTTCCACGACCCGAACTCGACCGACAACAACGACAAGGTGTTCTACAACGCCGTCACCGGCCACTACGAAACGTGGTCGCGCCAGTTCACGCCCGAGGAAATGGGCGGGCTGGGCAACCGCATGAACACCACCACCCAGAAGACGTTCGGCGTGACGACGGGCCTGCAGGGTGCGTTCGGCGACAACTGGAACTGGGAAGCGGCCTACAACCACTCGCAGTACAACGCCGACGTGGGCATGCCGCGCATCCGCGCCGCCGCCGCCAACGAACTCTTCCTCGGCCCGCGACAGGGTTACGACGCCGATGGCTACGCGATCTACAGTCCGGACCCGGCGCGCCTGTTCACGCCGCTGACGCCGGCCCAGTTCGCCACCATCGCGGCGATGTCCACCTTCCACCCGAAAGCCGACAACGACAACCTGAGCTTCACCCTCGATACGCCGGCGCTGTTCACGATGCCCGCCGGCGACGTCGGCTTCGCCGCCGCCATCGAGTACGGCCAGCAGTCGTACGAGATCAATCCCGACCCGCTCGCCCTGACCGCCGACGCCTACTACGGTCCGCGCTACGGCGACGGCAAGGGCGACCGCGACCGCTGGAGCGTGGCCGGCGAGTTCCGCCTGCCGCTGCTGTCCTCGCTGCAGGCCAGCCTGGCCGGCCGCTACGACCGTTATGAGTACGGCAACAAGAATCCGGGCAAGTTCACCTACAGCGCGGGCCTGGAATGGCGCCCGGTCGACACGCTGCTGGTGCGCGGCTCGTACGGCACCGGCTTCCGCGCGCCCGACATGCATTACCTGTTCGCCGGCGACGACTACTACCGCACGCTGTCGACCGACTATTACCAGTGCCGCACCGACGAGCCGGGCTTCACCGACGGCGAGTGCTACGACGACGGCACCTGGGACATCAACACGTTCGACGTCTACACCGGCAACATGGACCTCGATGTCGAGACCAGCAAGTCGTTCTCCGCGGGCTTCGTCTGGTCGCCGTTCGCCAACTTCGACCTGGCGGTGGACTACTACCGGATCAAGGTGTCGAACCAGGTGCAGAGCCAGAGCCGCGAGCAGCTGCGCATCGACGAGGCCAACTGCCGCCTCGGCGTCACCGACAGCGGCGCCACCGTCGACGTCAACTCGCCGACCTGCGTCGACGCCCTCGCCCGCGTGATCCGCGACGCCGACGGCTACATCACCAGCGTCCGTTTCGCGCCGATCAACATCGCCAACGAAGAGACCTCCGGCGTCGACGTGACGGCGAACTATCGCCTGCAGACGGCGAGCGCGGGCGACTTCCGCTTCACCGGCAGCTACACCTGGACCGACGAGCACACGCGCCAGCAGTACCCGGGCGATCCTGAAGAAGACATGCTGGACGTCAGCTTCAGCGCCACCACGCTGCCGCGCCAGAAGGGCAACCTGGGCATCAGCTGGGACCGCAACGCGTGGGGCGCCAGCGTGTTCGGCAACTACCTGGGCCGCGTGGCGAACTACGACAACGACGCGTGGACGAAGTCCACCTGGCGTTTCAACGCCGGCGCGCGCTACGACGTCAACGACCACCTGCGCGTCTCGCTGACGGTCAACAACCTGCTCGACGACATGCCGCCGAAGGACGCGACCTGGGCGAACTACCCGTACTACGACACGTCCTGGTTCGATTCCACCGGCCGCAGCTACTTCCTGCAGGTCACCTGGAAGCTGGGCGGTGCGCCGCTGTAAATCTTGCGGCATCGAGCTGGAACGAAAACCCCGCCGTCAGGCGGGGTTTCTCGTTACGGGTTCGGCGACACGATCACACGGTCCCGCGGTTCTTCCCTTGCCACGGCTGGTACCACGCGCGGATCGCGGCCATGTCGGTGTCCATGTCGCCGGTCGGGTAGTAGACGTCGCCGATGCCGACGACCTTGTCGGGGTAGTGAAAGTACGCCATCAGGATCGGCACCTGCGCCTGCTGGGCGATCTTCAGGAAACCGCCCTTCCACTTGTCCACGCGCTTGCGCGTGCCTTCCGGCGTCAGCGCGAACCACATCTTGTCCGACTGGCGGATCATCCGCACCGCCTGTTCCACCGTGCCCTGCGGCGAGCTGCGGTCCACCGGCACCACGCCCAGCTTGCGCAGCAGCGGCGACAGCGGCCACCAGAACAGCTGCGCCTTGCCCAGCACGCGCACCTGGAAGCCCATCGCGATCTTCGCCGCCATGCCCCAGATGCCGTCCCAATTGGACGAATGCGGCGCCACGATCATCACCAGCTTGGGGATGTCCGGCAGCGTGCCGACGATCTTCCAGCCGAACACGCGCAGGAAGGTGCGGCCCATCCAGCGGGTGAAGCGGTTCGGTGGCACCTGCGGCATGTTCGGCGGAATGCGCGGGACGATGTCGTGGCTCAAACGGTTACTCCCATTGGTTCTTCTGCGAACGGCCGCGCTTGACCTGGCTGCGCTCGCGCTTGGCGTCCAGCCGGCGCGCCTTCGCGGCGCGCGAAGGCTTGGTGGCGACGCGCTTCTTCGGCACCACCAGCGCGGCGGCGATGAGGGCGGCCAGGCGCTCGCGCGCGTCCTGCCGGTTGCGGTCCTGCGTGCGGAAGCGCTGCGCGTCGATCACCAGCACGCCTTCGTCGGTCAGGCGGCGGTCGCGCCTGGCCAGCAGGCGCTCGCGCAACGCATCGGGCAGCGATGGCGAGCCCGCCACGTCGAAGCGCAGCTCCACCGCGGTGGCGACCTTGTTGACGTTCTGCCCGCCCGCGCCGCTCGCGCGCACGAACCGTTCGACGAGTTCGTCGTCCGGTATCGACAGCGTCGGCGTGATTTCGAGTGCGGTGCTCCCCATGCGCGGATTGTAGTCAGGATGCGGGTCCGTTCGCAGCGCGCTGGCGCCCCGATCGCCGTCGATTAACACCAGATTTACTCCCGGGCAGGCACCCTACGACACCGCTCCATGCCGTCGATGCCGCATGTCCCACCTCCTGCGCCTCCTGTTCGCCCTTGCCCTGGTGGCGTCCGTACCGGCCCTCGCCGCCGAGCCCACCGACGCGGACATCGACCGCCTGCTCAAGGCGTCCCGCGCCGAGAGCCTGTTGGCCGGCGTGGTGCCGCAGATGGAAGCCGTGCAGCAGCAGGAGTTCGACAAGCACTTCGCCGGCCGGGAAATGACCGACGAGCAGAAGGCCGAGGTCGCCCGCATCCAGGCCAAGACCCAGGAGATCGTGCGCACAGCGCTGTCGTGGGACGAGATGCGTCCGGTGTACCTGGACGTCTACAAGAAGACCTACACGCGCGAAGACGTGCGCGCGATCACGAAGTTCTACGAGAGCGCCGCCGGCCAGCGCATGCTCGACAAGAACCCGGCCCTGATGCAGAACATCATGTCGGCCGTGCAGCAGAAGATGGTGCCGATGCTGGAAGCGCTGCAGGCCGAGATCAAGAACATTCCGGTGACCGCGCCGCCGGTCTCGCCGCCGCAGAAGCGCCGCCGCACGCGCTGAGCGCACGCTTCCCGGCATGAAGGAGCGCCCGCCCGGGGCGGACGCTCCTCCCGGATCACGGCTTCGCGACGGCAGCGTCCCCGATCGCCAGCGTGCGCTGCGCCAGGTCCGCGGCGCCCTTCTTGTTCCAGACCGCCAGGTAGTCCGCCTGCTTCTTGACGATGGACGCCTGGTTCGCCTTGAACCACGCCTCGCCTTCGGGCGTGTTCTGCACGTGCTTGGCGTTCGCGATCCACTTCGCCACGTCCGCGTTCCGCCAGTTGAACTCGTTGTCCGAGGCCGTCTTGATCGGCCACAGCGAGAAGCGCGCCTTCCACGCGCCCATGCGCGGCGTCACCACGGCGTAGTAGGTCTGCCCGGGCGCCAGGTCGGCCTCCATGAAGTCCGCGGCCTCGGACACCACCATGAACCGATGGCGGCCCGGCGCGACGTCATGCACGACCTGCGTGCTGGTCGAGCTCACCCCGATGAAACGGGTCTGGTCGCCGGTGATGTCGAACAGGGACGCCTGGATCGCGCCGCCGAACGAAGACGGGCGCAGGAACACCACGCGGCTGTTCTCCCCCGGCGACGCCACCAGCGCGCTGCCATCCGCGGGCTTCATCAACGACGACGCACATCCCTGCAGGAACAGGAACGACAACACCACCACCATCTTCAGTACTTTCATGCACCCCTCCCCTTTGCTGCGCACGGCATCGCGCCGCACGCGGAAACCGGGCCCGACGGACCCGGGACGAATCAGACGTCCAACGCATCCTTCGACGGCAATCGCCAGTCGATCGGCGGCAGCCCCCGCTGCGCCAGGTAATGGTTGGTCGCCGAGAAATGCCCGCAACCCAGGAACCCGCGATGCGCCGACAGCGGTGAGGGATGCGGCGCGCGCAACACGCGATGGCGCCGGGTGTCGATCACCTTGCCCTTGGCCTGCGCGTAACTGCCCCACAGCAGGAATACCAGGCCTTCGCGTTCGCGTGCCAGCGTTTCGATGGCATGGTCGGTGAACCCTTCCCAGCCCTTGCCCTGGTGCGCACCCGCACGGCCTTCCTCGACCGTCAGCACGGCGTTGAGGAGCAGCACGCCCTGGCGTGCCCACGGCAGCAGGCAACCGTGGTCGGGCGGCGCGATGCCGAGGTCCGCGTTGATTTCCTTGTAGATGTTCACCAGCGACGGCGGCACCGGCACGCCCGGCAGCACGGAAAAGCACAGGCCATGCGCCTGTCCCGCGCCGTGGTACGGATCCTGCCCTAGGATCACCACCTTCACCGCGTCGAACGGGGTGGCATCGAAGGCCGCGAAGATCTGCGGACCCGGCGGGTAGATGCGCGCGCCGGCAGCCTTGCGCTGGCGCAGGAACGCGGACAGCTCGCGCATCTCCGGCCGCTGCAGCCAGTCGCCGATGCGCGCCTTCCAGGAAGGCTCCAGCCGGATGCGGTCGTCTTCGGTCATGCAGGACGCACGCGCTTCAGACCAGCGCGCGGGATTCGTCCATGCGCGCGAGGCGCAACTGGAACAGCACCTTCGTCACCAGCAGGCGCTCCTCGATCGGCTTCAGCACCAGGTCGTTGGCGCCGGCCTGCAACAGTTCGGCCTGATTGTCGCGGTTGCTGTCGCCGGTCATCACGAGGATGGGCAGGCGGCGCTTGCCGTAGGCGAAGTCGACGCGGATGCGCTGCACGATGTCGCGGCCGCTCAGTTCGCCCTTCAGGATCACGTCGGTGAGCACCAGGTCGAACTTGTGCGTGGACAGGCCCAGCGATTCGGCGGTGAGCAGGGCGAAGGCATCCTCGGCCTTCAGCACATGCACCACCTTGAGCGACTGCCGCTCGAGCATGCGCCGCGTCGTCTCGGCGACCACGCGGCTGTCCTCGATGAAGAGGATGGTCGCGCCGGCGACCGGTTCGGGCTGCACGTAGCCGCGGATGAAGGCGGCCAGCGCTTCGTGGCCCAGAGCCTTGTCGAAGTAGTCGGTGACGAACTCGGTGAAGCGCCGTTCTTCGAGGTGCTGCTGCGCATCGCCCGACACCACGATCACCGGCACGTAGGCCTGGCCCGCCGCTTCGCGCACGCTGCGCGCGATCTCCAGGCCGTCGCCGTCGGGCAGGGCCAGCGCGGTGGTGACCAGATGCACCTCGCCCTGCTCCAGCGCGGTGCGCGCCTCCGCGATGCTGGAACAGCCGATCACCTGCACGCCCGGCACTTCGCGCCGCAGCACGTCGGCGATCAGCTTGCGCACCAGCTTCGACCCGTCCACCACCATCACGCGGGGGGCGTCACTGATCAGGTGGCGGAGTTCCTGGGCCATGAAGGACGCGAGTCTCAGGTTTCTGTGGGGCGAGTCTGACGCAAGAAATGCCCCGTCACCAGCCATGCGCCCAGCCAGCCGATCGCGGTCGCGGCAACGACCACGGCGACGGCGCCCACGGCATCCAGCCCCGCCAGGGCGAACGTGCTGCCGTAGCTGCGCGCGAGCGTCGCCAGGGGCTCGCGCAGCGCCAGGGCCGCCAGGGTCAGCAGGCCAAGCGCCAGCGCACCGGCGGCCAGGCCGTACCAGGCGCCGAGATAGACGAAAGGCCGGCGGATGAAGCCGTCGCTGGCGCCGAGCAACTGCAGCACGCCGATTTCCTCGCGCCGCGACTGGATGTCCAGCCGCACGGTGTTGCCCACCACCAGCAGCGCGCCCAGACCGAACAGCGCCGCCAGCACCCACGCCAGCCGGCGTCCGAAGCCCATCCATCCCGCCAACCGGTCACGCCAGGCGGCGTCGTGCTGCAGCAGGTCGGTTTCCGGCAAGGCCTGCAGCGCGGCCACCAGGCGCGCGTCGTCGCCCTCCGGTACCACGATCAGCAGGCTGGGCAGCGGATTGCCTTCCAGCGTATCCAGCGACGCGCCCAGGCCGCTGCGCTCGCGGAACTCGGCCATGCCCTGGTCCGGCGTGCGAAGTTCCACGCCGGCGACGTCGTCGCGGCCGCGCAGCTCCAGCGCCAGCGCCTGCGCGCGCGCGACCGGTGTATCGGGCTTGAGGAACAGGTCGATCTCGCGCGACTGCTGCACGTCGCCGGCGAAATGGCCGACGTTCTGCAGCGCCAGCCACAGGCCCAACGGCAGCGCCAGGGCGATCGCCATCACCCCGATCGTCAGCAACGTCGCCCACGGGCGACGCGCGGCGCGCCCCAGACTGGAGACGAAACTGTAGAGATGCTGGTCCAGCCAGATGCCGATGCCGGAGCGCGCCTGCGTCCGGGCGTTCTTCGCGTCGCTCATTCGGCCAGGTCCGCGGGAGAAATGTCGTCGGCCAGCTTGCCGTGGTCGAGGATCAGCACGCGCTTCTTCATGCGCTTGAGCAGCGACAGGTCGTGGCTGACCACCAGCACGCTGGTGCCTCGCTCGGGCATGGATGCGAACAGCGACATGATTTCCGCCGCCAGGGTGGGGTCGAGGTTGCCCGTCGGCTCGTCCGCCACCAGCAGACGCGGTTCGGCGACGATCGCGCGGGCGATGCCCACGCGCTGCTGCTCGCCGGCCGAAAGCTGCGTGGGAAGCGCGTTCTCGCGATGGCCCAGGCCAAGGCGCGCCAGCACCTCGCGCACGCGCTTGCCGATGTCGCCGCGACGGTCGCCGCGCAGGATCAGCGGCAGCGACACGTTCTCCATCACGGTGCGGTCCGTCAGCAGGCGGTGGTCCTGGTAGACCGCGCCCACGTCGCGACGGTGCAGCGGGATGCGCCCGCCGCGCACCTTCAGCAGGTTGCGCCCGCCGAACACGACGGCGCCGCGCGAGGGGCGCTCGCTGAGATGGATCAGTTTCAGCAGCGTGCTCTTGCCCGCACCGGAGTGGCCGGTGACGAAGAGCATCTCGCCCTCGGCCACCTCGAAGCTGACGTCGACCAGCGCCGGATGGCCGCCGGGATACTGCTTGCTGACGTTTTCGAATCGGAGGACGCTCATGTGCCTCGATTATGCAGGAGCGGCCGAGACGCTGGCGATGCGCGCGGGCAAAAAAGAAGCCGGGACGTGCCCGGCTTCCGATCGAACCTTCGCGGTGGCGGTCAGCCGCCGACCAGCGAGCGGATCTTGCGGCCGAGGCGCGTCAGGAAGCCCGCGTTCTCGTCCGTCGCCTTGGCAGCGGCCTTCGGCACGGTCGGCACGGCCGCACTCGCCACGGCACCCTCGGCGCCTTCCAGCGGACGGCCATGACGACGACGGCGACGCTTGCGCGGCTTGCGGTCGCCTTCCGGTGCCGCGGCGGCCTCCGGACGCGTCTCGTTCGCGGGCTGCGTTGCCTGCGGCTTCGCGGCCTCGCCCTCCGGACGCGGGGCGCGCGGCGGACGCGGCTTGCCGTCGGCCGAACGCGGACCTTCGCGGCGTCCACCCTCGCGGCGCCCGCCTTCGCGACGGCCGGCACCACCGCCGGACGGCTTGCGGCCACCGCCGCGACGCTCTTCGTCGGCGGCCTTCTGCTCGCGGGCTTCGCGGAAGATCTGGCCGATGCTCTCTTCTTCCTCGTCGCCTTCACCGGCTTCCGGCTTCGGGCGTTCCGGCCGCGGCAGCGCGGTCAGCAATTCCGCGGTGACCGGTTCGGACGGGATCTTCTGCTCGATGTAGGCCTCGATGTCCGGCAGCGACATCGCGTAGCGCTCGCAGGCGAAGCTGATCGCATCGCCCTCGGCGCCCAGGCGCGCGGTGCGGCCGATGCGGTGCACGTAGTCTTCGGCGTCGAACGGCAGGTCGTAGTTGAACACGTGCGACACGCCATCGATATGCAGGCCGCGCGCGGCCACGTCGGTGGCCACGAGCAACTCCAGCTGGCCCGCCTGGAAGCGCTTCAGCAACGACTCGCGCTTCTTCTGCGGCACGTCGCCGGACAGCACGCCGACGCGGTAACCGG
Source organism: Pseudoxanthomonas sp. CF385 (assembly GCF_900104255.1). Lineage (NCBI taxonomy): Bacteria > Pseudomonadati > Pseudomonadota > Gammaproteobacteria > Lysobacterales > Lysobacteraceae > Pseudoxanthomonas > Pseudoxanthomonas sp. CF385. The sequence continues at coordinate 178,585 of NZ_FNKZ01000004.1, forward strand.
CGCGCTCCAGCGCGCGCGCCACGCGCTCGACGAAGGCCTTGGTGTTGACGAACACCATCGTGCGCGCGCCTTCGCTGCGCGACAGCAGGCCGATCAGCAGCGGGATCTTCTCGTCGTCGGCGGGGTAATACAGCTTCTGCCGCACCTTCGCCGCCGTGATGAACTCGGTCTCGACGACGAGCTTCTCCGGCTCGTTCATGTGCTCGTAGGCCAGTTCCAGCACGCGGTGGGACAGCGTGGCCGAGAACAGCAGCGTCTGCCGCGTGGTGCGTTCCGGCATGCGGCGCAGCAGGAAGCGGATGTCCTTGATGAAGCCGAGGTCGAACATGCGGTCGGCTTCGTCGAGCACGCACATCTCGCAGGCGTGCAGGCTGACCACCTTGTGCTGCTTGACGTAGTCGATCAGGCGGCCCGGCGTCGCGATGATGACGTCCACGCCCTTCTGCAGCAGCTCGCGCTGCTTGTCGTAGTCGACGCCGCCGTAGACCAGCGCGAAGCGCAGGCCGAGGTCGGCGCCGAACTTCACGGCATCCTTGTGGATCTGGATGGCTAGTTCACGGGTCGGCGCCAGGATCAGCGCGCGCGGATCCTCGGGCTTGCGTTCGGCCAGCGCGGGCCGGCTCAGCAGGCGGTTCATCACCGCGACCAGGAACGCCAGCGTCTTGCCGGTGCCCGTCTGCGCCTGGCCTGCGACGTCGCCGCCTGCCAGCGCGACCGGCAGCGTCATCGCCTGGATCGGCGTGCAACGGGAAAAACCTGCGCCTTCAAGGCCTGCGAGCAGGGCCGGATGCAGGTCGAACGAGGAAAAAGTAATGTCGGTTAAAGGTTTGTCGCTCATGCCATCTTCTTTGCGCCGCAGTGTTCTGCGTGCGGCTGTGTGAATGCGGGTCGCTGTGCTTGCAACGGGGGGTCCGGCGTCGCACACTGCGCTCCCTGTGCCGGGCTGCGCGGCCGCCCAGGAGCTCCTTGAAATGGCCGCGGAACGCCCCAGTTTACCCCAAACAGACGGCCGACCCGGCCCGAACCCGTCCGCAGGACCCCGCGGACCCCGCAGGAGACCCCAGTGAGCGATAAAGTTTCCCACGTCGGCGATGCCGATTTCGATGCCGCCGTGCTCCAGTCCGGCGAGCCGGTACTGGTGGATTTCTGGGCCGAATGGTGTGGCCCGTGCAAGATGATTTCCCCGGTGCTGGACGAGCTGGCCGAGACCTACGGTGGCAAGCTGAAGGTGGCGAAGGTCAACGTGGACGAGAACCGCGCGACCGCCATCAAGTACCACGTGCGCTCCATCCCGATGCTGCTGCTGTTCAAGGACGGCCAGATCCAGGCGACCCAGATCGGCGCCGTCGGCAAGGGCCAGCTGACCCAGATGATCGACAAGGCCCTGGGTACCCAGGCCGCCTGACCGGCGGCCCCGGGCGTCCCGGGGAGGCTGGCTGAATCCGCTTGAACCCGCCGCGGCGGCCCGGCTTGCCGCCGCCGCAGGCCGGTGATAGTGTCGAATCCGAATCCGGCGCAGGGGATGCGCCGCACCCATCTGAAGCCCCACTTCTCTTTACTCACCCGCCGCCGCAACGCCGGCGCGCTCGCCACCTAGCGAGGAATCGCAACTTGTCCGACAGCAGCAACGAAACCGGCGCTCCCGCCGAGAAGCGCGTGCGCAAAGCCCGCGTCCCGAAGGCCTCCGCCGACACCTCCGCCCCCCAGGCCGATGCCGCGCCGCAGCTCCCGCTGCCGCCGGTGAACGAAGCGCCTGCCCCGGCGCCCGCCTCCGCACCCGCGCCCGCCTCCCGTGAAGGCGGTGAATCCGGGCATGGCGGCGGCCAGCAAGACCAGGACGGCGGCCAGGATGCGCGCGAGCAGCGCGACAGCAACCGCTTCAACAACAATAACAACAACCGCCGCGACCGCTTCCGCAATCGCCGCGAACGCAATCGCGATCGGCAGGGCCAGGACGGCATGCCGCAGGACGGCAACGGCGGCGGCCAGGAGAACTTCGCCCCGCGCGTGATGCCCAACGTGCCGGAAGGCTTCCCGCAGTACTCGCTGGGCGACCTCAAGCGCATGCCGGCGCCCAAGCTGCTGGACATCGCCGAGCAGCTGAACATCCAGGAAGGCGTTGCCCGCGCCCGCAAGCAGGACGTGATCTTCGCCCTGCTGAAGGTGCTGACCCGCCACGGCGAAGGCGTCGCCGCCGACGGCGTGCTGGAAATCCTGCCGGACGGCTTCGGCTTCCTGCGCGCGGCCGAAGCCAGCTACCTGGCCGGCCCGGACGACGTCTACATCAGCCCCAGCCAGATCCGCCGCTTCAACCTGCGCACCGGCGACCACCTGGCCGGCCGCATCCGCTGGCCGAAGGACGGTGAGCGCTACTTCGCGCTGTCGACCATCGACACGATCAACGGCGAGCCGCTGGAAGCGTCGAAGAACAAGGTGCTGTTCGAAAACCTGACGCCCCTGTTCCCGCGCCGCCGCTTCACCCTTGAGCGCGGCAACGGTTCCTCTGAAGACATCGCCGGCCGCATCCTCGACCTGATGGCGCCGCAGGGCAAGGGCCAGCGCGCCCTGATCGTGTCGCCGCCCAAGGCCGGCAAGACGATCATGATGCAGCAGATCGCCACCGCCATCACGACCAACCACCCGGACGTGCACCTGATCGTGCTGCTGGTGGACGAGCGTCCGGAAGAAGTGACCGAGATGCAGCGCACCGTGCGCGGCGAAGTGGTCAGCTCGACGTTCGACGAGCCGGCCGCGCGCCACGTGCAGGTCGCCGAAATGGTGATCGAGCGCGCCAAGCGCCTGGTCGAGCACAAGAAAGACGTGGTGATCATGCTGGACTCGATCACCCGCCTGGCCCGCGCCTACAACAACGTCGTGCCCAGCTCCGGCAAGGTGCTGACCGGCGGCGTGGACGCCAACGCCCTGCACCGCCCGAAGCGCTTCTTCGGCGCCGCGCGCAATGTGGAGGAAGGCGGCTCGCTGACCATCATCGCCACCGCGCTGGTCGAGACCGGCAGCAAGATGGACGAGGTGATCTACGAAGAGTTCAAGGGCACCGGCAACAGCGAAGTGCACCTGAACCGCCGCATCACCGAGAAGCGCGTCTACCCGGCCATCGACATCAACCGCTCGGGCACGCGTCGCGAAGACCTGCTGATCGAACCGGAACTGCTGCAGAAGATCTGGATCCTGCGCAAGCTGTTGCACCCGATGGACGAGATCGCGGCGATGGAGTTCCTGCTGGACAAGATGAAGAACATCAAGTCCAACGACGAGTTCTTCAGTTCGATGAAGCGCTGATCCGGCGCGCGATCGACGAACGCCCCGCGATGCGGGGCGTTTTCGTTAGCGGCACCGGAAATCGCCGGCGCCGACCGGCGCGCACCCGTCGCCCCAGCGACCGGTCTGCCGCCAGTACGCCACCACGCCCGCTTGCGCGAGCAACGCCTTGAACTCGGGATGCGCGCGCACGCCCGAATACGGCGCGTTCCAGAACGCCACGTACGGGTACTGCGGCATGCGCCCGTCGCGAAAACCGGGTTGCATCTCCAGGTCGCGGCGCAGCGCGCGGATCGCCAGCGCGGTATCGCCCAGTGCATCGGCGACGCCGGTCTGCACATAGGCCGCATCCTGCCCGCCCGCATAGACGTCGTCCGTCAGCGCCTTGCGGACAAGCGCGAGCATCGCGGCGCGGTCATCGAGCAACGCGCCGAGATCGTGGAAGAACGGCGTGTCGAATCCTTCGTGCTGCTGCAATCGCCGGTGCAGATCGGTCAGTTCGCGCAGACCGCCGCCCCGCTTGCCCGCCAGTTGCCGGAAGAACGCCACGGAGTCCGTCTCGCGCTGGCGGCCTTCCATCTGTAGGCCGCGCCGGTACTCGGCTTCCGCATCCGCGTAGCGACGCGCGGCGGTGTAGTCGTACTGCAGGTCGCGCGACAGGAACAAGGCCCGGGGCTCGCTGGCGCGCACCTGCTCGACCAGCGCGATGGTCTCGTCCAGGTGCCCCATCGCATACAGCATGTAGGCGTAGTCCCAGGCGCGCTCCTTGGTCAATGGGCCGGCTTCGGCGACCTGTTTCGCCAGGGCGAGGGCTTCGGCCCGCCTGCCCTCGCGCCACAACGCGTTCGCACGATCGCGCCTGGCGACCCAACTGTCCGGCGCGATGCGGGCGATATCGTTCCGGACCTGCGCGGCTTCGGCACGCACCTTGTCTGCCTGCGGCCCGTCGAGCGCCTGCGCCATCGCGATGAGCGAAGATGCCAGCGCGTCCCGGCACAACACGCATTGCGGATCCAGCACGACCATCTCGCGCGCGAGTTGCAGTCGCAGCCGGTCGTGCTCGACATCGAACTCTTCGCGCATGCCGATGCTGCGCCAGCGCAGGAAGCGCTCGTAGGCATCGATCTGGGTGGTGCCGCCCTGCTCGCGATTGAAGGCGGCGACATCCAGCTTGACGCTCAGCGCGAGCGCGACGTCGCGGGAGATCGCGTCCTGCACCGCGAACACATCGCGCAGTTCGCGCGCATAGATCTTCGACCAGAGGTGAAAGCCGTCGTCGGCGCGGATCAGCTGCGCGGTGACCCGCAATGCGCCGTCTTCGCGACGCACGCTGCCTTCCAGCAGATAGGCCACGCCCAGCGCGCGACCGATGGCGCGCAGGTCGTGGGTGTCCCTGAACGCGTCGCTCGACGTGCGTCCCACCACGCGCAGCGCAGGCGACTGCGCCAACTGGTTGCGGATCTCTTCGGCGAGACCTTCGGCGAGGTACGTCTGGTCGCGGGCCTGCGAAAGGTCGGCGAAAGGCAGCACTGCGAGCGAAGGGCGGGCCTGCGTTTCGCTGGGCGCTGCGCGCGTGGCGTCCCGTTGCGTCCAGACGAGCGCGCCCACGATCAGCACCATCGCGCCCGCCGACGCGATGAGCCAGGGCCGCCATCCACGCGGCGCACCCTTCGGTTCGCCAGGCATGGCGACAGCGCCATCGGCCGCGGGCAGGTCGAAGCGGTAGCCGATGCCGTACACGGTATGCAGCAGGCGCGGTCGCTGGGCCTCTTCGCCCAGGGCCTGGCGCAGCAGGCTCATGATCCGGTTGAGGACGCTCTGGGTGACGTGCCGGTGGCCCCACACCGCGTCGAGGATCTCGTCCCGCGTGAACACCCGGCCGGGCGAACCCGCCAGCACGGCCAGCACGGCGAAGGCCTTGGGCTCGAGCGCCTGTTCGGCGCCGCCGCGCAGCAGCCGCCGGCCGGCGAAGTCGATGACCACGTCGTCGAAAGCCAGGCGATCCGGATCCGGCTGCGGCATGCGCTCCCCCGCGGGGCGGGGCCCGCGCGCTCAAGTATAGGTGCGGCCTCACCACTTCCTGCGGCTGGCCTAACGACCTGGACCTCACCCCGGCAGACGCTGGCGGTCGCGGAAACGATCCGCGGCCGACCCAGGAAGGACCCCATGAACCTCTCGCGCGTGCGCCTTCATACCCCCGTGCCGTCCGTCGGGCAGCGTCTGTTCGGCGGGATCGGACGCGCCTTCCAGGCCATCGCCTTTGCCGGACTGCTGGCCTTCGGCGCCTACATCGCGCTCCGGGCGGTGGGCGCTACGCCCCGGAACTTCGAACAGTGGCGCACGCTGGTGGACGGGCTGCCGATGCCGACCCTGCAGGACTGGATCGCCAACCTCGGCATCGGCCTGCATTTCGTGATGGGCACGATCCTGGTGCTGGCCTGGCCGATCCTGCTGTCGTCGCGCATCCGCAGCCGCCACCGTGCGGTGCATCGCTGGACGGGTCGCCTCTACGTGACGGCGGCCGTGTTGGCCGGCACCGGCGGCCTGTCGTTCATCCTCACCCACGGCGCGTACACGCCCGCGGCGTCGGTCGCCTTCGCGGTCTGGGGCGCGGTGATGGTGCTGAGCGCGGTCATGGCCTTCGTGCATGCCCGCGCGAAGCGGTTCGACCGGCATCGCGCGTGGGCGATCCGCCTGTTCGCGATGGTGCTGGGCTCATGGGTGTTCGACCTGGAGATCCGCGCCTGGAAGGACCTGACCGGCGGCCTCGGCATGGGCGCAGGCAACACCCGCGGCCCATTCGACTACGCCATCCTCTATCTGTTCTTCGTCCCCAACCTGCTGGTCGCGGAGTGCTTCATCCGCCACCTGCACAGGCGCATCGCATCGCCACGCCGCCTGGCGTGGTCGGCCATCGCGGGATTCGCGGTGGCCGGTGGCGTGTTCGCCTATGCGGTGGTCATGGTGACCGCCACCGACTCAGGCAAGTACGGGAAGCACCTGTTGCGGGTCTTCGGCGGCGGATGAGCATCGTGCTCGCCGCGCACGCCTGTACGCGGATCAGGAATCCTCGCCGCCCAGCGGCGTCAGAAGCCGCAAGCCCTTGCCCACCTCATACAGCCCACCCGCGAGCATGGCCTCGGGGCTTTCGTTCGTCGCCTGGTCGTCCTGCACCCAAGGCACCGTCTCCCTCGGCCCAGGAATGTACGCATTCCATTGGCCATAGGTCGGCAGTGTGTTGCCCGCCATCTCGTAGTCGACCGGCACGCGCACCGATACGAATCCGTGCTCATCCGTCGCTCCGGCAGGCACGGAGAATGACCACCCTCTCGCGGCCGTGAGTGCGGAACGCGAAAAAGCGCTCCTCATCCGCTTCATCTGGTTGGCGTCGCCGACTGTCCGCAGGTTGACCTGTTCGATCGCGGCATCGATCACCTTGCCATCGGCCCCGATCTTGAGAACGACGTACGCCGTGCCGCGCGCGCCAACCTCCGCCGCACTGAGCGGATACGACGGCGGCTTCAGGTCCAACGCCTTGACGGCATCGGGTTCCTGTTGACGCTCTTCTGCCGTCATCGCGTCCTTGCCGAAGTAACTGCCACGGATGCCGACGCGGTACCCGCCGTCCTCCAGCTTCTTCGCCACCACCAACAAGCTCATCCTCGCCTTGACCCGCCTGGGGTTGCCGTCCACCAGTACGGGCTCGAACCGCCACGCAGGCCCGGAATTCTCCACCAGTGACGCCACGACGTCCGGCAACTTGTCGCGGTCGTCCACCTCGAGCTCACTGACGCTGCCGTCGCGCTCGATGAGGATCGAACCGGTGACCAGCATGCTGGCTTCGGCCTGCTTCCGGATCGCCTGCGGGCTCTGGGCCAGACTCGAATCCATACACGCCAGCAACAACACACCGAACGCCCACGCACAGCACCCCCTGATCCAGTGCCACATACGCCCTCCTCTATCCCTGGAAGCGGGCCGGTCGGGCCCCGTCCGCCGCATACTATCCCCACGAGGTGAACCATGCACGGTAGCGGTCTGGAGTTGGCGCTGGTGTTCCTGCTGGCCGCGGTGATCGCGGTGCCGGTGTTCAAGCGCTTCGGGTTGGGGGCGGTGCTGGCTTACCTGGTCGCCGGCGTGGTGCTGGGGCCGGACGGGCTGGCGCTGGTGCGCGACGCCGACCGCATCCTCAATGCCGCCGAGATCGGGGTGGTGATGATGCTGTTCGTCATCGGCCTGGAGCTCTCGCCCTCGCGCCTGCGGGTGATGCGCAAGCCGGTGTTCGGTGCGGGCGGCCTGCAGGTGCTGCTCAGTGCGCTGTTGCTGGGCGGGATCGGCCTGCTGTTCGAGCACCACTGGAAAACCGCGCTCGTGGTCGGCCTGGGCCTGGCGCTCTCGTCCACCGCCGTCAGCCTGCAGCTGCTGTCCGAGCGCAAGGAACTGACCAGCGAGCACGGGCGCCTGGGCTTCGCGATCCTGCTGTTCCAGGACCTGGTCGCGATCCCCTTGCTGGCCGCGATTCCACTGCTCGGCGGCGCGAAGAACGAAACGCTGACGTGGACGATGGTGTTCCATGCCGTGGGCGCCATCGCGATCGTCATCCTCGGCGGCCGGCTCGTGCTGCGCCACCTGTTCCGGGTCGTCGCGCGCACGCGCATGCCGGAAGTGTTCACCGCCACCGCATTGCTGGTGGTGCTGGGCATCGCCTGGTTCATGCAGCTGGCCGACCTGAGCGCCGGCCTGGGTGCGTTCCTGGCTGGCGTGTTGTTGTCGGATTCGGAGTTCCGCCACGAACTGGAATCCCAGATCGACCCGTTCAAGGGTCTGCTGCTCGGCCTGTTCTTCATCGCCGTCGGCATGGACATCGACCTCGACGCGGTGGTGAAACAGCCCGAACTGATCACCGCCGGCGTGCTGATCCTGCTGGCGGTGAAGTTCAGCGTGCTGTTCGGCGTCGGCCGCTGGCCCGGAAGGCTCGACCCGCGTGGCGCCCTGATGATGGCGGGCACGCTGTGGCTTGGCGGCGAATTCGCCTTCGTCGTCTTCAGCGAGGCCGCGCGCGTGCGCCTGATCGATGCGGAACTGCGCAACCAGCTGACCGCCATCGTCGGCGTGTCGATGGCGCTCACGCCGATCCTGCTGCTGGGGCTGCATCGCGTGCTGGCCGACGTGAAGCGACCCAAGCCGGACACCCGCACGTTCGACGAGATCCCCGACGATCAGCCGCAGGTGCTGATCGCCGGCATGGGCCGCTTCGGCCAGATCGTCGCGCGCCTGCTGACGGCGCAGCGCATTCCCTTCGTCGCGCTGGAGCACAGCCCCGAAACCGTGGACACGTTGCGGCGCTTCGGCAACATCCGCCTGTACTACGGCGACCCGACGCGTCCCGACCTGTTGCGTTCGGCCGGCGCGCAGCACGTCAAGGTGTTCGTCATCGCGATGGACGATCCCGACACCAACATCAAGGCGACGCGGCTGATCAGGCGCATGTACCCCGAGGCGCGCGTGCTGGCGCGCGCGCGCAACCGCCAGCATGCGTGGCGGCTGATGGACCTAAGCGCGGAAGCTTACCGGGAGACGCTGGGCTCGAGCCTGGAGATGGCGCAGCAGGTGCTGGTCGAACTGGGCATGCCGGCCGATACCGCGGCCGAACATGCGCACCGCTTCCGCCAGCACGACGAGAAGCTGCTGCGTGCGCAGTACCTGGTCTACGACGACGACGGCGCGGTGATCCAGACCGCGCGTGACGCCGTCACCGACCTGGAGAAACTGTTCGAAGCCGACGCGACCGGCGAGGACACGCCACCGGCGCGATAGGGGGCGCTAGCCGCGGTCGCGCAGGAAGCGGGCCATCGAGGCACCCGCACCGGGCGTGGCCGGCACGAACTCGGCCGCCACGTCGATGAAGCCGCGCATCACCGCGATCTCGCGCGGCGTGCGATTCAGCGCATCGCGCAGTTCCGGATCGGCGCCGGCGCGCAGCAGGCGGCTGACCACGCGCAGCAAACCGTGCAACGACGCCAGGTGCAGCGGACCGAAGCCGCGCGGATCCTGCACGTCCAGCGATACGCCTTCGTCGAGCAGGCGTTCCAGCCCGGCCAGCACGACTTCCTCATCGCACGCGGTGCCCGGTTCGGCGCGCGCGCCGAGCAGCAGGAGCAACGGCGTGACCGAACCGGACGCCACCTGTTCGGATTCCGCCCCCGACAGCAGCAGCGTGTCGAGCAACGCGACCAGGCGCGGCTTCTCGCGCGCGGTGAAACCGTAGAGCGTGGCGCAATGCAGCGGCGTGAGGCCCTGCGCATCGCCGGCATGCACATTGGCACCCGCGGTGATCAGGCGCGCGGCGATCTCCGGCAGACCCAACGCCGCCGCCAGCATCAGCACGGTCACGCCGCCGGGCAGGCGGTATTCGATATCGGCACCGGCGGTCAGCAACGCGCCGACGATCTCGGCCTGGCGCATGCTCACCGCCGCCGACAACGGCGTCGCGCCCGTATGTGCGGCGCGCTGCGGATCGGCGCCGCGCGCGATCAGCAGTTCCACGGTGGTGGTGAAGCCGCCACCCGCCGCGCGCAGCAGGGCGGTGCAGCCCTGCGCATCCGGCGAATCGACATCGAAACCGAGGTCGAGCAGGCGACGCACCGCATCGCGATCGCCGACCATCGCCGCCGACGGCAGGTCGGCCGGGCGCAGCGCGCGTTTCGGCAACGGCCAGGTCCGCCAGTCCAGCCAGTCGGCCAGGTCGCGGCGCCCGCAGGCCAGCGCCACGCCGAGCGGGGTCTGTCCGTCGGCGGCGCGTGCGTCGGGCGAGGCGCCCTTCGCGATCAGCTGCTTCAGCGCGGTCTCGCGGCCGAGCACGGCCGCCAGGTGCAGCGCGGTCATGCCGTGGCTGTCGCGTGCCTCGCGGTCCACGCCGATGTCGAGCAGGCGATCGAGCACGCGCTGCCATCCCAGACGCACCGCGAGCGAGAGCGCAGGATCGCCCTGCGGGGAGGCACCGAACGGATCGGCGCCGCGATCCAGCAGGTCCAGCGCGCAGGACTCCAGCGTGCGCGCGGCCTGGTCGTCGGCCGCGCAGGCGGCCAGGAAACGCGACAGGCCGCCGGCGCCGGCGGGCGATACCGCACGCGCGAGCACCACCGCCAACGCGGGAACGCCCGACGCGCCCTGCGACAGCAACGCGAAGGCGAGCGTGTCGCCCTGCGCAGTGCGGATATCAGGATCGGCGCCCTGGCGGAGCAGCCACGCCAGGCGGGCGGGCCGCTGCAGATCAGGCTCGTGCAGCAGCGCGCCGAGTTCCTCGCGCGAGCATAGGCGCGCGAGCGCCTCCAGGCCGTCGAACTGGCCGCTGGCCAGGCCTTCGCGCAGCAACGCGGACGGTGCGCGATCGGGCGGCGTTTCGTCCTCGGCGGCCGCCACGGCGTTGGGCAGGGCGTACGCGGGATCGAGCGCGGAGACCAGCGCCCAGCGGCCTGCTTCGGCGGCCGCATCGACCGGACGACGGCCGGCCGCATCGGTGTCGGCCGGATCGATGCCCCACTCCAGCAGGCGGCGCACCAGCGCGGGCGACACCTGCTCCGCGCCGCAGGCCAGCATCAGCGCGTTGCGCCGTTCCGCATCGGTGGCCAGGCGGTCCGCGCCGGCGTCGGCGAGCTTCTCCAGCACCGCGGTCCGTGCGCCGCGCGCGGCGTCGAGCCACGGCGTGCGCTGCTGCGCGTCGCGCGCATGCACGTCGGCACCGGCGGCAAGCAGCGTGGCGGCCACTTCGGCATGGCCGGCGAAGGCGGCCTCGTGCAGGGCGCTGCGGCGCTGCGCGTCGCGCGCGTCGACCTTCGCCTTGTGCTTGAGCAGCAACTGCACGCCGGCGGGGTCGTCCTCTTCGGTCGCGGCGGCGGCCAGCAGCACGGGCTGCCCGCCCTGCGGGTCGGGGCGCGCACCGCGTTCCAGCAGGAACTTCGCCAACCGCCAGTTGCCCGCCATGCAGGCCACGCCCAGCGGGGTCAGCCCGTCATGGTTCAGCGCATCCAGTTCGGCCGCGGCATCGCGCAGCAGCGCGACCACGCCGGGGTCCGAACTGCGTGCGGCGTGATGCAGCGGCGTGTTGCCTTCGGCATCGGCGATGCGGGGATCAGCACCGTTGGCCAGCAGCGTGGTCACCGCGTCCGGCCGGCCGTGCCAGCTGTCGCGGGTGGCGGCCAGCAGCGGCGTGACGCCGGCATGGGCGTGGTTGAGGTCCACGCCGTGCGCGATCAGCGTGCGCAGCAGGCGCAGATCCGGCAGCACCGCCGCCAATGCGCCCAGGCTGCGCTGGTCGCGCGAGCCGTCCGCCGGCAGCGCATGCGCATCCGCACCGGCTTCGAGCAATGACAGCGCGCGATCGACGCGCCCGGCGCGTGCGGCCTCGAACAGCGCCTGCTCCAGATCGACATCGGCTACCGCGTCGGCTTCGACGGCCGGTGGGTCGAAAGCGTCCACCTCGCGTTCCGGCATCTCCACCACCGGCAGCACGCCGGCGCCCGCCACACGTTGCACGCCCAGGTGCAGCACCGGCAGCAGCAGGGCGTACGCGATCGCCAGGGCGGTCCGGGCCGACGCGGGCACCAGTCCCGGCCACGCCAGGCACAGGCCACCGCCGATGGCGACCGCAAGCGCCGTGGCGACGGCCAGGCCGCGCCAGGCGTGGAAGTCGTGTTCGAGCAGGCCGCGCCAATGGGCCGCGAGCCCGCCGCCGTCGCGCTCGAGGCCATGCCACAGGGGCCACGTTCGCCACAGGCCGACGATCACCGCGCCGATCACCGCACTCACGCCCAGCGCCGCCAGCAGGCTGCCGCTGTCATGCAGCGAGGCCAGCGGCCAGGCCAGCAGCAACGCACTGCCCGCGAACGCCGCCGCCCAGGCCAGCGCCAAGGCCGGCAGGTCTTCGCGCCAGGCCCGGCCGGGCGCCAGCACGCGGGTGCCGCGCAGCCACGACACGCCCATCGCGGCGGCCGGCTGGGCCAGCCAGGCACCGAGGGCTGCCGCCACGCCACCGAGCCACGCACCGACGCCGGCCAGCAGGAGGCCTGCCAGCAGGGCGATCAGGGCGACATGGCGGGTCTGCAGCCGGGGCTCAGGCATCGGGACGGATGGCGGGATCGGGCTGCGGCGGGAACTGGATGTGGAACCCGCGCGAGGCGAGATTGGTGCGGACGACGTCGGCATCCTCGCGGGCGAGTTTCCGCTCGGGCGTCAGGGCGACCTCAAGGACGAACGACAGGTCACCCAGTTGGGTGCGCAGCGGTTCGGGCAGTCGGGCGAAATCATCGCGCGCCGCCAGGTAGACGAACGTGTCGGCCTTGCGCTGGCTCTTGTAGACGTAGGCTTGCATCCGCGCGCGTTGCGCCCTGCCAGTGGACAAGCGGGGATTGTGCGGGAAATGCCCCATGCGCGAAACCCGCATCGCGATCACGCCGGGCATGACGATCGGCGGCGGGATGCATCGGAAGGGGCTGGTACCCTTGGCCTCTTCACCTCGCACTAACGGACCTCCGATGCGCCCTGCCCTGTTCGCCCTGCTGCTGCCGCTCGCCCTCGCGCCGGCCGCGCACGCCCAGACGCCCGCACCGCTCACGCTGGAGCAGGTGATGGCCGAGCCGGACTGGATCGGTCCGCCGGTCGAGCGCGCCTGGTGGGCATGGGACGGCAAGCAGGTGCAGTACGAACTGAAGCGCGACGGCAGCGTGGTCCGCGACACCTTCGAACAGAGCATCGATGGCGCCGCGGCGCGCCGCGTCGGCGACGACCAGCGCGCCCGCCTGGACGCCATCAACCCCGTCTACGACGCGACCCGCCAGCGCATGCTGCTCTCGCGCAACGGCGACCTCTTCGTGCGTGACCTTCGCAGCGGCACGCTGGCCCAGATCACGCGCACCAACGAGGCCGAGCAGCAGGCCCGCTTCGCCCAGGACGGCGCGGTGATCTGGCGCACTGGCGCCACGTGGAATCGCTGGACCTCCGGCACCGGTGCGGTCACCGTGGCCGAACTGAAGGCCGAGCGCGATCCGCTGGCGCCGCCCAAGGCGGATGCGCTGCGCGACCAGCAGATGCGCACGATCCGCACCCTGGCCGACGACCGCGCCCAGCGCGAAGCCGCGCAGAAGCAGGCGGAAGCCTGGCGCAAGGCCGACCCGAGCCGCGCACCCGCACCGATCTACCTCGGCACGGAGGTGGAGATCGAAGGCAGCTCGCTGTCGCCGAACGGCCGTTGGCTGCTGGTGGTGACGCGCAAGAAAGGCGCCGATGCCGGCCAGGCCGGCAAGATGCCGAAGTACGTGACCGAATCCGGGTACGAGGAATTCCAGGAAGTCCGCACGCGCGTCGGCCGCAATGCGCCGGTGCCGCACGCCCTGTGGCGTGTCGACATGGCCGACGGCAGCGTCAAGGAAATCCCGTTCGAAGGCCTGCCCGGCATCGACAAGGATCCGCTCGCCGCGCTGCGCAAACAGGCAGGCAAGGATCCGCTGAAGGGACCGCGCGACGTGCGCGTGGAGAACGACAGCGATGGCAACGCGATCGCCTGGACGAACGACGGCACCCAGGTCGCCGTGCAGGTGCACGCCGTCGACAACAAGGACCGCTGGATCGCCACCGTCGACCTGCCGGCGGCGCGCCTGCAGCCCCGCCACCGGCTGACCGACGACGCGTGGATCAACTGGGGCTTCAACCAGTTCGGCTGGCTGCCCGACAACCGCACGCTGTGGCTGCTCTCGGAAGAATCCGGCTACTCGCACCTGTACACCGCCACCGGCAACGAAAAGCCGCGCGCGCGCACCTCCGGCAAGTGGGAAGTGTCCGCGGCGGACGTCACCGCCGATGGCAACGGCTTCCTGTTCCTGTGCAACCGCGCATGGCCGGGCGATTACGAGGTCTGCAAGCTCGACCTGGCCAGCAACCAGCTGAAGGAAGTCACCGCGCTGGACGGCGTGGAGGACTTCAGCCTGTCGCCGGACGGACGCCAGCTGCTGGTGCGCCATTCGCGCAGCTACACGCCGGTCCAGCTCTCGGTGACGGGCGTGGACGGCGGCGACGCGCGCGCCCTCACCGACACCCGTACCGCGGCGTTCAAGGCGCGCGCATGGATCGAACCGGAGTACGTGCAGGTACCGTCGAAGCACGGCGCCGGCGTGGTCTGGGGCAAGTACTACGGGCCGAAGACGATGGAGGCCGGCAAGCGCTATCCCATCGTCATGTTCGTGCACGGGGCGGGCTACCTGCAGAACGTCACCGCGCGCTATCCCAACTACTTCCGCGAACAGATGTTCCACCAGTTGCTGGTGGACCGCGGCTACATCGTGCTCGACCTGGACTACCGCGCCAGCGAAGGCTACGGCCGCGACTGGCGCACGGCCATCTACCGCAACATGGGCCACCCGGAGCTGGAAGACTACCTGGACGGTCTGGAATGGCTGGTCGCGCAGAAGCAGGGCGACCGCGACCGCGCCGGCATCTACGGCGGCAGCTATGGCGGCTTCATGACGTTCATGGCGCTGTTCCGCGCACCGGGTGTGTTCAAGGCCGGCGCCGCGCTGCGTCCGGTGGTCGACTGGACGCAGTACAACCACGAGTACACCAGCAACATCCTCAACACTCCGGAGCTCGACCCGCAGGCCTACCTGGCCTCCTCGCCGATCGAATACGCCGACGGCCTTCAGGACCACCTGCTGATCGCACACGGCATGATCGACGACAACGTGTTCTTCAAGGACTCGGTGGTGCTTTCGCAGAAGCTGATCGAACTGCGCAAGGACAACTGGGAGCTGGCGGCGTATCCGCTGGAACGGCACGGCTTCACGCGCTCGGATTCCTGGCTGGACGAGTACAAGCGCGTGCTGAAGCTGTTCGAGCAGAACCTGAAGTAAGCCGTGCGCGCTTCTTCGCCCACTGCGAGCGGCGCCGCCTTCGTCACCGTGACGGCGAAGGTGTCGATCGTCGTGGGCATCGGCGCCACGCTCTATGCCGCACTGCAGGTGCTGGCGGCGCTGGTCATCCTGCGGGGCGAGGAGGTATCGCGTTTCATCGACTTCGTCGCGGCGCAGTCGGTGCCAGCGGGCCTGGTGTGGATGTTGTCGCACCTGACCGCGATCGCCGTCGGCTTCCTGCTGGTGAGCGCGGCGTTCCTGGCGGTGTCGGTGGGCCTGCTGCGTCGTCGCGCCTGGGGCTGGTGGGGCTTCGTCGCGTTCATGGTGCTGGGCGCGCTGGCCAACTTCGCCGGCATCGCGGTGATCGATGCGCTGTTCGCCTGGGTCGACCGTCTGCCGCAGACGCCCGACACCGCGCCCCTGCTGGCCGAACTGGCCACGCTGCGTTCGCTGTCGTTGGCCCTGGCCTGGGCGACGGCGGTGGTGTTCGGCGCGCTGCACGCGCTGATCGTGTGGCAACTGTGTCGGCCGAACGTGCGCGCCGAATTCGGATGGGCGCAGCCGCCCCGGTAGAATGCGCGGCATGAACGACATCTCGCCCGTCCGCGACTACCTCACCGACCTGCAGGACCGCATCTGCGCCGCCATCGAAGCGGCCGACGGCACGGCCCGGTTCCGCGAAGATGCATGGAGCCGCCCGCCGGGCGATGCGTCGCCGATCCGCGGCGGCGGGCGCACCCGCATCCTCCGCGACGGCGCCGTGTTCGAGCAGGCCGGCATCGGCTTCTCCGACGTGTCCGGCGATCGCCTGCCCCCGTCCGCCTCCGCGCATCGTCCGGAACTCGCGGGCGCGTCCTGGCGCGCGGTCGGCGTGTCGCTCGTGTTCCATCCGCGCAACCCCCACCTGCCCACCACGCACGCGAATGTCCGCCATTTCCGCGCCGAGCGCGATGGCGAAACGGTGGCGTGGTGGTTCGGCGGCGGCTTCGACCTCACTCCGTTCTACCCGGTCGACGAGGATGTCCGCCACTGGCACCACACCGCCCGCGATCTGTGCGAACCGTTCGGCGGCCAGGCGCGTTACGACGCGCACAAGCGCTGGTGCGACGAGTACTTCTTCCTCAAGCACCGCAACGAGACGCGTGGCGTCGGCGGCCTGTTCTTCGACGACCTGAGCGAGGATTTCGAGCGCGACTTCGGCTACCTGCGCGCTGTCGGCGATGGCTTCCTCGATGCCTACCTGCCCATCGTCGCGCGCCGCAAGGACGCGCCCTACGGTGAACGCGAGCGTGATTTCCAGCTGTACCGGCGCGGGCGCTACGTCGAGTTCAACCTGGTGTACGACCGCGGCACGCTGTTCGGCCTGCAGAGCGGCGGACGCGCCGAGTCGATCCTGATGAGCCTGCCGCCGCTGGTCCGCTGGGAATACGGCTATGCGCCGGAGGACGGCAGCGACGAGCAGCGCCTGTCCGACTACCTGCGGCCGCGCGACTGGCTGGCCGAATCCGCCTGACGTCGCCCCTAAGGTGAAGGCTTCTGGCGCGGCACCAGCGTGATGTGCCCCGTGTTCTCCAGCACCGCCAGTTGGATGTCCGCCATGTCCAGGCATCCGGACTCGCGCATGGCCTTCTCGAAGTCCTCATGGCTGATCAGCTCGCGCCGCAACACGTCGCGATAGACCTGTCCGTCGCGCGCCAGCAATACCGGCGCACCTTCCACCCAGCGCTCCACCCGCGGCGAACGCGCGGACAGCAGGCCGACCAGCCAGTTCAGCGCGATCAGGGTCGCCGCCAGCAACAGGCCACCGCCCACCGACGTGTCCTCGCCCAGCAGTGCGTTCTGCACCGCGTTGCCGAGCAGCACGACCAGCAGCATGTCGAACGGGGTGAACTGGCCCATCGTCCGCTTGCCCGACAGACGGATCATCCCCAGCAGGATGAAGTACACCACGCACGCGCGGAGCACGAAGGCCCACCAGGGCATGGCCAGCTGGAACATCTGGTCGAACGGAGCGCTCATGCGTCACCCGGCAGGAGGGAGTGCGCGCACGGTAGCGCACGCCGGGGCAAACGACAGGCAATAAAAAGCCCCGCAGACCAGGGGGAGATCGGCGGGGCCAGGGGAGCGGGACCTGGGGAGGGGTCGTCGCTCCGGGGGAGATCGCTCCAGGGGATGGGAGAGATCAGCGACAGACGTTGCATCTGTCGCGAGCTATATGACCACTCTGCACATGGATGGTTCGTGAAGATTCCGGTTAAAAAACCGTAAGATTCAGGAGGAATTCAGTTTATTGAACTCGTCGGTATACAAATATACCTGACAGGATTTCCCTGAACGTTCCGCAAGCCCATGTTCCGGAAGGGAAAACGTTTTCAGGCCGCGCTAATGGGCCTCTTCCCAGTTGTCGCCGACCCCGCTGTCGACCACCAGCGGAACGCTCAATTGCGCCGCCGCCGCCATTCGGGCGGTCGCTTCCTGCAGGAGGGTGGGCACGAAGTCCGCATCGGCCTCGAACACCAGTTCGTCGTGCACCTGCAGGATCATCAGCGCCTGGTCGCGGTGCCCGGCCAGCCAGGCATCCACGCCGATCATCGCGCGCTTGATGATGTCCGCCGCGGTGCCCTGCATCGGCGCGTTGATCGCCGCGCGCTCCGCGCCTGCGCGCTGCCCCTGGGTGCCTTTATTGATGTACTCCAGGTACAGCCGGCGCCCGAACACGGTCTCCACATAGCCCAGCTCGCGCGCCTGCTGGCGCGTGCGCTCCATGTAGTCACGCACGCCGGGGTAGCGACTGAAGTACAGGGCGATGTAGTCCTGCGCCTCGCCGCGTCCGATGCCCAGCTGGCGCGCGAGCCCGAACGCGCTCATGCCGTACATCAGCCCGAAGTTGATCGCCTTCGCCGCGCGACGTTCGTTGCCGGTCACCTCGTCGAGCGCGCGGCCGAACACTTCCGCCGCCGTCGCCTTGTGGATGTCGGCACCGGATTCGAACGCGCGCACCAGCCCGGGATCCTGCGACAGGTGGGCCATGATGCGGAGCTCGATCTGCGAGTAGTCGCAGGCCACCAGCTTGCGGCCCGGCGGCGCGACGAAGGCCTTGCGGATGCGGCGGCCGTCCTCGGTGCGGATCGGGATGTTCTGCAGGTTGGGGTCGGTCGAAGACAGACGCCCGGTGGCCGCACCGGCCTGGTGGTAGCTGGTGTGCACGCGACCGGTGTCGGCATTCACCATCTCCGGCAGCTTGTCGGTGTAGGTGCTGCGCAACTTGGCCAGTCCGCGGTATTCCAGGATCACGCGCGGCAGCTCGTGCTGGTCGGCGATGGCCTCCAGCGCCTCCTCGTTCGTGCTGGGCTGGCCGGTCGGCGTCTTCACCAGCACCGGCAGCTTGAGTTCGTCGAACAGCAACGCCTGCAGCTGCTTCGGCGAATCCAGATTGAAGGTGCGCCCGGCAAGCTCCGTGGCTTTCTGCTGCGCGGCCAGCATGCGCTTGGACAGGTCGGCGCTCTGCCGGCGCAGTTCGTCGCCGTCGATCATCACGCCATTGGCCTCGATGCGCGCCAGCACCGGCACCAGCGGCATCTCGATCTCGCGGTACACGCTCTCCAGGCCTGGTTCCGCGGCCAGCCTCGGCGCGATCGCGCGATGCAGGCGCAGGGTGATGTCGGCATCTTCGGCGGCGTAGCGGGTGGCGTCGTCGATGGCCACCTGCGAGAACGGGATCTGCTTGGCGCCCTTGCCCGCCACGTCTTCGTACTTGACCGTGTCGTAGCCGAGGAAGCGCTTGGCCAGGCTGTCCATGTCGTGGCGGTTGCTGCCCGAATTCAGCACGAAGCTCTCCAGCATCGTGTCGTCGGCGTAGCCCTGCACGTCCACGCCATGACGGCGCAGCACGTGCAAGTCGTACTTGCCGTGCTGGCCCAGCTTGCGCTTCGCCGGATCGGCCAGGACGGGCGCGAGTGCGTCCAGCACGTGGATACGTTCGAGTTGCTGCGGCGCGCCCGGATAGTCGTGCCCGACCGGCACGTAGACGGCCTTGCCTGTTTCGGTCGCGAAACTCAGGCCGACCAGACGGGCCTGCATCGGATCCAGGCTGTCGGTTTCGGTGTCGAACGCGAACTCATCCGCTGCGTGCAGCTGCGCGACCAGCGCCTCGAGCTGCGCGGATTCAGTCACGGCGGCGTACTCGCCGGCGACGCCCAGCGACGCATCCACGGGACCTTCGTCGACCGATGCCGCCGTCACGCGCCCGGTGCCTCGGGCCCGGCCCGGCTCCTTCTCGGCGATGGAGGTCGCGTCGGACACGCCGCCGTCTAGCTCCTTCAAGGCCTGGTTGAAGCCGTAGCGCGCGTAGAGTTCGCGCAACTCGTCGACATGGCGATCCCGCAACGGCAGCGTCTCGGGGCCGCCCTCCAGCGCCACGTCCGTCTTGATCGTCACCAGCGTGCGGTTCAACGGCAGGCGCGGCAGCGCGGCCCGCAGGTTGTCGCCGATCTTGCCCTTGATCTCGCCGGCCCTGTCGATGATCGCAGCGAGCGTGCCGTATTCGCCCAGCCACTTCGCCGCGGTCTTGGGTCCGCATTTCTCAACGCCGGGCACGTTGTCCACGGTGTCGCCCATCAGGGCGAGGAAATCGACGATCTGGTCCGGCCGCACGCCGAACTTTTCCATCACCGATTCGGTGGAATCCAGCCGGCTCCCGCTCATCGTGTTGACCAGCGCCACGCCGGGACGCACGAGCTGGGCGAAGTCCTTGTCGCTGGTGGAGATCGTCACCTCCATCCCCTTGGCCGCACCTTGCAGCGCCAGCGTGCCGATCACGTCATCGGCCTCCACGCCATCCACGCACAGCAACGGGAAGCCGAGCGCCTGCACGATGCGCCGCATCGGCTCGACCTGTGCCCGCAGCTCCTCCGGCATGGGCGGCCGGTTCGCCTTGTAGTCGGGATAGAGATCGTCGCGGAACGTCGGGCCGCTGGCGTCCAGGACGAAGGCGACGTAGTCCGGTTTCTCCTTCAGCGTCGCGCGCAGCATGTTCACCACGCCGAACAGCGCACCGGTGGGCTCGCCCTGCGCGTTGGTGAGCGGAGGCAGCGCGTGGAACGCGCGGAACAGGTAGCTGGAACCGTCGATCAGTACGAGTCGTGTCATGCCCGCATTCTACGCCGCGCCCCGGGAACGGCGTCACGCGCGCACTACGCGTTGGGCGCATAATCCGGCCACTGCCCCCGCCAGGACTCCACCATGACCCGCTCGCTGAAACGCGCCCTGCTGCTGTCCTGCGTGATCACCGTGGCCGGCTGCGCCTCGACCGGCGGCGCCAGCGCGCCGCCCGGCGTGGATCTCGCCAGCGCCCAGGTGGCCGTGCGCACCGAGAAGAACGGCGACACCATCGAGGAGTACCGGGTGGCGGGCAACCTGCGCATGGTCAAGGTCACGCCGTCGCGCGGCGCGCCGTATTACCTGTACGACTCCGACGGCGACGGCCGCCTGGACAAGAGCAAGGACAACAGCGACATCTCGCCGGTGTACTGGAAGCTCTACGGCTGGTGAGGCGCCGCCTTCAGCGGATCACCAGCACCGGTACGCCGCAACGGGCCAGCACCTCGCTGGTCTGGCTGCCCAGCAGCAGGCGCCCGAGTGCGCGCCGTCCATGCGACGCCATCACGATCAGATCGCAGCCCTCGCGTTCCGCCGCCTCCACTATGGCCTCGGCGGCATAGCGGTCGGCCACGTGCAGCGTGGCCGCGTCGACGCCGATGGTGCCGGCCTGGACGGATGCGCCGGCCAGCACCTTGCGCGCGGCTTCTTCGCGGGCGGTCTGGAACTCCGGCAGCGACGTGCCCACCGCGCTCCAGCCCAGCGCATCGTCGAAACCGGTGTTGATGGGCTCGCTGACGGTCAGCACGGTGGCGCGCGCCTGGAGGCGCGCCGCGAGCGTCAGGCCGTGCTCCACGCCCTTGCCGGCGAGCTCGGAGCCGTCGGTCGCGATCAGGATATGTCGGTACATGCCGCACCTCATGACGATGGGATGCGTCCATTACACGCGCGGCGGGCTTAGTACGCCGTGATCTGGATCAATCGGCCGCGCTACACCGCCTGCAGGTTCGCGTAGGCCAGCACCAGCCACTTGCTGCCTTCGTTGTCGAAATTCACCTGCACGCGCGCATGCGCGCCGCTGCCTTCGTAGTCGGTGACCACGCCATGCCCGAACTTGGCATGGGTGACCGTCTGGCCCAGCTTGAGCCCGGGGGTTTCCAGACTGGCATGGCCCGCCACGGGCCGCGTGGCGAACCCGGAGGCCGCGCGGCTGACCTGCACGCGCGGACGCACTTCGTTGACCAGCGACGCCGGGATCTCGCGCAGGAACCGCGACGGGATGCCGTACATGTCCTGGCCGTGCAGCCGGCGCGCCTCCGCGAACGTCAGCACCAGCTTCTGCCGCGCACGGGTGATGCCCACGTACGCCAGGCGGCGCTCCTCTTCCAGCCGGCCGCTCTCGTCCAGCGACCGGTTGCTCGGGAACAGGCCTTCTTCCAGCCCCACCAGGAATACCAGCGGGAACTCCAGGCCCTTGGCCGAATGCAGCGTCATCAGCTGCACGCCGTCCTCGCCGGCCTCCACCTGGCCCTCGCCGGCCTCCAGCGCGGCGTAGGACAGAAAGGCGACCAGTTCGCTCATGCCCTCTGTGGTCTCGTCGTCGTCGATGCGGCGCACGAAGCGCGAGGCCACCGAGACGAGTTCATCCAGGTTCTCGGTGCGGGATTCGGAATCCAGCCCACCGCGACTTTCCTTCGCCCAGTGCTCGCGCAGACCCGAGCGGACCAGCACGTGGTCCACGCGTTCGGCCAGGTCCATCTCGGCGGTCTCGCCCGCCAACTGTTCCACCAGCGACAGGAACGCGGCCAGCGCGTTACGCGCGCGCCCGGCCAGTTCCGTGCCCTGCGTGGCCAGCATCGCCGCACCCCAGAGCGACACGCGCGCGCCGCGCGCCATGCGGCGCACTTCGTCCAGCGTGCGTTCGCCGATACCGCGCGCCGGTGTGTTGACCGCACGTTCGAATGCGGCGTCGTCCGCGCGATTCGCCACCAAGCGCAGGTAAGCCAGCGCATCCTTGATTTCGGCACGTTCGAAGAAGCGCATGCCGCCGTAGACGCGGTACGGCAGTTGTTCGGACAAGAGCGCTTCTTCGAACGCGCGCGACTGCGCGTTGCTGCGGTAGAGGATGGAGGCGTCGCCCAGGCTGCCGCCTTCGCGCACCCACTGGCGGATGCGCTCGACGACGAAGCGCGCCTCGTCCATCTCGTTGTAGGCCGCGTACAGGTCGATCGGCTCGCCGTCGCCCGTGTCGGTCCACAGCTGCTTGCCAATCCGTCCCGGGTTGTGCGCGATCACCGCGTTCGCCGCACCGAGGATGTTGGCGCTGGAGCGGTAGTTCTGTTCCAGACGGATGGTCTGCGCCGCTGGATAATCGCGCAGGAACTGCTGCATGTTCTCGACCTTCGCGCCGCGCCAGCCGTAAATGCTCTGGTCGTCGTCGCCCACCACGAACACCTGACCGGTGTCGCCGGCCAGCACGCGGATGAAGGCGTACTGGATGGCGTTGGTGTCCTGGAACTCGTCCACCAGGATCTGGCGGAAGCGCGCGCGGTAGTGCGCCAGCAGCGCCGGCGTGTCGCGCAGCACTTCGTGGGCGCGCAGCAGCAGTTCGGCGAAATCCACCAGGCCGGCGCGGTCGCAGCGTTCCTGGTAGCCGGCGTAGACCTGCCGGCGCACGTCCAGCCAGTCGTCGTTCGGCGCGGGCTGCAGGTGTTCCGGGCGACGCCCTTCGTCCTTCTGCTCGTTGATCCACCAAGCGATCTGCTTGGGCGGGTACTTGCCCTCGTCCAGTTCCATCGCCTGCACCACGCGCTTGACCAGCCGCTGCTGGTCGTCGCTGTCCAGGACCTGGAAGGTCTCCGGCAGCTTCGCTTCCTGCCAGTGCAGCCGCAGCAGGCGGTGCGCCAGGCCGTGGAAGGTGCCGATCCACATGCCGCGGCTGCCGGTGCGCAGCTGCGTGTCGGCGCGCGCGCGCATCTCACCGGCGGCCTTGTTGGTGAAGGTCACCGCGAGGATGCCGTGCGCGGGCACGCCGTGCACTTCGTTCAGCCAGGCGATGCGGTGGGTCAGCACGCGGGTCTTGCCGGAACCGGCACCGGCGAGGACGAGGTAGTGGCCGGGCGGGGCGGAGACGGCTTCGCGCTGGGCCGGATTCAGGTGGTCGAGCAGGTGGGAGACATCCATCCGCCCATTTTACGGCCTGCGCCGCCCAGGCCCTGAGACGGCGTGCGGCTCAGCCCAGCTCCGCCACCTGCATCGAGACCTGCTTGCGGCCCTCGTCGAGCCACTGGCTGCCCGCTTCGACGAAGCCGTGGCGGGCGTGGAACAGGCGCGAGGGCTCGTTCGGCGGCACCACGTTGAACTCGCAGGTGATGCGCGGGATGCCCTGCCGGCGGGCGAACCCGAACAGGTCCCCGTACAGCGCGGACCCCAGCCGGTGCCCCTGCGCGGCGGCATCGACGACGATGCGGTCGACGTACAGGAAATCGGGGTAGCGCGCGGCGAACCAACCGAAGTTGTCGTTGCGGTAGTCCGCGCCGGCGCGCATCGCCAGCAGGAAGGCCACGACGCGGTCGTCGATCACGGCCACGCGGTGGTAAGCCGCCAGGGACGCCAGTTGGCGCGTCCTGTCCGCATCCATCGGGCTGGTGTGGCGGACTTCGGCCGCGTTCAGGGCGACGATGTCCGCGATGTCGGCCTCGACCGCATCGCGGATCACGGGCACGACCGCCGCCATGGCGTCAGTGCGCGGCGTGCTTCGACGCGTGGCCGCCGTTCATCAGTTTGTCGGTCCAGGCGATGCCGATGGCCGACAGGATGAACACGCAGTGGATGATGGTCTGCCACAGCACGCCATCCGGCGTCATCTGCGTGCACTGCGTGCTGGTGATCGCCATCTCGGCCTTCATCTGCGCCAATTGTTCGGGCTTGCAGAACGGCAGTCCGGTCAGCGCACCGGCGGCGATGAACGTCTTCAGCAGGTGGATCGAGGAGATGCCGATGATCGCCATCGCCAGCTTCACCTTCAGCACCGACGCATTGACGTGGCTCAACCACTCCGGTTGGTCCGGGTGGCCTTCCAGGCGCAGGCGCGAGACGAAGGTCTCGTAACCGCCGACGATCACCATGACCAGCAGGTTCGAGATCATCACCACGTCGATCAGGCCCAGCACGATCAGCATGATCTCCTGCTCACCCAGGCCGGGGGCGCGATGGATCAGGTGCCACAGCTCCTTGCCGAACAGGAACACGTACACGCACTGCGCCACGATCAGGCCCAGGTAGAGCGGCAGCTGCAGCCAGCGCGAAGCGAAGATCAGGTTGGGCAGGAAGCCGATACGGGCGTTGGAGGGCTGCGACATGGGCCGGGAACAGTGTTTTCCAAGGATGGCGCAGGGTAACGGCCGAATTTGACGCTGCCAAGTCCGTGGCCGCCGCTAGACTGCGGCTCTCCCCCGCGAGGAACTCCCATGATCGACCTGTACTACTGGCCTACGCCGAACGGCCACAAGATCACCCTGATGCTCGAAGAGCTGGCGGAGGCAGGCGCGAAGCAGGACTACCGCATCGTCCCGGTCAACATCGGCAAGGGCGACCAGTTCAAGCCCGAGTACCTCGCGTTTTCGCCGAACAACAAGATGCCGGCGATCATCGACCACGCCCCCGCCGACGGCGGTGAGCCGATAAGCGTGTTCGAATCCGGCGCCATCCTGCTGTACCTGGCCAACAAGACCGGCCGCTTCTTCGGCACGGACACGCGCCAGAAAGTGGCGGTCAACCAGTGGCTGATGTGGCAGATGGGCGGCCTGGGACCGATGACGGGGCAGTACGGCCACTTCACCGTCTACGCGCCGGAGAAGATTCCGTACGCGATCGATCGCTACACCCGCGAGGTGCAGCGCCTGCTCGGCGTGCTGGACAAGCAGTTGGCGAAGCACGCCCATATCGCCGGCGAGGACTACAGCATCGCCGACATGGCCACGCATCCCTGGATCAACGCCTACGACAAGTCGCCGCTCGACCTGTCGCCCTATCCCGCCCTGCAGCGCTGGCACGCCGAGATCGCGGCGCGCCCGGCCGTGCAGCGCGCGTACGCGCTGAAGTCGGAAGTCAATCCGAACGCGGGCCAGCCGCTCAGCGACGAGGAACGCAAGCACCTGTTCGGGCAGGGCGCGCCGAAGGCCTGAGAACCGGCGGCGTTCGCGTCATAATCCGGGACTGACCGGCCCTGCCGCCCGAGAAGTCCCATGCGCCTTGCCCTGCTTGCCCTGATGACCGTCGCCACCGCCCTGCCCGCCCACGCCGAGAAGCTCACCCTGGAAGCCATCACCGGCAGCGCGCCGCTGTCGGGTCCCACGCTGACCAAGCCGCAGATCGCACCGGACGGCACAAGGGTGACCTTCCTGCGCGGCAAGGACAGCGACCGCAACCGGCTGGACCTGTGGGAATACGACGTCGCCAGCGGACAGACCCGCCTGCTGGTGGACTCCTCGGTGGTGCTGCCCGGCGAGGAAGTGCTGAGCGACGAGGAAAAGGCACGCCGCGAACGCCAGCGCATCGCTGCGCTGTCCGGCATCGTCGACTACCAGTGGTCGCCCGATGGCAAGGCACTGCTGTTCCCGCTCGGCGGCGAGCTGTACGTCTACGACCTGGCGAAGACCGGCAAGGCCGCCGTGCGCAAGCTCACGAACGGTGGCGGCTTCGCCACCGACCCGAAGCTCTCGCCGAAGGGCGGCTACGTCAGCTTCATCCGCGACCGCAACCTGTGGGTCATCGCCCTGGCCGACGGGAAGGAAGTGCAGCTGACCCGCGACGGCAGCGACACGATCGGCAACGGCGTGGCCGAGTTCGTCGCCGACGAGGAAATGGACCGCCACACCGGCTACTGGTGGGCGCCGGACGATTCGGCCATCGCCTTCTCCCGCATCGATGAAACCCCGGTGCCGGTGCAGAAGCGCTACGAGGTCTATCCCGACCGCACGGACGTGGTGGAACAGCGCTATCCGGCGGCCGGCGACCACAACGTGCTGGTGCAACTGGGCGTGATCGCGCCGAAGACCGGCGCCACGCCGCGCTGGATCGACCTCGGCAAGAATCCGGATATCTACCTGGCCCGGGTGGACTGGCGTGATCCGCAGCGCCTGACCTTCCAGCGCCAGTCGCGTGACCAGAAGACGCTCGAGTTGATCGAGGCCACGCTGGCGACGGGCCAGCAGCGCACGCTGGTGACCGAAACCTCGAAGACCTGGGTGCCGCTGCACAGCGACCTGCGCTTCCTGAAAGACGGCCGCTTCCTGTGGTCGTCGGAGCGCAGCGGGTTCGAGCACCTGTACATCGCGTCGGAAGACGGGGCGAAGCTGACCGCGCTGACGCAGGGTGAATGGGTCGTCGACGGCCTGCTGGCGATCGATGAAGCCGCCGGTCTGGCCTACGTGAGCGGCACCCGCGACGGCGCCACCGAGACGCACGTCTACGCTGTGCCGTTGGCCGGTGGCGAACCGCGCCGGCTGACGCAGGCGCCCGGCATGCATGCCGCCGCCTTCGCGCGCAACGCCAGCGTCTATGTAGACAGCTGGTCCAGCGACACCACCCTCCCGCAGATCGAGCTGTTCAAGGCCGATGGCACGAAGCTGGCGACCCTGCTCGCCAATGACGTAACCAGCGCCTCGCACCCTTACGCGAAGTATCGCGCGGCGCATCAGACCACGACCTACGGCACGCTGACGGCGGCCGACGGCACCACGCCACTGCATTACAGCCTGATCAAGCCCGCCAATTTCGATCCGAAGAAAAAGTATCCCGTCGTCGTGTTCGTCTACGGCGGCCCCGCCGCGCAGACCGTCACCCGCGCCTGGCCCGGCCGCAGCGATGCCTTCTTCAACCAGTACCTGGCCCAGCAGGGCTACGTGGTGTTCTCGCTGGACAACCGCGGCACGCCGCGCCGCGGCGCGGCCTTCGGCGGCGCGTTGTACGGCAGGCAGGGCACCGTGGAAGTAGACGACCAGCTGCGCGGCGTCGCGTGGCTGAAGTCGCAGCCCTTCGTCGATCCGGCGCGCATCGGCGTGTACGGCTGGTCCAACGGCGGCTACATGACGCTGATGCTGCTGGCCAAGCACGACGAGGCTTATGCCTGCGGCGTGGCGGGCGCACCGGTCACCGACTGGGCGCTGTACGACACCCACTACACCGAACGCTACATGGACCTCCCCAAGGCGAACGAGGCAGGCTACCGCGAAGCCAGCGTGTTCACCCACGTCGACGGCGTCGGTGCGGGCAAGCTGCTGCTGATCCACGGCATGGCCGACGACAACGTGCTGTTCACCAACTCCACCAAGCTGATGAGCGAGCTGCAGAAGCGCGGCACGCCGTTCGAGCTGATGACCTATCCCGGCGCCAAGCACGGCCTGCGCGGCAGCGACCTGCTGCATCGCTACCGCCTGACCGAGGATTTCTTTGGCCGCTGCCTGAAGCCGTAAGCGTTCAACGGGGAACGACCGGAGCCCGCGCATGCACTCGACGACCTCAGCCTCTTCTACCTGGCTAAGCCGCAATTGGAAGTGGTGCGTGCCGGTCGTGGCGGCGCTGCTGCTCGCCCTGTTCGCCGCCTTCATCTTCGGGATCCTGGCGCTGGTCTTTGGTGCGATGAAATCCTCGGAACCCTACCTGCATGCGATGCGGGAAGCCCAGGCCGACCCTGCGGTGAACGCGGCGCTCGGCACGCCGGTCCGGGCCGGCTGGCTGGTGCAGGGAAACTTCAGCAGCAACGGCCCCGACGGCGAAGCCAACCTGGCCATCCCGCTGGACGGCGCGAAGGCAGACGGCACGCTGTTCGTGGTGGCGAAGAAGCACGCAGGCGAATGGCGCTACGAGACGCTGGCAGTGAACGTGGACGGTGGCGAGCGGATCGTGCTGGAGGAGGACGGCACCTCCGCCTCTCCTTGAGTCCGTGACGGAGAAGGCGGTCGACGGCCGCCTTCTGAGCAGGTCAGGACGACCGCGCGCTCATTTCTTCGGCGCCGGTTCCGGTACCACGATGGACGGATCGACCGGCGTGCCCGGCGGTACGTAGATCGCCACGCCTGCGGCCTGCTTCTGGGTGGTCGGAATGCCCATGCTCAGGCCGCCGCCCGAGTGGCGGCCGTAGCTGCCTGCGCCCACGGACATGCCTACCGGCGAGCCGCTGGAGCCCACGCCGAGCAACACGACGCCGTTGGCGCCGAGGGCGGCGGCTTCGCGCTTCAGGCGCGCCACGGCGGCATCGGTCTGGCCCTGGGTGCCGAAGCCGACCGCGCTCTTGGACTCCAGCTGGGCGATTTCCAGCGCGCCTGCGGGCGGAGTGCGATAGACCTGCACCTGGGCAGGATCGATCGGCGCACGCGCCTGGCCCAGCATGACCTTGGAACTGCCGGCACACCCGGCGACGAGCAGGACGGCGAACACGATGGCGGCGATGCGGAACGACATGGCGGCTTCTCCGGTGGCCTGCAGCGATCTTCCGCCGCACCGGCTGAATACTGGCATATCCCGTAGCACGGCGGCGTCACGGGACGGCGGGTTATCATTTCACCCTGACCATGCATCTGTTTCCCGCACGATGAGCGCCGCCCCCGACCTCCCGCCCGCGCCGCAGCGGCTGGCGGTCGACTACATCCATGCGCCCGGCCCCCAGGCGCTGCTCGGCATGCCCGAGACGCTGGCCGTGTTCGGTTTCGGCACGCTGGCGCCTTCTTCGGCCGCCATCGACGACGCCCGCTATCTGCACGTGCCCCTGTCGCCATTGCGCGAGGCTGCGGCACCCTACGAGGTGTGGCGGTCGGCGGGGCCGGTGTCGACCGGGCGCGAAGGCGCCATCCGCTACAGCCATGACGGCGCGCTGCTGTTCGGCGTGCTGGAATGGGAAGAGCCGGAAGGCGGCATCCTGCATGCCAGCGCCCATGCCTACGCGGCCATGGTGGCGTTCTGGCGCGACTGCGGCTATCCGCACCTGCTGCGCATCTGGAACTACTTCGATGCCATCACCCTGGGCGACGGCGACACCGAGCGCTACCGGCAGTTCTGCGTCGGCCGCGTGCAGGGATTGGGCGATGTCGATACGCGCACGCTGCCCGCCGCGACCGCGATAGGAAGCCGCGACGGTCGCCGTGTACTGCAGGTGTACTGGCTGGCCGCGCGCGAGCCCGGCATCCCGCTGGAGAATCCGCGCCAGGTCAGCGCCTACCGCTATCCGCGCGAGTACGGCCCGCAATCGCCGAGTTTCGCGCGAGCCCTGCTGCCGCCTTCGCCGCAGGTGCCGCTGTTGCTGTCGGGCACGGCCAGCATCGTCGGGCACGCCTCGCAGCACGCCGATTCGCTGCGCGCCCAGCTGGACGAAACGCTGACCAACCTCGACAGCCTGCTTGGCGCCGCGCGTGAGCGCGCGTCGACGCTGCCGCCGCACCTGGACGCCACGTCGCGGCTCAAGATCTACGTGCGCGACGCGGCGGATGCCGACGCGGTCGCCGCGCAGCTGGAAGCCCGCCTGGGCACCCGCGTGCCGTGGCTGATGCTGCATGCCGACGTCTGCCGCCGCGAATTGCTGGTGGAGATCGAGGGCATGCACGGCGTCGGCGCTTGAAGCACCGACGCCGCATCCGCATAGTGGGGGCATGAGGCGCCGCATCGCGCGCCCCGTTGCGGAGGACGTTCGATGGGACTGATCAGCCTGCTGTGGGGCATCGTGGCGATGCTGTGGATGGTGCTGGCGCTGATTCCCCTGCTGGGATGGGGCAACTGGTTCCTGATTCCCTTCGCCGCCGTCGGCGCGGTCATCGCGGCGATCGGCATCCTGTTCACCCGCACGGAGAACCGCGGCCGCGCGAAGGCGGGGCTGGTGCTCAACGGCATCGTGATCATCGTCGGTATCGTCCGCCTGTCGCTGGGCGGCGGAGTCGTCTAAAGGCCCATCGGACGCTGCGTTCCGCGCTGCGACCGCCGGTCGCAGGCCGGGCCCGGCCCCACGGGCGTATCATGCGGCGCTCTGCCAGGAGCCCGCGATGGCCTACCCCTACACCCGCCCGCGCCGCATGCGCCGCGACGAATTCTCCCGCCGCCTGATGCGCGAGAACGTGCTGACCAGCAACGACCTGATCTATCCCGTGTTCGTGCACGAGGAGAAGGGCCGGGCGCCGGTGGCCTCGATGCCGGGCGTGGAGCGCCTCTCGATCGACGAGTTGCTGCGTGTCGGCGAAGAGGCGCTGGAACTGGGCGTGCCGGTGCTGGACCTGTTCGGCGTGCCGGACCCGTCGGCGAAGACCGCCGACGGCCGCATCGCCTGGGACGAGGACGGCATCATCCCGCGTGCGATCCGCGCCCTGAAGGCGCGCTTCCCCGAACTGGGCGTGATGAGCGACCAGGCGCTGGACCCGTACACCACGCACGGCCAGGACGGACTGATCGACGACACCGGCTACATCCTCAACGACGAGACGATCGAGGCCCTGGTCAAGCAATCGCTGGCGCATGCCGCCGCGGGCGTCGACATCCTCTCGCCCAGCGACATGATGGATGGCCGCATCGGCGCGATCCGCGAGGCGCTGGAGAAAGCCGGCTTCATCAACACGCGCATCATGTCGTACGCGGCCAAGTACGCCAGCGCGTTCTACGGCCCGTTCCGCAGCGCGGTGGGCAGCGCCGGCAACCTGGGCAAGGGCAACAAGTTCACCTACCAGATGGATCCGGCGAACTCGAACGAAGCCCTGCACGAGATCGCACTGGACCTGGACGAAGGCGCGGACATGGTGATGGTGAAGCCCGGCCTGCCGTACCTGGACGTGATCCGCCGGGTGAAGGACGAGTTCGGCGTACCGACCTTCGCCTATCAGGTCAGTGGCGAGTACGCGATGATCAAGGCCGCTGCCGCGAACGGCTGGCTGGACGAGAAGGCGTGCGCGCTGGAAGCGTTGACCGCATTCAAGCGCGCCGGTGCCGACGGTGTGCTGACCTACTTCGCGCTGGACGCGGCGCGCTGGCTCCGTGGCGGCTGACGCGCGCCGGCCGCATGAAGCAACGGGAGCCTGCGGGCTCCCGTTTTCGTTCCAGGGTCAGAATCGCGCTTCCACGCCGAGCATCACCGTGTCGGCCCGGTTGAACTCGCAGTCGCTGTAGTCATCGCAGTCGTCGTAGTAGTACTCGTCGGCGTAGATGAAGGCCGTGTAGCCCAGGCTGACATTGAAGTGGCGGTTGATGTCCACGCCGATGGCCAGGCCCGCATAACCGCCGTCGGTGGAGAAGTCGCCGCCGCCGGGGAAGTCCTGCTCCGCATCGAAGTAACCACCGCGGACCACGGCGAACCAGGGGCTATCGCCGAAGTTCATGCGCGCGTTGGCGCCCGCGGCCTTGTAGGTCGCCTTCGGGAAGCGGAAGCCGCCATCGGTCGTTTCGTCCAGTCGGCCGCTGGACAGTTCCACGCCCACCTGCGCCCACGGACCCGCCTGCCAGCGGTAGCCCGCATTCACGGCCAACGCGTCCTGTTCGACGTCGTCATAGATCCAGCCCTGGCCGACCTGTGCGCCCACGAAGAAGCCCCCGTTGTCCTGCTCGCGTGCGGGCGCGGCCGGCGCGACGTAAGGCGCCGGTGCCGGCGCAGCGACCGGCGCGGGGGCCGGCGGTGCAGTCGTGGCCTGCGTCGGCGATGGCGCGGGCTGGGCGGGTGCGGGCGCCGGCGTTTCCTTCTTGCGGAAGGCGTCGTAGGCGGGCGAGACGGACTGGGCCTGGGCGTGCAGCGCGAAAGCGATCAGCGCCAACGGCAGGCAACGGAACAACGGTTTCATCGAGTTTCCCCTTTCGGTGATGGTGATGTCCCCGCGTCCTTGCGGTACCGGCGGGGCGATGGTGTGGTGCGGAAGCAACCGGACGGAGACGCACGCGTGGTGCCCGATCCGACCGGTTCGCGGTCGGCGAGCACCCGTGCAGCAGCAGGTTTCGATGGATGGCGGCCCGACCCCCCAGTCCGGCCTGCTTGTCGCCTGATCCCTGGCGCCCCCTTTCGGCGGCGGCACAGTGAAGGCCGGAGGCACCGCCTGTCAAGCCGGCAGCCGTGCGCGGTAGACTCGGGACGAAGCGGCATTCCTTTCTTCCTGTCGACGGGGTCCTGCGCCATGTCCAGCCATCGCTATGCCGTATTCGGCCATCCCGTCGCCCATTCGCTATCGCCGCGCATCCATGCGGCCTTCGCGCGGCAGGTCGGCATCGCGCTGGAATACACGGCGATCGACACCGCGCCGCACGACTTCGTCGCCACGCTGGACCGGTTCGCCGGCGAGGGTGGCGCCGGCGCCAACGTCACCCTGCCGCTGAAGGAAGCCGCGTTCGCGATCTGCGCGCAGGCGACCGACCGCGCGCGCCGCGCCGGGGCGGTCAACACGCTCACCCGCAACGACGGCCAGTGGCACGGCGACAACACCGATGGCGCCGGCCTGGTGCGCGACCTCACCGGCCGCCACGGCCTGGACCTGCGTGCGCGGCGCGCGGTGATGATCGGCGCCGGGGGTGCAGCGCGCGGCGTCGCACCCGCCCTGCTCGATGCCGGCGTCAGCGAACTGATCATCGTCAATCGCACGCCGGAGCGCGCCGACGCACTCGCCGATGCGCTAGGCGAACCGGACCGCGCGCACTCGCGCTACTGGGACGACCTGCGCAACCTCGGCGATTTCTCGCTGATCATCAATGCGACGTCCGCCGCCCGCCAAGACCAGGGCGAGTTCACCCTGCCCTTCACCCTGGCCACGCCACGCACGCTGGCGGTGGACCTCAACTACGGCGAAGCCGCGATCCCCTTTCTCGCCTGGGCGCGCGCCGCCGGCTGCCACGACGCGGTCGACGGCCTGGGCATGCTGGTCGAGCAGGCCGCCGAAGCCTTCGAACACTGGCACGGCGTGCGCCCGGAAACCGACGCGGTCTACGCCGCGCTGCGCGACAAGGACAAGGTGCTGGTGACGGCGGATTGAGGCCACCCATGCATCGCGCGCGATACCCTTCCCTCATCACCGAACGGAGCGATCCATGGACGGCTTCCTCACCCAACTGCTGACGATGCTGGGCTACCAGCTGCCCGAACTGCTGGCCTGCGTGGCCGGCGTCGCCATGCTGGCGATGTGGGCGCCCGCGGCCCCCGGCCGCTCGCTTGCGTTGACCGGCACGGGGCTGATGCTGGCCGCCACGGTGCTGCGCGCCGCGATGAGCGTCTGGCAGGCCTGGCTGATCAACAGCGCCGCCGACGGCTACGCGTCGATCAGCGGGATGATGTCGCTGTTCGGCGCGGTCGGCATGCTGCTCGGCATAGTGTCCGCCGCCGGCCTGGTGATGCTGGCCTGGGGCGCCAGCAAGGCGATGCAGGCGGCGCGCGCGACCGCGTAGGCGATAACCGCATACCCGCGGCGTGAATCGGAATAGCTCCACGCGTGCCGCGCGCGATGCCGACCGGTAGCATCGCGGCATGACCCGACGCCTGCTGATCCTGTTTTTCTGCCTCGCAACCCTGCTGCCGGGTATCGCCCTCGCGCAGGGCCAGTTTAAGGTGCTGGTGGTCGCCATTCCCAACCGCTATCACCACGACTACGCCGTGGTCGCCAAGCCGCAGTTCGAACGCATGGCGCAGCGGCATGGCTTCGACCTGACCTGGTCATGGAACAGCACGCCATTCGATGGCGACCTGTCGCCGTACGCCGCCATCGTCCTGCTCAACACGCCGGGCGACGAACTGAAAGGCGCGCAGCGCACGAATTTCGAAGCGTACGTGCGCAAGGGCGGCGGCGTGGTCGCGGTGCATCGCGCCTTGATCTTCAACCCGCCCGGCGAGTGGCCCTGGTTCGAGCGCCTGATCGGACGCACGTTCCGCATTCATCCGATGGTGCAGACGGCCACGGTGCGCGTGGAGGACGCCGCGTTTCCCGCGGCGTTCGGCCTGCCGGCGAACTGGGTATGGACGGATGAGTGGTACGAGTTCAACGCCCCGGTCACG
The DNA here is from genome assembly GCF_900104255.1 of Pseudoxanthomonas sp. CF385. Taxonomy (NCBI): domain Bacteria; kingdom Pseudomonadati; phylum Pseudomonadota; class Gammaproteobacteria; order Lysobacterales; family Lysobacteraceae; genus Pseudoxanthomonas; species Pseudoxanthomonas sp. CF385. The sequence continues at coordinate 212,857 of NZ_FNKZ01000004.1, forward strand.
CGCGGCCTGCGCACCGTGCTCAGCGTGGACGAACGCACGTACGACCCGACGCGCATCTGGCCGGGTCAGACCGCGAACGGCATGGGCGAGCACCATCCAGTGGCGTGGTACCACGCGTACGACGGCGGTCGCGTATTCGTGACCGCGCTGGGCCACACGCCCGCGCTGTACGACGAACCGCTCTACCTCGAACACCTGTATGGCGGCCTGTGGTGGACCGCGACCGGCAAGGGCATCGACACCCCGCGCTGACGCGTCAGTCCGTCGTCGACGTGGCGCACAACCTCAGCTCCGCGCAGAGGAAGGCCATATGCGCCTGTGGGGTATCCGCGCCGCCGTAAGGCAGTACCGTCCAGCGCTCGCGTGCCTGCATCGCTTCGCCCGGCGCCAACGTGCGGAACGGCGCGTGCACCTCCATCTCCAGCAGGCCGGCGTCGACATCGGTGCCATGGTCGAGATAGAGCTCCACCTGGCCCTGATCGGGATGGATCGCCGCGCGCGGCTGGTGATCGAAACGGATCACGAATGCCTGGCCCTGCGCGAAGCCGGCCATCCACCCTGCCGACGGCTGCAGGAACGCCTTGCCGCGTCGGGTCGTGGTGCCGTCCGCCGGCAGGAACGCGAACACACCGTCCACGATGTGCCACGCGGGCGTCTGGCCTTGTACCCCGTCGATGCGCACATCGCGTGCGTGGGCGACCGGCACGTACACGCGCGTGGTGGCCGAGGTGCGCGTGTTGAACCATAGGTCGCGCGCGACCGGGCGTTCGCGGATGTTGCGGGCCAGCGCGGTCACCTCCAGGGTGGCGGGATCCGCAGGATCGAAGGCGAACGACTTCAGCAGCCGCACGCCGGTGACCGGACTGTCCACGCCTTCCAGCACCAGCCGGTCCGGCGTCCGCGCCACCACGCGCGTCTGCGCGAACGCCAGGTAGGGGTCCGGCGGCCACACAGCCTTCGTGTCGCGACGCGCAGGATTGACGTGTTGATCCGACCACCAGCCACCCTGCGGACCCAGCCACACGTCGTGGCCGAGGTAGCCGATGTCGTCGGCCGTCGCCGACACAGCCGGGGTCGGCTGGGACGCGACCGGGTCGCCGATCTTGATGAGGTTCGGATGGCCGATCCGGCCGAACGCCAGCACGCGGCCGCCGAGCGCGGGGGTGATCTCGACCGCTGCCTCGCGCGAATGCAGGCGGATGCGTTCGACCTCGGCGGCGCGGGCGCCGGACGCGTCCAGGCACAGCGCCAGCATCACGGCGAGGGTCGCGTGCGTGCGCATGCGCGGCGCTACAGCGCGCCGTCCCGCTTCACGGCCAGATAGCGCTCCACCAGCGCGCCCGGCAGCTCGTCGGTGGTCACGTCCAGCACCATGACGCGATGGCTGCGCAGGGCTTCGTGCGCCGCCGTGCGCTGCTCCAGGTAGCGGGCGACCGCACCGGCGTGGATCGCGCCCTGCAGATCGCGCACGTCGTGGCCGAGGGCATCGTCCAGCGAGGTCTCGCGCAGGCTGGCCACGCAGACCAGATGGCGACGCTGCAGCAATCGCACGGCCGCCAGCAGGTCTTCGATGTCCTCGTCGCGCACGTTGGTCACCAGCATCACCAGCGCGCGGCGACGCTGGCGCAGGCTCAGCTCGGTCGCAGCGGCCAGGTAATCCGTAGCGACGGCGCGCGGCTGCAGGTCGTAACTGGCGCGCAGCAGCGTGTCGATGGCGCCCATGCCGCGCTGCGGCGCCACCCAGCGACGGTCGCCGCCGGCAGCCAGCAGGCCGACGCCGTCGCCCTGCCGCAGCGCCAGGTAGGACACCACCAGCGAGGCGTTGAGCACGTGGTCGAAGTGGCCGAGCGCGTCCTCGCGCGCCATCATCCGGCGGCCGGTGTCGATCAGCATCACCAACTGCTGGTTCTTCTCGTCCTGGTACTCGCGCGAGATCAGCTTCCGCGAGCGCGCGGTCGCCTTCCAGTCGATCTGGCGCAGGCTGTCGCCGACGCGGTATTCGCGCATCTGGTGGAAGTCGGTGCCTTCGCCGCGGCGCCGCTTCAGGTGCGCGCCGACCAGGCGCGAGGCCTGTTCCGCACTGAACAGCGCGAAGCGCGTCAGCGGGGCGAAATTCGGATAGACGCGCACGCGCTGCGGCACGCCGGCCACGCGCGCCTGCCGCCACAGCCACAGCCGCGAACGCAGCCGCAGGTGCACGCCCTCGAACGTGGCATCGCCGCGTGCGATGGGCTGCAAGCGGTAAGTGAAGCGCGTGGCCGACAGCGTCGCCAGGTGCAGGCGGCGCGGCAGGCCCGACGAGGGCCATCCGCCGGGGTGCAGGTCGAACACCTCCACTCGCTGCTTCACCCGCGACTCGAGTTGCAACCCGACCTCGCGCTCGATCCCCAGCGGCAAGGCGTCCGGTACTTCGCGCACCACGTCGGGCGTCGGCCGCCGATGCAACCCCACGCCGTCCAGAACGGCCATCGCCGCGATCGACGCGCCCACCAACTGCCACTGCCACAGCGGCCAGGCCAGGAACGGCACGGCGAGCCCGGCCAGGCCCCAGGCCGCGAGCAGCAGGATCAGGAGCGGTGCAGGCCTCACGCGCGCGATTCCTCCGGTGCGCGCGGTGCGGCGTCAGGGGCGCACGGCAGGATCATTTGCGGGGCGCATCCACTTTCGCCAACAACGCGCGTAGTGCGTCATCGGGCGACTGGCCTTCGATCTGCAGTTCCGGCGCCAGGGTGATGCGATGGCGCAGCGCCGGCCGGGCGATGTCGCGCACATCGTCCGGGGTGACGAAATCGCGCCCCTGGAGCACCGCCTGCGCACGTGCCGCACGGACCAGCGCGAGGCTGCCGCGCGGACCCGCGCCGAGCGCGATACCCGGCCATTTGCGCGTCGCCGCGACGATGCGCACGGCGTAATCGATCACCTGTTCGTCCACCTGCACGGCGGCGGTGTCGCGCTGCATCGCCATGATGTCGTCCGGCCCCAGCACGCGCTTCACCTTCGACAGGTCGAAGTCGGCGGCGGTGCGGCCGGTGGTGATCGCGTCGACCATGCGCTTCTCGTCCTCCAGCGCGGGGTAGTCGATCAGCACCTTCAGCAGGAAGCGGTCCAGCTGCGCTTCGGGCAGTGGGTACGTACCCTCCTGTTCCACCGGGTTCTGCGTGGCCAGGGTGATGAAGGGCGGCGAGAGTTCGAAGGACTTGCCCTCGATGGTCACCTGACCCTCCTGCATCACTTCCAGCAAGGCCGCCTGGGTCTTCGCCGGCGCGCGGTTGATCTCGTCGGCGAGCAGGATGTTGGTGAACACCGGGCCGCGGCGGATCTTGAAGCTCTCCGTCTTCGGATCGTAGACCGCGTGCCCGCTGACATCGCTCGGCATCAGGTCGGGGGTGAACTGGACGCGCGCGTAGGTCAGTTCCAGCGCCTGCGCCAGCGCGCGCACCAGTAGCGTCTTGCCGAGGCCGGGCACGCCCTCGATCAACACATGGCCGCCGGCGAGCAGCGCGATCAGGATCTGGTCCAGCACGTCGGCCTGGCCGATGAAGGCCTTGGATACCTCGTCGCGCACGGCATCGGCGCGGGCCGACAACGCATTGCCGGGCGTCGGCGGGAGCGCGGGGGGCGCGGCGGCGGTCTCGTCGTTCATAGGCGGTTTCTCAGTTGGATCAGCAGGGAGATGCGGTCGCGGAACGCCGGCCGGTCGTGCGAAGCAGGCGCGTTGAGCGCGGTACGGATGCGTTCGGCAGGCACGCCGGTGCGCGCAGCGATGGCGGCGACCTGGGGTTCGCCCGACAGGGCCGCGGCGACCGGGTCGCGGCGGCGCAACCGGGCCAGGAACGCCTGGCGCACCGCGGAATACAGCATGACGCCGCGCCCGTAGCGGTAGAGGTGTTCGCCGCTGGCGCGCACGTGTTCGAGCAACGAACGCCGTTCGCCGGCCGGCGCAGGTACCGGCGGGCCGAAGCGCTGCATGCGCATCCACAACCAGGCGGCCAGCGCGAGCACCAGCGGAATCCATACCATCCAGCCGCGGACCAGCAGGGTGCGCCACAGCGTGGGCATCTCCGCCGCGTACACGAGGTGCACCGTGCCGTGGCCGTAGTTGGGCGCCAGCACCTGCCGCGCCAGCGCGCGATGCGGACCGTCGCGCAGGCCGCCTTTCGGCGCGGCGCCGAGCGCGTCGCCGAGCGGCGGGCGTTGCTCCGCATTCATCAGGAAATCGACGTCGGCCAGCACGTCGACGTGCCCGCGCCCCTGCGACAGCCGCGCGTAGACGAAGCCGGCCTGCAGGTCGCCCCACGACAGATCGGGCACGACGCCGTCGAAGGCGAAGCGACGCCCGCGGCAGAACTCGACGTGGTGGTCCTCGCCTTCGACCTGGAACGCCTCGCAGTCGGGGGTTTCCTCTACCAACCAGACGGAGAGACGGTCCAGCAGCTCGGCGTGCGGCGACTCTTCCTCGACGAGGGCCTCGTCGTTGGTGCGCAGCGGCGTACGCACGATCAGGTGCCCGCCGCGCTCCACCCACGCCAGCAGCGCCTCCGCCTCCGGCGGCGACAACGCACGCGGGTCGTTGAAGAGCAGCAACGTGTCGCGCGCGCCCAGGGCGTTGTCGTCCAGCATGAGGCGCTGGCGCGCATTCACCTTCACGCCGTCGGCTTCGAGCGTTCGTGCCAGCGCATACAGCGGGTTGTACGCGGCTTCGCCGTTCGGCGGGAGGTACAACGTCTTCTCCACGCGGACATAGGTGTGGTGGAACCACGCCACGACCAACGCCAGCACGACGAACGCCACGACCAGGCCGCCGCCGACGATGCGCCCGTTGCGACGCGCGGCGGTCATGCCGCCCACCCGTAGCGCTGCTGCAGTTCGCCCACCAGCGCATCGAATTCGTTGTGGGCCGGAAGGCGCTGTCCGTAGGCCGCGTACTGCCACACGCGGACCATCAGCGCGAACGCCTGCCGGTCCTCGGCCCGGGGCATGCGCCGCGACGCCCGCAGGCATTCGGCTTCCGTCGCGCCCGGCGGCAAGGCGATCTCGGCGCGCGCGCTCATGCTCTCCACGCTCGCACGGTAGAGCAGCGCCAGCGCGTGGCGCGGACGCCCGTCGCGCCACAGCGCGCGGGCGGCGGCGGCGATGTCGTCGGGCAAGGTCTCCGGCAACACCAGCGCATCGACCTGCGGGCTGTCCCGGTGCGGCGCGGGTGCGCGCGACATGCCGCGCATCCACGGCCACCAATAGCGTGCGGTGGCCAGCAGCGCGACGACGAGCACGCCGGCCACCAGCCACAGGCCCCACTCGCCGATGAAGGCGAACACGTTGGCCAGGGCCATCAGGAACGGGTTGCCGTTCAGTGAGAAGTCGCTCTTCTTCCGCTCCTGCTTCTTCCGCCGTTCCCAGCTGCCCTCGGTCCGCTTGCGATCCAGCAGCGGGTCCTTGTAGGCGCGGTCGGCGGCATCGCGGAATGCGCGATCATCGACACGCTGCTCGCCGAACACGATCGGCAGCGTGGGCGGTGTCGGTTTCTCGGGGGCGGGCGCTTCCTTCGCCGGCACCGTCGGCGGCGGCCCGCCGTGACGTTCCTGCGCGCCCGCGTGACCGGGCAGGCCTGCCAGCAGCACCGCGGCGAGTAGCACCGGCACGGCGGCAGCGAGCCGCGCGCGCAGCTTGCGGAACACGATCTCCACGTCCCAGGCTTCGATCTCGGTGCGGCGATTGAGGTACAGCCCGAAGCCTGCGCCGACGAAGAAGGGCTCGGTCACGCTGATCGCCGCCCACAACAAGGCGTTCCACGCCACGTGCAGCCACACGGGCCACTCGATGGCCATGATGCGGAACGCCGCCTGCATGCTGTCCGGCAGCAGGTCCTGCGGCAGGTAGACCAGCACCGCCACCACGCCGCCGAGCACCAGCGCGACGGTGAACAACTGGCAGATCAGCGTCAGCAGGAACGCCGTGCCGTACGCCTGCCCGCCGAGCACGCGGCGGCGCTGCCCCAGGCGCTCGCCCTGCACGCCTTCCAGCAGGTCGATGGGCATGTACAGGGAACGCACCGGGCTCAGCCGGCGCCAGGTCAGCAGATGCAGCAGCGTGCGCACGCCCCACTGGCGCTGCGCGCGCAACGTCTCGCGCGTGCCGGGCACGCTGCCGAACACCGCGCGCGAGATGACGTAGAGCGGCACGCGGTCGAACGCGGGCTTCAGCCACCACATCAGCAGCGCGGCCAGCCAGAACGCGTCGATCAGCCACGCGCCCAGGTTGAGCACGACGAAGACCGGCATCGTCAGCCACAACCAGGGTGCCCAGATCGCACCGGCGTGGCGCCGCACCAGCGCCATGCCCAGCTCGATGGCCTCCCAGCCCGAGCGCGCACGCAGGCGGACGGTGAGTTCCTCAATCCTCATCGGCCACCCCGCGCCCGCCGAGGGACAGCCACAGCGCCACCAGCGTCCACAGCACGCCGGACACGCTGTACTTCACCACCGCCGGGATGGATTGCGTCGAGGACCAGAACGCCTCGATGAAGGCCGCGACCAGCAGCATGAAGGCCACGCCCAGGCACAGCCGCGCGCCCTTCGTGCCGGCGATGGCCAGCGCGTCGATGCGCCGGTGGCGGCCGGGCGCGATCAGCGCCAGTCCCAGCCGCAGGCCGGCGCCACCGGCCAGCACCAGCGCGGTGAGTTCGAACGGCGCGTGCCCGCAGACGAAGCGCCACAGCGGATCGCCGTACCCGATCTGCTGCAGGTGGCCGAACACGGTACCGATGCCGATGCCGTTGGCGATCAGCACGAACAACGCACCGACGCCCGCCACCAGCCCGCCGGCGAACGTCTTCAGGCCGATGCTGATGTTGTTCCAGATGTAGACGCCGAACATTTGCCAGTCCGAGCCGCTCTCGCGGCCCAGCGCGTGGCGCGGATCGCTCGGGTCGTACATGCGCTCGTACATCGCGACCTGTTCGGGCGATGCGAGGCTGTACACCAGTTCCGGGCGCAGCTGCAGCAGCACGAACATCAGCACCAGCGGGAACACGAACGCCACCGCGGCCACGGCCATGCACCCGGCTTCGCTGCGCACCAACCGCGGGAAGTCCGCCAGCAGGAAGCGTGCGGCCCGCTGCCAGCGCGGCGCGGGCGTGCGGTACAGCACGCCGTGGCCCTGCTGCATCAACGCCTGCAGGCGATCCACCACCACCGGGCTGTAGCCGCGCGCACGGGCCAGCGCCAGCTGCTGGCAGATGCGGCGGTAGCGCGCGGGCACGTCGTCGTCGGTCAGCGTGCCGGTGTTGCGCTCCTTGCGCGCGCGCCGCGCGCTTTCGCCGCGGGCCAGCAGCCAGGATTCGAACGCCACCCATTCGGCCTGGTGGCGGGCGACGAACTGTTCCTGCCTCATCGCCGCCCCAGCAACCAGTTGGCCATGCCGTACAGGCGCTGCACACCGACCTGGCCGCGCGCGCCGGTGACCGGCGCCACGAGGTTGGCGAGTTCCTCCTGCCGCGACGGCGTCAGGTGCGGCGCACGCTCACCGAAGGCGACGACCGCACCCTGCTCTTCCGGCCGCAGGCCGGCCGGTGGCGCGAAGACGTCGTTCGCCGGCGCCGGCGCGTGCTCGCGCTCGCCGGTCGCATGCACCACCAGCGTGCCGGCGACCATGTCGCCGAGGCGGCGTGCATGCGTGTCGGCCAGGCACGACACCAGCCCGGCGGCATAGCCGAAGGGCAGCATGTCCACAGTGCGCAGCAGGTTGCGGGTAATCGCCGCCAGCCAGCCCACCGGCGCACCGTCGGCCGCCACCACCCGAAGCCCCAGCGCCTTCTTGCCGACGGTCTGCCCCTGCCACACCGCCTCGAGGACGATGGGATAGGCCCAGAACAGCAGGAACAGCCCGATCAGGTAGAGGCCTTCGCCGGTCTTGCCCAGCAGCGCCAGCACCATGCCCAGCACGCTCAGCAGGCCGAAGCGCACCATCAGGTCGATGCTCCACGCCAGCGCGCGCGGCACCGGACCGGCGGCGGGCAGGTGGAGGGGAACGCCCTCGGGCGTGACGACTTCACGGTAGGTGTCCAGCATCAGGCGCGCACCACGATCGTGTCGGCCATATCGTCGTGCAGACAGCGCCGCCCGTCGCGGAAGATCGTCAGCGCATCCACTAACGAGAACAATGGGCCGATGCAGGGCAGCGCGCCGATCAGCGTCGGCAGCACGTAGCGCAGTCCCAGCAGGCGCGCGGCGGCGCAGTGCGAGCCGTCGGCGCGGACCACCCGCACGCCGAACCATCGTTTGGCCAGCGTCTGTCCGTCCCTGACCAGCAGGAAGATGTTGAAGCCAATCAGTGCGACGGCGAGCGGCGTGGTCACCCAGGCCACGGGCGCCAGCCAGCGCACCCAGGGGGGCGTCGGCTCCAGCAACAGCATGTACCCCGGCAACAACAGGCTGCCGACCATGAGGTTGTCCACGATGACCGCTCCCAAGCGCTCCGCTCGGCCAGCGAGCACGCGCGGCAACGTGTCCACGATCGTCTCGGCGACGGTCGCGGGCGCGGCATACGGATTGCCTTGCTCGTCGGCGCTTTCCATGCGTGATCCCCTGTACCCGCCGACTTTAGCCGGACGCGCCACGCTTGCCCAGCCGCACTACACTCCGCCCTCGTGGACACGGCCTTTTCCTGCCGATCGGGCTGCGCAGCGTGCTGTACCGCGCCGTCGATCACCTCGCCGATCCCCGGCATGCCGCAGGGCAAGCCGGCGGGCGTGCCGTGCGTGCAGTTGGATGAAGCGCTGCGCTGCCGGTTGTTCGGGCATCCGGAGCGCCCGGCGTTCTGCGGCACGCTGAAGCCCGGACCCGACATGTGCGGCGCCAGCCGGCAGGACGCGATGGCATTGCTGGCGGCGCTCGAACGCGCGACCGCACCCGCCGCACACACCCCTCCCCACGGAGACACTGCATGCAGCGGACCTGGAACCTGATCCTGGCGTTGGTCGTCGGCGCGACGATCGTCGCCCAGCTCGTGGTGCTCCTGTCCGGCGGCCAGGACGTGAACACCGCATCGGCGGCGGCCCCGGTCGCGCTGCCGACCCGGCTGCTGCGGTTCTTCAGCTACTTCACCGTGCAGAGCAATCTGCTGGTGCTGGCCGCCGCGATCAGCCTGGCCATCGACCCCCGGCGCGACGGCGCGGTGTGGCGGGTGCTCAGGCTGGATGCGCTGCTCGGCATCGCGGTCACGGGCGTGGTGTCGGCCACGTTGCTGGCAGGGCTGGTGCAGCATGTCGGCATCGGCGTGTGGATCAACGCCGGCTTCCACCAGTTTTCGCCGGTGTGGACGCTGGTGGGCTGGCTGCTGCTGGGCCCTCGGCCACGCATCGACCTGCGTACCCTCGGCTGGGCCTTCGCGTGGCCGGTGGCGTGGCTGGCGTACACGATGGCGCATGGCGCGCTGACGGGCTGGTATCCCTACCCCTTCCTCAATGCGGACAAGCTTGGGTACGGCCAGGTGGGCATCACCCTGGTGGTGATCTTGGGCGCCGCGCTCGCCACCGCCTTCTTGCTGCGAACCATCGAGCGCTGGCTGCCGCCGACGCGCTGACCGCTGCCGCTCACGCCACCTGCGTGGAAATCCACCAGGTGGTGCCGCCGGCATCGCGAAAGCCGCCGCGTCGATCGCCATCGCCCTTCTCCTCGGGCGCCTGCACCGGTTCGGCACCGGCGGCCAGCGCGCGCCCCCAGGTGGCGTCCACATCGGGGACGTAGATGTGCACATGGCTGGCGATGGCGGGCCAGCCTTCCATGCCGTCGGCCAGCATCAGCACGGTGTCGTCGATGCGCACTTCGGCGTGGCCGAGGCGATCGCCCATCGGATGCATGCGCAAGGGTTCGGCGCCAAAGACGGCGACGAGGAAATCGATCGTGCGCTGCGCGCCATCGACGACCAGGTACGGTGCGGCCGAGGTGTAGCCCTGCGGTTTCCAGGCCATGTGGATTCTCCCGCGGCGCGACAGGCGCCGGTGATGCTCAGGCGATGGGCGGCGGCTGCAGGTACTGGTCCTTCAGCCGGACGTAGTGGCCTGCCGAATAATGCAGGCTCTCGATTTCCTTCTCGGTCAGCATGCGGGCGAAGCGGGCCGGATTGCCCAGCCACAGCTCGCCCTCGCCCACCACCTTGCCGGGGCCGAGCACCGCGCCGGCGCCGAGGAAGCCGTACTTCTTCACCTTGGCGCCGTCGAGGATGCAGGCGCCCATGCCGATCAGGCACAGGTCTTCGATGGTGCAGGCATGGATGATGGTGCCGTGGCCGATGGTGACGTCGGCGCCGATCAGCGTGGGATAGCCGGCCTTGTTGTACGGGCTGTGGTGGCTGACATGGACGATGGTGCCGTCCTGCACGTTGGTGCGCGCGCCGACACGGATGAAGTTGACGTCGCCGCGCAGGATCGTGCCGGGCCAGACCGAAGCATCCTCGGCCAGTTCGACATCGCCGATCACGGTGGCGGCCGGATCGACGTAGACCCGCGGGCCGAGGACGGGAAAGCGGCCAAGATAGGGGCGCAGGGCGGTCAGAGTGTCGGTCATGCCCGGATTGTAGTGCGCCCGCTCGCAAGGGAAGGCATACACTCGGGCCATGACGACCTTCCCGCATGCCGCCACCACCGCCGCGAACGCCGCCATCACCGCCGCCAATGCCGCGATCACGGCCGCTGCGGCGGGCGAGCAGCCCGCCCACGCGTCGCCATCGCAAGGCGGCGAGCCCGCGCGCGACACGCCCGCGGCCGACCTCGCGCCGACGCTGGACCGGTTGCGCCAGGCCTGGCAGGCCCGCAAGCCCGACTACGCGCAGCGTCGCGACGACCTGCAGCGGCTGCGCGATGCACTGAAGCGCCGGCTGCCGGAGATGGCCGACACCGTCGCCGCCGATTTCGGCCACCGTTCGCGCCACGAGTCGCTGATCGCCGACGGCATGACGGTGCTCAACGAGATCGACCACCTGGCTTCGCACCTGCGCCGCTGGATGAAGCCGCGCCGCGTGGGCGTGGGCTGGCGCTTCTGGCCGGCACGCGCCGAAGTGCGGCAGGCGCCGGTCGGTGTGGTCGGGGTGATCTCGCCCTGGAACTATCCGGTCAATCTGGCGCTGATCCCGCTGGCCACCGCGATCGCGGCTGGCAACCACGTCTACCTGAAGCCGTCGGAGCACACGCCGCGCACGACCGAGTTCCTGCGCTCGCTGCTGGCGGAGGTATTCCCGCGGGAACGCGTCGCCGTGGCCGCCGGCGGTGCCGAGGTAGCCGCAGCATTCGCCGCACTGCCGTTCGACCACCTGGTATTCACCGGCTCCACCGCCGTGGGCCGCAAGGTGATGGCGGCCGCGGCGCCGAATCTCACGCCGTTGACGCTGGAACTGGGTGGCAAATCGCCCGCCATCGTCTGCGACGATTTCCCCGTGGAACAGGCCGCCGCGCGGTTGGCCACCGGCAAGTGGTTCAACGGCGGCCAGACCTGCATCGCCCCGGACTACGTACTGCTGGTGGGCCGCAGCCGGCGCGATGCGCTGGTGCAGGCGTTGCGCGAGCAAGTGGCGGCGCGCTACGGCGACCTGTCCGATGCCGGCGACTACACCCGCATCATCAACGACGGCCAGTTCGCCCGGCTCGAAAGCTACCTGGACGACGCCCGCCAGCGCGGCCACGAGGTGATCCCGCTGGCCGCCACCCACGACCGCGCGCAGCGACTGTTCGCCCCCGCGCTGGTGCTGGAGCCCGGCGACGATGCGAAGGTGATGCAGGACGAGATCTTCGGCCCGATCCTGCCCATCCGCACGGTCGGCTCGCTGGACGAGGCCCTCGCCTACGTCAACGCGCACGATCGCCCGCTGGCGCTGTACCCGTTCAGCCACGACCGCGCGCGGATCGAGAAGATCCTGCAGACCACGCTCGCCGGCGGCGTGACCGTCAACGACACCGTGCTGCACTTCGGTATCAATGCGCTGCCGTTCGGCGGCATCGGTCCCAGCGGCATGGGCGCCTACCACGGGCGGGCGGGCTTCGATGCGATGAGCAAGGCGCTGCCGGTGCTGTGGCAACCGCGGCGCGCGGGCAGCGACCTGCTGAAGCCGCCGTACTCGAAGGTCGCCCGGTTCATCGACTTCATCATCCGCTGACCGCATCGCGGACATCGCGGGCGGCGACTGTCCGCGACCTCGTCGAGAATCGCCCTTCCCGTTCGTCGGACGGGAAGACGCCCACCTGACGGACCGCCATGTCGACCCCGAACCCGCCTGCCAGAGCCACCCGCCGCGAATGGATCGGGCTGGCCATCATCGCCCTGCCCTGCATGGTCTATGCGATGGACCTGACCGTGCTGAACCTCGCGCTGCCGGCGATCAGCGCCGAACTGGACCCCAGCGCCAGCCAGTTGCTGTGGATCGTCGACGTGTACGGCTTCCTCGTCGCCGGCTTCCTGATCACGATGGGCACGCTGGGCGACCGGATCGGCCGGCGCAAGCTGCTGTTGATCGGCGCGGCGGCATTCGCCGCGGCCTCGGTGATCGCGGCGTTCTCGCGCAGCGCGGAGATGCTCATCGCGATGCGCGCCCTGCTCGGCGTGGCGGGCGCGACGCTGGCGCCGTCGACGATGTCGCTGATCCGCAACATGTTCCATGACGAACACGAGCGCCAGTTCGCGATCGGCGTGTGGATCGCGGCCTTCTCGGTCGGCGGTGCGATCGGCCCGCTCGTCGGCGGCCTGCTGCTGCAATGGTGGTGGTGGGGCGCGGCGTTCCTGGCGGCGGTGCCGGTGATGGTGCTGCTGCTGGTGCTGGGGCCGAAGCTGCTTCCCGAATACCGCGACCCGGACGCCGGCGCGCTCGATCCGCTGAGCATGGTGCAGTCGCTGTTCGCGGTGCTGGCCGTGGTCTACGGACTGAAGCGCATCGCCGAGTACGGCGCCGATATGCGCGGGATCGTGGTGCTGCTGGTCGGCCTCTTGCTGGGCATGCTGTTCGTGCGCCGGCAGAAACATCTGGCCTATCCGTTCCTCGACGTGACCCTGTTCCGGCGGCCGGCGTTCTCGGCGGCCATCGTGGCCTATGCGCTCGCCGGCCTGTCGATGATGGGGGTGTACATCTTCATGACCCAGTACCTGCAACTGGTGCTGGGCCTGACCCCGCTGCAGGCCGGCATCGCGACGGTGCCGTGGTCGCTCTGCTTCACTTTCGGCTCGCTGCTGGCGCCAAGACTGGCGCGGCATTGGGGGGCGCGCCGGGTGATGGTGCGCGGCCTTCTGCTCGCTGCCGTCGGTTTCGGGATCACCGCATGGGTGGTGCCGCCGTACGGGCTGTGGATCCTGATCGCCGGGATGCTGGCGATGAGCCTGGGCATGGCGCCGGTGTTCACCGTCGGCAACGAACTCATCATCACCACCGCGCCGCCGGAACGCGCGGGCGCGGCCTCCGCACTGGCCGAGACCAGCGCCGAACTCAGCGGCGCGCTCGGCATCGCCGTGCTCGGCAGCGCCGGCATGCTGGCGTATCGCCTGTGGCTGGACCCCGCCTTGCCGGCGACAATCGGCGCCGCCGATACGACACGCGCGCTGTCCACGCTGGGCGGTGCGGTGACGGTGGGTGGCGAACTCGGCGGGGCCGCCGGCGCGACCGTCGTCGACACCGCGCGGACCGCGTTCACCGGCGCGATGCGTGCGATCGCCGTGTTCGGCATGGCGATGATGCTGCTGGCCGCCTGGATGGCCGCGCGGCTGATGCGCGATGGCGAGGGCGAAGCGCACGGCGCCGCGCTGGCCGACGAAGCTTCGGGCGCCTGATCGGCGGACCTGGCTTAGAATCGCCGCCATGAAGATCGCCAGCTGGAACGTCAATTCGCTCAACGTGCGCCTGCCGCACCTCACCCAGTGGCTGGGCGCGTTCGCGCCGGACATCGTGGGCCTGCAGGAAACAAAACTGGAGGACCACCGCTTCCCGGACACGGCGCTGGCGGAGCTGGGCTACCGCAGCGTGTTCGCCGGACAGAAGACCTACAACGGCGTGGCGCTCCTATCGCGCGAGTCCATCGGCGACGTGCAGGTGGGCATTCCCGGATTCGAGGACGAACAGAAACGGGTGATCGCGGCGACCGTGGGCGAGGTGCGCGTCGTCAACCTGTACGTGGTCAACGGCCAGGACGTGGGCACGGAAAAGTACGCCTACAAGCTGCGCTGGCTGGAGGCGGTGCACGACTGGCTGGCCGCCGAGCTGCAGGCGCACCCGAAGCTGGTGGTGATGGGCGACTTCAACATCGCGCCGGACGATCGCGATGTGTTCGATCCGAAAGTCTGGAACGACGGCCACATCCTCACCTCCACCGCCGAGCGAGGCGCGCTGCAGCGCCTGTATGCGCTGGGCCTGCACGACGCCTTCCGCCTGCACAGCGACGAGGCCAACGTCTACAGCTGGTGGGACTACCGGATGGGCGGCCTGCGCCGCAACCTGGGCCTGCGCATCGACCTGACGCTGGTGTCCGACGCGCTGCGCGGACACGCGGTGGAGTCCGGCATCGACCGCGAACCCCGCACGTGGGACCGACCCAGCGACCACGCCCCGGCGTGGGTACGGCTGGGCGGCTAACGACGAAACGAAGAAGGCCCGGCATCTGCCGGGCCTTCTTCTTGCCACGGGCCTTGGGTGCGTCTCGAACGCGCACGCGGCCGCAGCGAAAACGCTACCGTGCGCGGCCCCTGCTCAGCAGGTTCACGATCAGCAGCAGCACCACTGCGCCGATGAAGGCGGTGATGAGGAAGCCGACCCAGCCGCCGCCCAGGCCCAGGCCCAGCGCCGGCAGCAGCCACCCGCCGAGGAAACCGCCGATGATGCCGACGACGATGTTCAGGATGATGCCCTGCGAACCATCGCGTCTCATCACGATGCTCGCCAGCCAGCCGGCGACGCCGCCCACGATCAGATAGATGAGAAAATTCATGCGTTGCTTCTCCCTTGTTGGACAGAACCCCATGGCGCGGGGCACGCTTGAATCTTTACCTCCCGGCGTGAAACCACCGTTAACTCACATGGGGGACGCCTCCTTGCCAGCGCTGGATACCGCCAACGTCGCGCGAATGCACGCCGTGCTGCACCACAGGGCCGCATGCGCATGAACTGGCGCGACGCGCCCGCCGACTGGCGCCATGACGGCATCGCGCTGTGGCTGCTGCCGCACGCGCCGCGGCAACGCGGCGAACCGCAGGCACGCGAGTCACTGGCGCACACGCTGGGGTTCACGCCGGAAACCTTGCCCATCACCCGCGATGCGCAGGGAAGGCCGCACTTCATCGCGCCGCTGCACCATCTCGAAACCGGGTGGAGCCACAGCGGCGAGGCGCTGCTGCTGGCGTTGGGCGAAGACGTGGAGCTGGGTGTCGACATCGAGCGCCTGCGTCCGCGCCCGCGCGCGATGGAACTGGCCGAGCGCTTCTACCATCCCGAGGAGACTGCGTGGCTGCGCGCGATCGACAACGATGATGTGCGCCTGCTGGCGTTCGTGCGCCTGTGGTGCTGCAAGGAGGCGGTGCTGAAGACGCATGGCCAGGGCATTTCCTTCGGCCTGCACCGCTTCCAGGTGGCGCTCGACGACGGAGCCCCGCGGCTGGTGGCCTGCGATCCGGGCCTCGGCCGACCCGACGACTGGCACCTGCACGAGTGGGCGCCGCGACCGGATTACCGCGCCGCGCTGGCCTGGCACCCACGGGGCCGGCGCGAAGGCCTGCGATAATGGCGCGATGAACGACACCGCCCTCCCCGCCGACCTGCGCGACACCCTGCACCGCGGGCTGACGACCCTCGGCCTCGATGCCGACGCGCTGACGCCGCGCCTGCTGGCCTACCTGGCCCTGCTCGACCGCTGGAACAAGACCTACAACCTCACCGCGGTCCGCGACCCGCGCGAGATGGTCACGCGCCACCTGCTCGACTCGCTGGCGATGCATCCGTTCGTGGACGATCTCGCCGCCCGCGGCGGCGCCCTCGCCGATCTCGGCACGGGACCGGGCCTGCCCGGCATTCCGCTGGCCATCGCCAAGCCCGGCCTGCGCGTGACCCTGGTGGAGAGCAACGGCAAGAAGGCGCGCTTCCTGCGCGAAGCCGTGCGCACGCTCAAGCTGGAGAACGCCCGCGTGGCCGAATCGCGCGCCGAGGCGCTCGACGAACCGCAGGCGTACGACGCACTCACCGCGCGTGCGCTGGACGTGCTGGCCGGCATCATCGAGGTCGGCGGCCACCTGCTGAAGCCCGGCGGCGCGTTGCTCGCAATGAAGGGCGTGCGCCCCGACGACGAGATCGCGGCCCTGCCCGCGGGCTGGTCGATGGCCACGATCGAGCCGCTGGCCGTGCCCGGCCTGGTCGGCGAGCGCCACATGGTCGTCGTCCGCCGCGACTGAATCGCGCACCGCGCCGGTGCGCGCGGTGTAACTCCTTGATATGACTGAGCGCACGCCGGCGCTGCGACGCGGGATCGTAGCCTGATGACCGGGCGCGGCCCGTCCGTGCGTTGGGATGATTTCGCACGCCCGCTCCCGACCCCCCATAATCCCCGACTCACCCCGGAATCGATAAGGCGCCCTCGCATGGCCCGCATCATTGCCATTGCCAACCAGAAAGGCGGAGTCGGCAAGACGACCACC
This sequence comes from Pseudoxanthomonas sp. CF385, assembly GCF_900104255.1. NCBI lineage: Bacteria > Pseudomonadati > Pseudomonadota > Gammaproteobacteria > Lysobacterales > Lysobacteraceae > Pseudoxanthomonas > Pseudoxanthomonas sp. CF385. The sequence goes on from NZ_FNKZ01000004.1 coordinate 229,506, forward strand.
GCCGTGAACCTCGCCGCCGCGCTCGCACGCGCGCCGCAGCGGGTGCTGCTGGTCGATCTGGATGCGCAGGGCAACGCGACGATGGGCAGCGGCGTGGACAAGCGCGAGGTCGAGGCCTCGACCTGCGACGTGCTGCTCGGCGACGTGGAGGCGAAGGCGGCGGTGGTCACGACGGCCGAAGGCTTCGACCTGATGCCGGGCAACATCGACCTGACCGCCGCCGAGATCCAGCTGATGGACTCGGACGGCCGCGAGCAGCGCCTGAAGAGCGCCCTGCAACCTCTCCGCGGCGACTACGATTTCATCATCATCGACTGCCCGCCGGCGCTGTCGCTGCTGACGCTCAACGCACTGACGGCCGCCGACTCGGTGCTGGTGCCGATGCAGTGCGAGTACTACGCGCTGGAAGGCCTGTCCGCGCTGATGGAAACGATCGACGCGCTGCGCACGCGCCTCAATCCGGGCCTGGAAATCGAGGGCGTGCTGCGCACGATGTTCGACATCCGCAACAACCTGGCCAACGCCGTCTCCGGCGAGCTGACCACGCATTTCGGCGAAAAGGTGTTCCGCACCATCGTGCCGCGCAACGTGCGCGTGGCCGAGGCGCCCAGCCATGGCCAGAGCATCGTCGGCTACGACCGCGCCTCGCGCGGCGGCGTGGCCTACCTCGGCCTGGCCGGCGAGATCCTGCGTCGCGCCGCCGACCGCAAGAAGCAACAGAAGCACATGGAGCACGCGTGATGAGCGCCCCGAAGAAGCGCGGCCTGGGTCGCGGACTGGAAGCCCTGCTCGGCCCGAAGGCCGCCGAGACGCCCCCGCCGGAAGCCCAGCCGGGCGAAGCGCTGCGCACCCTGCCGGTGGCGCAGCTGCAGCCGGGCAAGTACCAGCCGCGCATGGCGATGGACCCGTCCAAGCTCACCGAGCTGGCCGAGTCGATCAAGGCGCAGGGCGTGATCCAGCCGATCGTCGTGCGCGAGCTGTCGCCCGGCAAGTTCGAGATCGTCGCCGGCGAACGCCGCTGGCGCGCCTCGCAGGAAGCCGGCCTGGCCGAAGTGCCGGTGGTCGTGCGCGAACTGGACGACCGCACCGTCATCGCGATGGCGCTGATCGAGAACATCCAGCGCGAAGACCTCAACCCGCTGGAAGAGGCGCAGTCGCTGCAGCGCCTGATCAACGAGTTCTCGCTGACCCACGCCGAAGCCGCCGAAGCGGTGGGCCGCTCGCGCGCCGCCGTCTCCAACCTGCTGCGCCTGCTGGAACTGCCGCCGGCCATCCGCGCCCTGCTGGAAGCGCGCCGCCTGGAAATGGGCCACGCCCGCGCGCTGCTGACGCTGTCGCCGGACCTGGCCAGCAAGCTGGCGTCGGATGCCGCCGAACAGGGCTGGTCGGTGCGCGAAGTGGAGCACCGTGCGCAACAGTTCGCCGCCGGCAAGGTGCCGGTCAACGGCAAGAAGGCCAAGCCGGCCAAGGCCGCACCGCAGCCCGACATCGCCTCGTTGGAAACCGAGCTCTCCGAGAGCCTGGGCACCCGCGTGACCATCGCCCACGGCCGCGGCGGCAAGGGCAAGCTGGTCATCCAGTACACCGACCTGGACACGCTGGACGGCGTTCTCGAGCGCCTGCGCCCGAAGGCCTGAGGCGCTCAGGCTGTTGTGGGGATGTGGGATGTGGGAGCGACGTAAGTCGCGATAGCGGTGAGGCTGATTCACCGCCAAGCAAGAAGCTCGCGACTTACGTCGCTCCCACAAAGGCGGGCGTAGCCGCCCGGACGGGCACATCGCCCCTGCATTACCATCCGGATTCCGCTTCCACCGGATGTCCGCCTTGAACCTCCGTACCGCCGCCCTCCTGCTCGCCTGCGCGCCGCTGCACGCGCTCGCCTTCGCGCCCTCCGACGCCGACCAGCGCTTCCAGGCGCTCTACGAAAAGGAATGGGCGTGGCGGCAGGAACAGACTGGCCAGGCCGACGAGGACACCGACACCAGCGGCGACAACACCCGCCTGCCCGACGTCGGCGCCGCGGCGCACGAAGCGCGCCTGAAGGTGTGGGAGCAGGTCCTGAAGGACCTGGACGGCATCGATGCCACGCAGCTGTCGGCCGAGAACCGCATCAACTTGGCGATCTATCGCCCGCAGGTGGAGAACCTGGCGGCGGAAGTGCGCCTGCGCGCGTACGAAATGCCCTTCAATTCCGATTCGTCGTTCTGGTCGAACCTGTCCTTCATGGCGCGCCGGCAGATGAAGACGGCGGACGACTACCGTGCGTACGCGGCGCGCCTGCGCGACGTGCCGCGCCACTTCGACCAGCACATCGCCAACATGCGCGCCGGTCTGGCCCGTGGCTTCACCGTGCCGCGCGCCGTGCTGGACGGCCGCGATGTCTCGATCGCCACCGTGGCCGAGCAGCGCGACCCCGAACAGTCCGCGTTCTACGCACCGTACAAGAAGATGCCCGCCAGCATCCCCGCCGCGGAGCAGGACGTGCTGCGCAAGGAAGCGCGCGCCGCGATCAGCGGGCAGGTCGTGCCGGCGTTCGGCACGCTGCTGACGTTCTTCCGTACCGAGTACGTGCCGAAGGCGCGCGCCACGCTGGCGGCGGAGGCGATGCCGGGCGGCAAGGACTTCTACGCACAGCAGATCCGCGAATACACCACGCTGGACCTGAGCGCCGAACAGATCCACGCCATCGGCCTGAAGGAAGTCGCGCGCATCCAGGCCGAGATGCAGGAGGTGATCAAGCAGACCGGCTTCAAGGGCACGTTCGCCGAATTCCTGACCTTCCTGCGCACCGATCCGCAGTTCTACGCGAAGACACCGCAGCAGTTGCTCGACCGCGCGGCATGGATCTCCAAGCGCGTCGACGGCGAGGTCGGCAAGTACATCGGCACGCTGCCGCGCGGTCGCTTCACCATCGTCGAGGTGCCCGCCGACATCGCGCCGTTCTGGACGGCCGGGCGCGGCGGCCTGGGCACCTACTGGCTCAACACCTACAACCTACCTTCGCGGCCGCTGTACAACCTGCCGGCGCTGACCCTGCACGAATCTTCGCCGGGCCATTCGCTGCAGGCCGCGCTGGCGCAGGAACAGGGCGAGCAGCCCGCGTTCCGCCGCGACAACTACATCTCCGCCTACGGCGAGGGCTGGGCGCTGTACACCGAGAAGCTGGGCAAGGAGATGGGCATCTACGAGACGCCCTACGAAGACTTCGGCCGCCTGACCTACGAGATGTGGCGTGCCGCCCGCCTGGTGATCGACACCGGCGTGCACCACAAGGGCTGGAGCCGCGACCAGGCCCTGGCCTACCTGCGCGACCACACCGCCCTGTCCGAGCACGAAGTCACCACCGAGGTGGACCGCTACATCTCCTGGCCCGCCCAGGCGCTGAGCTACAAGCTGGGCGAGATCGCCATCGTCCGCCTGCGGGGCGAGGCCGAGCGGGAGCTGGGCCCGAAGTTCGACATCAAGGCCTTCCACGACGCCGTGCTGAAACAGGGGTCGGTCACCCTGCCGGTGCTGGACAGCCAGATCCGGGCCTTCATCGCCGCGAGCAAGGCCGCGCCCGCCAAGCCCGCGGCCGCCGCGCCTTGATCTCTCAGCCGGACGAGACTACGCCGTAGAGCCGAGCTTGCCCGGCTCCATGGCCCGCCCGACACCCGGAGACGGACTGGAAAGCAGCGGAGCAAGGTCCGCTCTACGTGGCTTTCTTGCTAAGTGCTTGCGAGACAAGGGAAACCTCGGCATAATGCGCGGCTCGCTGCGTCCGGTTCGACCGGATCTGCGGCCGGAAATGCGATTCCGGCTTGTGTCTGCAGCGGTTTTCGACCGTATCGCGTGGTGTCCGTCCTGTCCTGCAGGCCGTCCGCCGGGCCGCCGTCTCCCGGGCTATGGGCGACACAATTACCTATCGAGGTGCGTATGTCCCGCGTATGCCAAGTCACCGGCAAGCGTGTGCAGAGCGGTAACAACGTCTCGCACGCCAACAACAAGACCCGTCGTCGTTTCCTGCCCAACCTGCATGAGCGCCGCTTCTGGGTCGCCAGCGAAAACCGCTGGGTCAAGCTGAAAGTGTCCGCGCACGCGCTGCGCACCATCGACAAGAACGGCATCGATTCCGTTCTGGCCGAGCTGCGTGCCCGCGGCGAAAAGGTCTGAGGAGTAACTACACATGGCATCCAAGCGCGACAAGATCCGTCTGATCTCCTCGGCCAACACCGGCCACTTCTACACGACGGACAAGAACAAGAAGAACACCCCGGGCAAGATGGAAATCAAGAAGTACGACCCGGTCGTGCGCAAGCACGTGATCTACAAGGAAGGCAAGATCAAGTGAGCCTGGGGCGAAAGCCCAGCCAACGCTTCCCGAAGACCCGCCGCAAGGCGGGTTTTCTTTTGCCCGTCCGCCTGCGCAGAATCGGCACATCCCCCTTCCCGACGGAAGCGCCGCATGGAGTGGTCCTTCGGCACGGCCCTGCTGATCATCGACTGGCTGATCCGGCTGGCGGCGCTGTGGTGGATCCCCAGCCGCACGACCCCGGCCGCCGCGCGCAGCTGGCTGCTGCTGGTGGGCTTCGTGCCGTTGCTGGGCCTGCCGCTGTACCTGCTGCTGGGGCATCCCTGGCTCTCGCGCGAACGCATCGCACGTCAGGCACGCGCCTCGGACGTGATCCGCGAGGAGCAGCGCCCGCTCAGCGCCCTGCGCTGGACCCCGCGCGACGGCGCCGCGGCGGAAATGGCCCCGCTGATCGAACGGCAGGGCGCGTTCATGGCCACCCACGGCAATGCGGTCGCGCTGCAGGATGACTACGACGCCTCCCTGCGCGCGTTGCTCGACGACATCCGCGCCGCGCAGCACCAGGTCCACCTGCTGTACTACCTGATGTTCGACGACGCGGTGGGCGACGCCGTGACCACGGCGTTGTGCGAGGCCGCCGCACGCGGGGTGACGTGCCGCGTGCTGCTGGATGCGGTTGGCGCCAAGCGCGGATTGCGGGCCTACCGCGGCCGGCTGCGCGCGGCCGGCGTGGCGGTGCACGACATGCTGCCCGGCGGCCTGCGCTGGCGGCGCAGCGGCCGGATGGACCTGCGCAACCACCGCAAGGTAGCGGTGATCGACAACCGCATCGGCTACGTGGGCTCGCAGAACCTCGCCGACGCGACCTTCGTGCCCGGCCATCCCAACCGCGAGCTGGTGGCGCGCGTGCAGGGCCCGGTGGTGTCGCATCTGGAAGGCGTGTTCGCCAGCGACTGGTACATCGAGACCGGCGAGCGCCTGGACGTGCAGCCGGACCTGTCGGTGCAGGCGCAGGACGTGCCCGCGCAGCTGCTGCCGAGCGGGCCGGCGTATCCGTTCGAGAACGCGCGCGACACCGTTAACGCGCTGATCCACCTCGCCCGCCGCAAGGTGGTGCTGACCACGCCCTATTTCGTCCCCGACGACGCCACGCTCAGCGCGCTGCGCATCGCCGCGCTGTCGGGCGTGGACGTGCAGCTGGTGCTGTCGGCCACCAACAACCAGACCCTGACGGCATGGGCGCAGCAGTCGTACTACGCCGAACTGCTCGCCTGCGGGGTGAAGATCGCGCTGTACCGGCCGCACTTCCTCCATGCCAAGCACCTCACCGTGGACGACGACATCGCCCTGGTCGGTTCGATCAACCTGGACATCCGCTCGTTCGCGTTGAATGCCGAGATCGGCCTGGTTTGCTACGACGCCAATGTCGTCACGCGCATCCGCGCCATCGAAGCCGACTATCTGGCCCACGCCGACGCCGTGCAGGCGGACGCATGGCAGCGCCGCCCGGGTTGGCAGCGCAGCCGTGAAGGTATCGCGCGGTTGGCGGATTCGCTGATGTAGGCGCCCTTCCTGGGGTAACGCGGGCCATTCGTTACAATGCACGCATGAGTGAAGACACCCCGACCGCCCCGCTGCCGCCCTGCGACCTCGCGATCATCGGCGGCGGCGCCGGTGGCGTGCTGGTGGCGATGCAGGCCCTGCGCCAGGCCACGACGCCGCTGCGCATCGTGATGATCGAACCGCGCGACGTGCTCGCGCAGGGCGTGGCGTACGCGACGACGCATGGCGAGCACCTGCTCAACGTGCCCGCGGGCCGCATGAGCGCGTTCGATGATCGCCCCGCGGATTTCCTGGACTACGTCGTGGCCACCACGCCATCCGGCGGCCCCGATCGCGATTCGCTGGCGCACGCCTTCATCGAACGCCGCCGCTACGGCGACTACCTGCGTGTGCGCCTGGACGAGACCATCGCGGCGAGCCAGGCCACCCTGCAGGTGGTGCACGACCGCGTCGAAGAACTCGAACCGCACGCGGATGGCGCCACGCTGCGCTTGGCGACACACGGCACTTTGCACGCCAAGGGCGTCGTGCTGGCGGTGGGCAATACGCCCAAGCCGCTGCCGGCCCGGGGCGCACCGCAGTTACCGGCTGGCCGTTCGTTGGCCGCATGGGATTTCGATGCGATCAAGGCGATCCCGACCGATGCCGACCTGTGCATCGTCGGCTCCGGCCTGAGCATGGTGGACACCGTGCTGAGCCTGGCCGACAACGGCCACGCCGGCGCCATCCACGTGCTGTCGCGGCATGCGCTGCTGCCGCTGCCGCATTGCCATGGTCCGGCCGCCACCTACGATCCGGCACCGTTGCAGGCGATGGGCCTGCGCGCGCGCATGCGCTTCCTGCGCGACGCAGCGAAACAGGCGGTCGCCGACGGCCTGCCTTGGCAGTCGGTGATGGAACGCATCCGCCCGCACGGGCAGGCGCTGTGGCAGTCGCTTTCGGTGGCGGACCAGCGGCGCTTCCTGCGCCACGTGGTGCGCCAGTGGGACGTGCATCGTCACCGCATCGCGCCCGAGGTCTACGCCCAGCTGCAATCGCTGGTCGAGCGCGGCCAGCTGCGCCTGCACCGCGGCCGCCTGGACACGGTGATGGCCGAGGGCCGCCGTCTTCGCGTCAGCACGCATGCCCACGACGGCCGCACCGACGAATTCGACGTCGATTACGTGGTCAACGCCACCGGCGTGGAGATGCGCGCGCAGACCATGCGCAGCCCGCTGCTGCACGATCTGCTGGGCAAAGGGTGCGCACAGGCCGGGCCGCACGGCATCGGCCTGAAGGCCGCGCGCGACGGCCGCATGGTCGACGCACAGGGACAGTCGCAGCCGCGCGTGTTCATCCTCGGCAGCCTGCGCATCGGCTGCGTGTGGGAGAGCATCGCCATCCCCGAACTGCGCGGCCAGGCCGAAACGGCCGTGCGCGGCCTGCTGGCGCCCGACGCCTGAGCGCACGCCACGCAGTACACTCGGCGACGGGTTGAGCGCCGGGGGAGAGGGCGTTGGTTTCCAGCTGGATCCTGCTGTTGGTGTCGATCGGCTACGCCGCGCTGCTGTTCGGCGTGGCGTGGTGGGGCGACCGCCGCCCGATGTACCCCGACCGCCCGTGGCTGCGCCCGGTGGTCTACAGCCTGGCGCTGGCGGTGTACTGCTCGTCGTGGACGTTCTACGGCGCGGTGGGCAGCGCGGTACGCAACGGCCTTGGCTACCTGCCGATCTACCTGGGACCGGTCCTGCTGCTGCTGTTCGGCTGGCGCATCATCGAGCGGCTCGCGCTGATCGCGCGCAGCGAGAACACCGTCTCCATCGCCGACTTCATCTCCTCGCGCTACGGCCGCTCGCGCCGGCTGGCCGCGCTGGTCACGGTGATCGCCCTGATCGGCGTGGTGCCCTATCTGGCCCTGCAGTACAAGGCCGTGGCGATGAGCCTGAGCGTGCTCAGCGGCGAGGGCGGCGACAGCGCGTACGGCTTCTTCACCGATCCGGCGCTGTACGTGGCGCTGCTCATGGCGCTGTTCGCCGCGCTGTTCGGTACCCGCCAGGTGGATGCCACCGAGCACCACCACGGCATGATGCTGGCGATCTCGCTGGAATCAGTGGTCAAGCTGGTGGCGATGATCGCCGTCGGCGTGTTCGCCTACTTCTGGCTGGACGGCAACGCGATCCGGGTGACCGATTCGGCGCGCACGCTGTTCGAGAACGCACCGCCGGTGGGTTTCATCGCCCAGACCCTGCTCGGCTTCCTCGCCATCGTCTGCCTGCCGCGGCAGTTCCACGTCGCCGTGGTGGAGTGCAGCGACGTGGGCGACATCCGCAAGGCGCGCTGGCTGTTCGGCGGCTATCTCGCCCTGTTCTCGCTGATGGTGGTGCCGGTGGCGGCGGCGGGCGTCGCGCTGTTCGGCGGCAGCAGCGTGGCCGACGACAGCTATGTCCTCGCACTGCCGCTGGCGGAGGGGCGCACCGCGCTCGCCATCGTCGCCTACGTGGGCGGCTTCTCCGCGGCGACCGGCATGGTCATCGTGGCGAGCATCGCGCTGGCCACGATGGTCAGCAACGACCTGATCATGCCGGTGCTGCTGCGTCGCGGCTGGGCCGAACACCATGCGGAAGCCGACGTCGCCTCGCGTGTGCTGTGGATCCGGCGCGTGGCGATCCTGCTGCTGGCGCTGACGGCCTACACCTACTACCGCAGCAGCAGCAACGACAGCACGCTGGCCTCGTACGGCCTGATGGCTTTCGCCGCGGTGGCGCAGTTCGCGCCAGGCCTGATCGGCGGGCTCTACTGGCGCGGCGCCAGCCGGCGCGGCGTGGAAGTCGGCATGGTGCTCGGCTTCGGCACCTGGATCTACACGCTGCTGCTGCCGACGATGACGCAGGCCGGCTGGTTCGATCCGCACTGGCTGCACAGCGGTCCGTTCGGCATCGCGTGGCTGCGGCCGCAGCAGCTGTTCGGCCTGAGCGGCTGGGACACGCTGACGCACGGCACGTTCTGGTCGCTGCTCATCAATACCGGCGCAATGATGATCGTCTCGGCGCGCTCGCGCCCCGGCGTCGACGAGCGCCTCCGTGCCGCACCGTTCCTCGACCCGTACGCGCAGCGTCCCGCACTGGTCGCCGGCGAGTGGCCCGGCAGCGTGCGCGTCGGCGACCTGCGTACGCTCGCGGAACGCGTCGTCGGCGAGCGCCATGCACGCCGCGCTTTCGCCGAGCAGGCGCAGGTGCTGGAGCGCGAGTTCCAGCCCCATGCCCCGGCCGACCGCGCCTGGGTGCAGTTCACCGAACGCCTGCTCGCCGCGGCGATCGGCGCGGCGTCGGCGCGCATCGTGCTGACCAGCGTGCTGCGCGGTTCGGGCATGGAACTGGGCGAAGTGGTGGCCGTCCTCGACCAGGCGGGCCAGGAACTGCGCTTCAACCGCGAGATCCTCTCGACCACGCTGGAGAACATCAGCGCCGGCGTCAGCGTGGTGGACCCGGAGATGCGCCTTGTCGCCTGGAACCGGCGCTACCAGCAGATGTTCGGTTATCCCGAGGGCATGCTCTACGTGGGCCGGCCCGTGGCGGACCTGATCCGCTACAACGCCGAGCGCGGCGAACTGGGTGAGGGCGACATCGATACGCAGATCAACAAGCGCATCCGCTACATGCGCGCCGGCTCGCCGCACATCTTCGAACGCGTGCGCGCGGACGGCCAGGTGATCGAGATGCGCGGCCAGCCGTTGCCGGGTGGCGGCTACGTGACCAGCTACAACGACATCACCGACTTCAAACTCGCCGAGTCGCTGCTGCTGGAAACCAACGAGACGCTGGAGCAGCGCGTGGCCGAGCGCAGCCAGGCGGCGGAGCATGCGCAGCAATCGCGCACGCGCTTCCTGGCGGCGATCAGCCACGACGTGTTGCAGCCGCTCAACGCGGCGCGCCTGTTCGTCAGCGCGCTGCGCGACAGCGAACAGGGGGCGGATCCGCAGGCGCAGGAACGGCAACACCTCGCCGAGCGCGTGGATGCCTCGCTGCGGGCCGCCGAAGAACTTCTCGACGGCCTGCTCGACGTTTCGCGGCTGGACGCGGGCGGCCTGCACACGCAGATCACCGATTTCGACGCCGGGGAATTGCTGCGCGAGCTGGCCGCGCAGTACGCGCCAGTGGCCGCCGGGCGCGGCCTGAAGCTGCGCGTGCATGCGCGCGCCATCCCGGTGCGCAGCGATCGCAGGCTGCTGCGCCGCGTGCTGCAGAACTTCCTGGCGAACGCGCTGCGCTACACGCGCGAGGGCCGCATCGTGATCGGCATGCGCGCGCACGGCGAGAAGGTGGCGTTGCAGGTGTGGGATACCGGCCCCGGCATCCCGGACAACCACATGCGGCAGATCTACGACGAGTTCCATCGCTACCAGCAACCGTTCGACTGGGGCGAACGCGGCCTGGGCCTGGGCCTGTCGATCTGCCAGCGCATCTCCCGCCTGCTGCAGCACGAGCTGGATGCCCGCAGCAGGGTGGATCGCGGCAGCATGTTCTCGATCCTGGTGCCGCGCGGCACCCAGGTCAGCGAGCGACGCACCTCCTCGCGCCGCGCCGCGTTGGCGAGCGACTCGCTGGCCGGACTGCGCGTGCTGTGCGTGGACAATGACCGGGAAATCATCGACGGCATGCGTGCCCTGTTGGGGCGCTGGCAAGTGGACGTCATTTCCGCCACCACCGTCGACGAGGCCCTGGAGAAGGTCGGCGAAGGCGCCGCCGTGATGCTGGTGGATTACCACCTGCACGATCGCCTCGACGGCTTGGCCACCCTGGATGCCCTGCGCGCCGCCAGCCCCGGCCCGATCGCGGGCGCGCTACTTACCGCGGACGGCCGCGACGAACTCAAGCGCGAAGCCCGCGAGCGCGGCTACCGCCTGCTGACCAAGCCCGTCAAACCCGCCTCGCTCCGCGCCTTCCTCGCCGCCCACCACGTCCCCACGCAACTACCCGCAGCCGACTGAAGCTTCCCGCCCACGCCACCTGTTACCACCGCAGATTCGCGGCAATAACGGATTGGCACCGCTCTGGCTGCCGGATAACACGGACCCTCCCAAAAAACGCTTTGCGTCCGGCTACCGCGGAGAGCCCCGTCCTGCAAAGGCTTTCGGCGATTGACGTCGGAAATCGCCCCGTATCAGAATCTTGCTACACCCCGCTTTCGGGGTCTAGTAGGCGTTAGGCCGCTGACTAAGACTCCAAGGACTTTTGCGATGAGCGTCATTCGGCCACTTCTAGTGTTCGTACTGCTATATCTCGCGTCGGGAGCTGCGCTCCACCTAGGCCTTCCTAGTCTTATGTCCTGGCATTTCAAGCACTGCTCTGCCCCTTCCTTAGCTTGCTCCATATCCGCAGCTTTTCTTTCATACTGGTGGCTCGCGTTGTTGCCAGTTCTCGCCACTGCTACTCTGCTGATTAATCGGGTCGTAGGTAGGCGGCACGCGGCCTAACAATTCATTCAAGCCGAACCCGCTTCGCGGGTCGGCTTAATTCAGGCGTTAGGCAGCATGAAAGATCGTCGCGACTATGAAAAAGCAATTGAGATCGTGGGTAGCGTAATTCGTGCCTGGGACCCCTACTGTCTTATCGCAGAAGGCGCGCCAATCGATGAGTTTGACGGGCAAATTGCCAAGATCACGGCTAGAGTTCCCGGGTTCCACAGTTCGGAAGATGCGGCGCAGGCAATCTCGGACATCTTCTCCAGGTCGTTTGGCCCGGACACTTTCAGTGCTGCTGATTGCTTGGGGCCAGCGCAGCAGATCTTTACGGAGTTGGGCCGTGCAGAGCTCTTGCCTGCTGCCTAACAATTCATTCAAGCCGACGCCGCTTCGCGGCGCGGCTTAATTCAGGCGTTAGGCCGCTCATGCACCCTTACACAATGCTCAAAGAGTTGCTGCAAGAGCTTGGTGCCCAGCTGACCTCTGAAGATTTGCGGCCAGACGTGTTTGGTAGCTATGTTGCGACCTATGCCAACGGCAGCAATCCCTTCCGACTTGTTTGGGATGGTAAAGATGGTTGGGGCTTCGTGCAGCAGCATCGCGCTGACGGGAATTGGGCAGACGCCACAGACTTCCTAACTGAGGGAGATCTCGAGAGTGTTCCGCAGAACCATACCAAGATTAGTCAGTTCCGACAGGCCGTTGCCGCACTCCTGCGGTGAGCGGCCTAACAATTCATTCAAGCCGAACCCGCTTCGCGGGTCGGCTTAATTCAGGCGTTAGATGCCATGGAAAGCTCTCAGAAGGTCTCGCCAAAGCGCATGGCTGTTCTGTGTAGCTTGGCAGAGCTACCTGATGGTTCATTAAGGGTGGTCCTTGACGACGCACGCAAGGGTCAAGAGCCAGGCGCCTGGGCGCACCAAAGCTTAGTTTCCTTCAAGGACTACTCTCCCCGCGTCCTCGATGACTTAGCTGCACTGCCTGAGGCAGAGCTGGCAAACTTCGGTTATTACGTGCTGGCCCGTCTGTTAGCGAGCAACGGGCATGGCACCTAACAATTCATTCAAGCCGAACCCGCTTCGCGGGTCGGCTTAATTCAGGCGTTAGGCACCCATGAACCTATCGGACTACTTGATAGATCAAGAAGGTTACGACTGGGCCGGCATCCTGGCGGATTGGGCGTGGCTACTCCCCTCCGACCTGACAGTCTGGATGGTCAATCGATTCGGCGATCTGATCTTTGTCCCAGACGACGGTACCGTCCAGTTCCTAGACATTGGTGCCGGCTCCGTCAAGCAAGTAGCCGAGAGCCGCGAAGACTTCTTCACGCAAGTTGACTTGGGTGACAACGCGGACAGTTGGTTGTTGATATCGCTCACCGACAAATGCGTTTCGACAGGACTCGTGCTCGGCCCCGGCCAGTGCTACACATTCAAGATCGCGCCGGTCTTCGACGGCAAGTACTCTATCGACAACATTGAGATCGGTGACTTAGTCGTCAACTACAGCCTGCTCGCGCAGACTCATCAACAGATCAAGGATCTTCCGGATGGCGCTCAGATCAAACTCGTGCTGGGTGCCTAACAATTCATTCAAGCCGAACCCGCTTCGCGGGTCGGCTTAATTCAGGCGTTAGGCGGCACACAAGCAACTAGGAGGCTGTCGTGTCAGAAGCAGGTCCGTACCACAGACGTGGCGAGCCCGGAGGCCCTGGCTGCCCGGTGACCGAACTGCCAGTCTCGACCAAGCTGCCCAGTGGCGAGATCATTTCAATGGCTCTTCTGAGCGCCTCCGAGAATGCCACTGAGATTGAACTGTTGCGCACTATCGCCCACTCCCTACGAATTCAGTGGGGGCAGGATGAGTTCGGCTGGTGGGCAGCAGTCCCCAGTACCTCTCATACTGCCGCCTAACAATTCATTCAAGCCGAACCCGCTTCGCGGGTCGGCTTAACTCAGGCGTTAGGCCTTGATGGAAAAATTCATCGCAGCCGTATTCTTGCTTTCCGCGATTGCGGTCCTGCCCGCGTTCGCGGCGTCTATCTATAGCTCCAACCTTCTTAACCGCTATCTTGAGCTGAGGCATCCAGACATTTGGCGCAGCATCGCGCCAGACTCACTTTCGGAGCCATCCCTTTCTGCGTCGGTTACTAGATTTGTCACCCAGCGGACGTATAGAGAGATTGGCGACGCTCGCCTCGATGCCCTCGGCGACCAATGCTTTCGGCTACTCTGCGTTGCGGCAATGATCTTCCTCGTTCTCGTGGCTTCGGGACTGACGTATGGCGCACTCAAGGCCTAACAATTCATTCAAGCCGAACCCGCTTCGCGGGTCGGCTTAATTCTGGCGTTAGGCCGCTACCGAGCGATTCTGTCATGGAAGAGAATCAATACAGCAGTTCGGCGTTCGCTGTAGCTGTAGTTGCGATGACTATCTCGGCCCTATTTATGGCGGCGGCACCATTCGTGTTTATCGCAATTCTTTACCAGGGCGGCTTCGGCATGGTGCCAGTGCGCTCCGGCAGCGGAGACGTGATTTCCCATGTTAACAACACAGTTGCCGCACTCCTCTTCTCTGGATTTATGTTCCTTTTTAGTGCTCTGGTATTCTTCTTCTCAAAGAAGGCTGCGGCTAAGCTTCTCAAGCAACGTGACGCGGCCTAACAATTCATTCAAGCCGAACCCGCTTCGCGGGTCGGCTTAACTCAGGCGTTAGGCCGCATGTTCAAAGCTATCGGAATTTTGGTCTTCTTGAGCAGTGTCATCGCGCTGCTCGTAACGGGCGGCCTTGTCTCAGCAG
>NZ_FNKZ01000005.1 GCF_900104255.1 Pseudoxanthomonas sp. CF385
TTCCAGACCAACATCCTGGCGCTGAACGCCGCGGTCGAAGCCGCGCGTGCCGGTGAGCAGGGCCGCGGCTTCGCCGTGGTCGCCTCGGAAGTGCGGACGCTGGCCCAGCGCTCGGCCAGTGCGGCCAAGGAGATCAAGGGCCTGATCGAGACCTCGGTGGAGAAGGTCGCCGACGGTTCGGCCCTGGTGAACCAGGCCGGTGCCACGATGGGCGAGATCGTCGCCTCGGTGCAGCGCGTGACCGACATCATGGCCGAGATCTCCGCCGCCTCGCAGGAACAGTCGGCCGGCATCGAACAGGTCAACCAGACCATCACCCAGATGGACGAAGCCACCCAGCAGAACGCGGCGCTGGTGGAAGAAGCCACCGCGGCCGCACGCAGCATGGAAGAACAGGCCCAGTCCCTGACCGAGTCGGTGTCGGTGTTCAAGCTGCAGGCCTCGGTCAGCGCCCCGGTGCGCCAGGCCATCGCCCAGGCGGCGGCACCGAAGCCGGCTGCGCCCAAGGCCGTGGTCCGCAAGCCGGCCGCGCGCAAGCCCGAACCGGCCTTCGCCGAAGGCGACTGGCAGGAGTTCTGAGCCACGACCCACAGGTCGAATGCCGAGGCGGCCCGGGTATTCCCGGGCCGCGTCGTTTCCGGCGGGTCTTGTCATGGCGGCCCCTACCGTTCGTCGGGAAATACACGCGTGTAGCTCAATCGGGAAACGGCGACGCCGATATCGCTCGTGATACCCCTACCCACCGCCTGCCCCATGAATCGATTCGCACGCCTTTCGCTCGGCAGCAAACTCTCGCTCCAGGTCACCGTCGCCGTCGCCCTCGTCCTGCTCCTGCTCGCCTTCGTGGTCCAGCGCCAATCCAGCCGTGCGATCGAAGAACGCGCACTCGGCGACCTCGACGTCACCGCACAGATCATGCTGGAGTCCGTCGCCCTCTACGACCGGACCCTGACGGAAACCACGCAGCGCATGGCACAAAGCTTCCGCGCATCGCTTCCGGTCGGCGATGTTTCGGTCGATCCGGCGCGCACCACGCTCATCGGCGACGCCGAGGTTCCCGAGCTGCGATTCGGCCAGCGAAGCGTCAACCTCGATTTCACCGCCGTGGACCGTTTCACCGAGGCGACCGACGTGGTCGCGACGCTGTTCGTCCGCCAGGGCGACGAGTTCATCCGCGCCACCACCTCGTTGCGCAACACCGAGAACGCGCGGGTCATCGGCACAGCGCTGGACCACAAGCATCCGGCCTACGCGCTGATCCTCGAGGACAAGCCGTATACCGGCCGCGCACGCCTGTTCGGCCAGGACTACATGACCCACTACGAGCCGCTCGCGGATGCGGAAGGCAAGACCGTGGGCATCCTGTTCGTGGGCCAGAACTACGGCGACGGCCTGGCCGCGCTGAAGGACAAGCTGCGCACCACCCGCCTGGGCGAAACCGGCTATTTCTTCGTCGTCGACCTTGCGGAAGGCGACCACCAGGGCATGCTCGCCGCCCATCCGACCAGCCAGGAATCCCCCTACACCGTGGTCGTGGACGCGGGCTCGCAGCCGGCGATGAAGGCCCTGCTCGAACAGGACCACGGCCATGCGGTGCTCGACATCGCCCCCAAGGCCGGCGACAAGGCCGAACCCGCCGTGGTCGCGGTGAAACGCTTCGCCCCCTGGAAATGGGCGCTCGTCGCCGTGGAGCCGCGCGAAACCGTACTGGCGTCCAGTCGCGCCCTGACGGCCAGCATCCTGGCGTTGTCGATGCTCGCGCTCGTCGTGATCGCCGCGCTGACCTGGATCGGCGTACGCCGCGTGGTCTCCCACCCGTTGCGCGCCGCGGTGGAGATCGCCGAACACGTCGCCGCCGGCAAGCTGGACGGCAGCATCGACACCCGCCGCCAGGATGAAGTGGGTCAGTTGTTGACCGCGATGCATCACGTGCAGACGCAGGTCGTGTCGGTGATCGGCGCGCAGACCGAGATGACCCGCCAGCACGACGAAGGGGCGATCAGTTACCGCATCGACGACAGCCGTTTCCCGGGCGAGTACGGCAGCATGGTCCGTGCCACCAATGCGCTGGTGGCCTCGCACATCGCGGTCAAGATGCGCCTGGTCGAGGTCATGCAGCGGTACGCCGTCGGCGACCTGTCGGTGGACATGGACCGCCTGCCTGGCGAAAAGGCGGTGCTGACGCAGACGATGGACGCGACCAAGGCCAGCCTGTCGGCGATCAATGGCGAGATCAAGCGCCTGGCATCGGCCGCTGCCGCAGGCGACTTCTCGCACCGCGGCGATGCCGGCAAGTATGAGTACGACTTCCGCGAGATGGTCGACGGCCTGAACCGCCTGATGGAAACCACCGACGGCAACCTGGGCGACGTGTCCGAGCTGCTGCAGGCCATCGCCCGCGGCGACCTGACCGCGCGGATGGAAGGCGACTTCCACGGCGTGTTCGCCACGATGCGCGACGACGCCAATGCGACGGTGGCCCAGCTGACCGAGATCGTCGGCCACATCCAGGATGCCTCGCGCAACATCAACACGGCAGCCGGTGAGATCGCCTCCGGCAACCTGGACCTGTCGCGTCGCACCGAACAGCAGGCCGCCAACCTGGAAGAGACCGCCGCCTCGATGGAGGAACTGACCTCCACCGTGCGCCAGAACGCCGAATCGGCCCGCCAGGCCAATCAGCTGGCCATCGGCGCCGCCGGTGTCGCTTCCCAGGGCGGTGAAGTCGTCGGCAAGGTGGTCTCCACCATGACCGACATCGAACAGTCCTCCAAGAAGATCGCCGAGATCATTTCGGTCATCGACGGCATCGCCTTCCAGACCAACATCCTGGCATTGAACGCCGCGGTCGAAGCCGCGCGTGCCGGCGAACAGGGCCGCGGTTTTGCGGTCGTCGCGAGCGAGGTTCGCACCCTGGCCCAGCGGTCGGCCAGTGCGGCCAAGGAGATCAAGGGCCTGATCGAGACCTCGGTGGAGAAGGTCGCCGACGGTTCGGCTCTGGTGAACCAGGCCGGCGCCACGATGGGCGAGATCGTCGCCAGCGTGCAGCGGGTGACCGACATCATGGCCGAGATCTCCGCCGCTTCGCAGGAGCAGTCGGCCGGCATCGAACAGGTCAACCAGACCATCACTCAGATGGACGAGACGACTCAGCAGAACGCCGCGCTGGTGGAGGAAGCCTCCGCCGCCGCCCGTTCGATGGAAGAGCAGGCCCAAGCCCTGACCGAGTCGGTGTCGGTGTTCAAGCTGCAGGCCGCGAAGGGCGCGCCGGTACGTCGGGTCATCGCCGAGGCGGTCGCACCGAAGAAGGCCGTGGCCCGCAAGCCTGCCGCGCGCAAACCGGAGCCTGCGCTCGCCGACGGCGACTGGCAGGAGTTCTGAGCGTCGTCACGCCACCCGCTTCGCACCCGCGGCCCGGCACTCCCGGGCCGCGGTCGTTTCCGGTGTCGCTAAAGATCGTGCGACGCACGCCGATACAGCCTGTGACGCCTTCCGCAAAGCCCGCCACTCTGTCCCTGTCCGTATGACCGACTCCACCGACGCACCGCTGGCCGAGCCGATCCGCTACGAGGACGAGGAAAAGTACCTGGTGCGCGGCGAGCACGCGATCCGGCAGATCATGCAGTCGCTGATCGACAAGCGCGCCCTCGTCAGCGGCTGCGCGATGCCGCGCAACCACACCTTCCCCACCTCGATGGTCGAGGTACTGGAAGACGAGGACGCCATCCTCATCGATGGCAGCGCCAGCGAGACGATCAACCGCAGCATCGAGGAAGCCTCGCACGTCACCTGCGTCTCGCGCCTGGACCGCATCCACGTCCAGTTCCGCCTGCAGGGCCTCACCCGCGTGATCCAGGACGGACAGATCGCGTTCCGTGCCGATCTTCCCGAAAGCGTGCTGCGCCTGCAGCGACGCGAGTTCTACCGGCTCCAGGTCCCGGTGACGCAGCCCGTCGAGTGCGCCGTCCCCCAACATCATCCCGATGGCGAGACCACCTATGAGCGCTATCGCGTGCTGGACATCAGCGGCGGCGGCCTGGCGCTGGCGGTACAGGCGGAGAACCCGTTGCTGCGCCCGTACAAGGAGTTTCCGGGTTGCCTCCTGTATCTCCCGGACGGCGGTCCGCTCAGCCTGCGCCTGATGGTCAAGAGCCTGCACAGCCAGCTCAACCAGAACGGCACGGAGAGCTGGCGCGCCGGCTGCCAGTTCACCGACCTGCCCCGTGGCGCGGACGCGCTGCTGCAGCGCTACATCTTCCGCCTCGAGCGCCAACGCAGCGCCCGCGACCGCGGCGCGGCGTGATCTTCGTCGACCTTTCGTCGATCCGTCGATTCATCCGCTCAACCTCGCCGCGGGCACGCCGATACCCCATGTGACGCTGCCGTGACAGTCCGGCCCTGCCGGATGCCGCGGCGCGACGCCATGCCCTGTCGCACAGCCCCATCGAGGTCGCCATGCCCGTTTCCCTTCGTTCGTCCTCCCGCAGCATCGCCACCCGCGTGATGGCAGGCACCGCCGTCCTGGCCCTGCTGGCTTTCGGCGTGGCCGCGACCGCCAGCTACCTGCGCAGCAGCCAGTCGCTGCTCGCCGCGGCGCGCACCTCGATGGACGGCCTGGCGAACCTGGAAGCGCAGCGGATCTCGGGCGAACTCACCGGCGCCTTCGACAGCAACGACGCCCTGGCCCAGGCCCTGCTCGCGCAGCGCGCCGGCGACGGCATCAGCCGCAGCGCCGCCAGCGCCATCTTCAAGCGCCAGCTCGAAGCCCATCCGGAATGGGTCGGCGTGGGCACGCTGTGGGAACCGGATGCGTTCGACGGCAAGGATGCCGACTTCATCGGCAGCGCAGGCCACGACGATACCGGCCGTTTCATGAGCTACTGGGCGTGGAGCGATGGCGCGCCGTTGCTGGAAGCGCTGCGCGACTACGAAGTGCCGGGCGCGGGCGACTGGTACCTGCGACCGCGTGAACTCAAGCGTACGGTCGTCGCCGAACCCTATGTCTACAAAATCGCCGGCAAGGACGTGCTGATGACCACGCTGTCGACGCCCGTGGTGCAGGACGGGACGTACCTGGGCGTGATGACCGTGGACTTCGCCCTGCAGTCCCTGCAGGAGCGCATCGGCAAGCTGACGCCGATGGGCGCCGGCTTCGTCCGGCTGGTGACGCCGGGCGGCGTGCTCATCGCCGACCGCGACGCGGCCCGCGTGGGCAAGCCCTTCGAGGACGGCGATGCCGGCGCGGTACTGAAGCAGATCGCCCGCGGCGAATCGGTCTTCCGTGAAGTCGAGAGCGCCGAAGGCGAAGCGCTGGTGGAAGCTTATGTACCGCTGCAGATCGGCCAGGCCCAGGAGCGCTTCATGCTGGGCGTGGTGGTGCCTCGCAGCGTGGTGATGCAGGACGCCCGCGCGGTGCTCTGGACGATCGTCGCCGTCGGCCTGCTGGGCGCGGTATTGCTCTGCGGCGCAATCTACTGGCTGCTCCGTCGCCAGGTAGCGGTCCCGCTGGCGGGCGCCGTGCGCGTGGCCGACGACATCGCCCGCGGCAATCTGGACGGCGTCATCGAAGCCGGACGCAGCGACGAGATCGGCACGCTGATGCAGGCCATGCGCACCATGCAGGGCAACCTGCGCGAGCGCATCGAGCGCGATGCGGTGGTCGCGCGCGAAAGCCTGCGCATCCGCACCGCGCTGGAGGAAGTGACGACCAACGTCATGATCGCCGACGCCGACCGGACCATCGTCTATGCGAACCGGCCGCTGATGAAGATGCTGGCCGATGCGGAACAGGACCTGCGCCGCGACCTGCCCGCGTTCGACGTGCGCACCGTCGTCGGCAGCCGCATCGACATCTTCCACAAGAAGCCGGAACACCAGTCGCACATGCTGGCGCAGTTGCAGGGCACGCACCGCGCCCAGATCACGGTGGGTGGCCGCATCATGCAGCTGATCATCAATCCGGTGAACGACGCCGGCGGCCAGCGTGTCGGCTATGTCGTCGAGTGGGCCGATCGCACCGCCGAAGTGATGGTCGAACAGGAAGTCACCCGCATCGTGCAGGCCGCCGTGCAGGGCGACCTCGGCGGCCGCATCGGCGAGGCCGGCAAGCAGGGCTTCCTGCTCGGCCTGTCGCAGCAGGTCAACAGCCTGCTGGCCACGATCGGCGGCAGCGTGGACGCCGTCTCCGGCGTGCTGCGCGCATTGTCCGGCGGCAACCTGACCGCGCGGATGGAAGGCGACTTCCACGGCGTATTCGCCACCATGCGCGACGACGCCAACGCGACGGTGGCCCAGCTGACCGACATCGTCGGCCGCATCCAGGATGCGTCCACCTCGATCAACACCGCCGCCGGCGAAATCGCCTCGGGCAACAACGACCTCTCGCGTCGCACCGAGCAGCAGGCGGCCAACCTGGAAGAAACCGCTGCCTCGATGGAGGAACTGACTTCCACCGTGCGCCAGAACGCCGAATCGGCCCGCCAGGCCAACCAGCTGGCCATCGGTGCGGCGTCGGTCGCTTCGCAAGGTGGCGAAGTGGTCGGCAAGGTGGTCTCCACCATGACCGACATCGAACAGTCCTCCAAGAAGATCGCCGAGATCATTTCGGTCATCGACGGCATCGCTTTCCAGACCAACATCCTGGCGTTGAACGCTGCGGTCGAAGCCGCGCGTGCCGGCGAACAGGGCCGCGGTTTTGCGGTCGTCGCGAGCGAGGTTCGCACCCTGGCCCAGCGGTCGGCCAGTGCGGCCAAGGAGATCAAGGGCCTGATCGAGACCTCGGTGGAGAAGGTCGCCGATGGTTCGGCCCTGGTGAACCAGGCCGGTGCCACGATGGGCGAGATCGTCGCCTCGGTGCAGCGGGTGACCGACATCATGGCCGAGATCTCCGCCGCTTCGCAGGAGCAGTCGGCCGGCATCGAACAGGTCAACCAGACCATCACCCAGATGGACGAGACGACCCAGCAGAACGCCGCACTGGTGGAGGAAGCCACCGCGGCCGCCCGCTCGATGGAAGAACAGGCCCAGGCGCTGGCCGAGGCCGTCTCGACTTTCCAGCTGGACAGCGGCAGCCAGGTGGCGCGGCTCGTCCAGGAACGCGTGACCCGGATCGCAGCCCGTTCCACGCCAGCCCACTCTCCGTACTGACGCGCTAAAGAATCTCCGCCCGGGGCCGATCTAGGCCGTGACAGGCCCCGTCCCGGGCAACCCCACCCTCTTACCGGCTGCAACAGGAGCCCGACGAATGAGCGACAAGAAGAGCCAGGCCACGGCGACCGCCGAGGAATTCCTCAGCTTCACCCTGGGAGACGAGCACTACGGCGTCGATATCCTGAAGGTGCAGGAGATCCGCGGCTACGATTCGGTCACCCGCCTGCCGGATGCCCCCGACTACATCAAGGGCGTGATCAACCTGCGCGGCACCATCGTGCCGGTGATCGACCTGCGCCTGAAGCTGCGGCTGAAGGAAGCGCGCTACGACGCCTTCACCGTGATGATCGTGCTGAACGTCGAGGACCGCGTCGTCGGCATCGTCGTGGACAGCGTGTCCGACGTGATCGGCCTGGCCGCGGAACAGATCCGCCCCACGCCGGAGTTCGGCGCCAGCGTCGATACCCGCTTCATCTCGGGCATCGGCACCGTCGACGACCGCATGCTGATCCTGCTCGACATCGAGACGCTGATCGACAGCGCCGACTTCGGCCAGCCGCTGCCGGAGCAGGCCGCGGCCTGATCCGCGCCAGGCAGGAACTCCCCGAGGGGACTGCGGGCCGCAAGGTCCGTGGTCCCCTTTTTTCTGGGCGCGCGACGCCGCGGGCGTCTCCGTCTTTCGTCGTAAGGGATGCAAAGCACCCTGAATTTCCTGCAGGCAACGCCGCTATTGCAGGTACGGGCATTCCGCCCACACAGGCCCACGCCTGCCCCCCGAGATCCCGCATGAACATCAACGCCAAGCTCGCCCGCACGCTCTCCAACGTTCCCCTCAAGCGCAAGTTCTTCCTCCAGACCGTCCTGGTCGCCATCGGCACGGTCGCCCTGGCCGTGGTCGCCGCCCGCATGCAGTACCTGGACCTGACCGGCACCCGCCAGGCAGGCCTGAAGGCGCAGACGGAGATGGCGCTGGGCGTGATCGAGGGCTACGCCAAGCAGGTGCAAGCCGGCTCGATGGAGGAAGCCGCGGCGAAGGAAGGCGCGCTCGCCACGCTCGCCACGATGCAGGCGAACAAGGGCGTGGACTACTTCTTCGTCACCGACGAGGCGCCGGTGATGCTGATGCACCCTACCCGGCCAGATCTGATCGGCAAGCCGCTGCAGGACGTGCAGAGCCCGGACGGCAAGCACATCTTCCCGGAGTTCGTGCGCGTCGCGAAGGCCGGCGGCGGGACGGTCGACTACAGCTGGGCGAAGGCCGGCGAAGAAGATCCCGTGCCGAAGACCTCCTACGCGGCCCTTTACCAACCCTGGGGCTGGGTGATCGGCACCGGCGTCTACATCGACGACACGCAGGCGCAGGCGCTGCAGTTCACCTTCATCATGACCGTTGCCGGCGGCGCGCTGGTACTGCTGAACATGCTGATCGGCTTCGTCATCGGCCAGTCCGTCCTGCATCCGGTCTCGCGCGCCCTGGCCGCCATCAAGGGCGTGTCCCGCGGCGACCTGAGCGTGCGCATCGGTCATCACGGCCGTGATGAAGTCGGCCAGATGCTCAAGGCGACCGACGAAATGGTGCACATGCTGGAGCGCTTCTCGCTGGAGACCCGCGAGATGATCCGCCTGCACGAAGCCGAGGACATCAGCCACCGCATGCCGGAGGATTTCCCCGGCGTGTACGGCGAACTCGCCGGCGGCATCAACACGATGATGTTCGAACACCTGGACGCGTTCCGCGATGCGATCGGCATCCTGCAGCGCTACGCCAACGGCGACCTCAGCCAGGATGCGCGCCGCCTGCCCGGCACGCGCGCGTTCCTGCACCAGGCAATGGACACGGCGAAGGCCAGCCTGCTGGCCATCAATGCCGAGATCAACCGCCTGGCCCAGGCGGCAGCCGCCGGCGACTTCGGCGTGCGCGGCGACGAAGCCCGCTTCCGCGACGACTTCCTGGCGATGGTGAAGGGCCTCAATGCGATGATGGCCACCAGCGACCGCAACCTGGCGCAATTGTCCGCTTTGCTCCGTGCGATCGCCGATGGCGACCTGACCGCGCGGATGGAAGGCGACTTCCACGGCGTGTTCGCCACCATGCGCGACGACGCCAATGCGACGGTGGCCCAGCTGACCGAGATCGTGGGCGGCATCCAGATGGCGTCGCTGAGCATCAACACCGCCGCCGGCGAAATCGCCGCCGGCAACAACGACCTCTCGC
>NZ_FNKZ01000006.1 GCF_900104255.1 Pseudoxanthomonas sp. CF385
CCGAGCTGCGTGGCCAGACCGGCCAGGCCGGCCAGATCCAGCGCACCGGTCTCGAAATCCCTGCCCTGCCCGCTGTCGAAGCTGGCGTAGCGCGCCTTGCGCCAGGACTCCCACGGCGAGTCGGTCAGCAGCGCATGCGCCACTTCCAGGCCGCGCGCGAACGCGTCCATGCCGCCGATGTGGGCGATGAACAGGTCTTCCAGGTCGGTCGACTCACGGCGCACCTTGGCATCGAAGTTCAGCCCGCCCTCAAGCCCGCCCTGGCGCAGCACCACCAGCATCGCCCCGA
Source organism: Pseudoxanthomonas sp. CF385 (assembly GCF_900104255.1). Taxonomy (NCBI): domain Bacteria; kingdom Pseudomonadati; phylum Pseudomonadota; class Gammaproteobacteria; order Lysobacterales; family Lysobacteraceae; genus Pseudoxanthomonas; species Pseudoxanthomonas sp. CF385. The sequence goes on from NZ_FNKZ01000006.1 coordinate 290, forward strand.
CGGTGTCGTACAGGTCGGTGGGGAACTGGTCGGTGTCCCAGCCGTTCTGCGCGTTGCCGCGGTTGGCGTCGATGCTGCCCAGCAGGCCGTGGTCGGAGGCCACCTGCAGGTCGTGCTCGAACGTATGGCCCGAGAGCGTGGCGTGGTTGGCCTCGATGTTGAGCTTGAAGTCCTTCTCCAGCCCGTGCGCCTTCAGGAAGCCGGCCACGGTGGCGCTGTCGAAGTCGTACTGGTGCTTCATCGGCTCCATCGGCTTGGGCTCGATCAGGAAGTTGCCCTTCAGGCCGATGCTGCGGCCGTAATCGCGTGCCATCGTCAGGAAGCGGGCCAGGTGCGCGAGCTCGCGCTTCATGTCGGTGTTGACCAGCGAGGCGTAGCCTTCGCGGCCGCCCCAGAACACGTAGTGCTCACCGCCCAGTTCGACCGTGGCCTCCAGCGCGGCCTTCACCTGCACCGCGGCGCGGGCGACGACGGCGAAGTCGGGATTGGTCGATGCCCCGTTCATGTAGCGCGGATGCGAGAACAGGTTGGCCGTGCCCCACAGCAGCTTGATGCCGGTGGCCTCCTGGCGCGCCTTGGCCAGGGCGGTCATGTGCGTGAGGTTTTTCTGGTACTGGCCGATGTCCTCGGCATCCGGGGCCAGGTCGATGTCGTGGAAGCACCAGTACGGCACGCCCAGCTTGGTGAAGAACTCGAACGCGGCATCGACCTTGGCCTCGGCCGTGGCCATCGGCGCGCCGGCCTCCCACGGGAAGTGGCGCGTGCCCGGGCCGAACGGGTCGTGGCCGGCGTTGCAGAAGGTGTGCCAGTAGCAGACCGCGAAGCGCAGGTGCTCCTGCATGGTCTTGCCGCCGATCTTCTTCTGCGCGTCGTAGACCTTGAACGCCAGCGGGTTGTCCGAGCCGCGGCCCTCGAAGGGGATGCGGCCGATGCCGGGGAAGTATTCCTGGGCGCCGATGAAGGGCTGGGTGCTCATGGGACGGTGTTCCTGTGGTTGTGCGAGGTGTCGCGTGGGGGACGTCAGCCGCGTTGCAGCGGGCTGACGGCATCGAGGTAGTCAAGGAAGCGGCGGTAGGCCGCCGCATAGGCCGGCGTGCGGGAGGCATCGGGCGTGGCGGACAGGGCGGGATCGACGGCCACGTGCTGGCGTGCGACCTCGGCGATGGATGCATCGCTTCCCTGCGCCTTGCCCCACGCCCACAGCGCCTGCAGCGCCGCGCCGAAGGCCGCGCCCTCGGACTGCAGGGGCACATCGACCGGCAGGCCGAACACATCGGCCACCAGCTGCCGCCATGCCGCGCTGTTGCTGCCGCCGCCGGTCAGCACGATGCGCTCGAAGCCCATGCCGGCACGCACGAAGGCATCGAAGCCGTACTTCAGGCTGTAGGTCGCCCCTTCCATCGCGGCGCGGTAGAGGTGCGCTGCGGTCATGGTGTTCGCGTCCAGTCCGGCCAGCACGCCCTTGCCCCGCGGCAGGTCCGGGGTGCGCTCGCCGTTGAGGAAGGGCAGCATCACCAGGCCGTCTGCGCCAGGCGGTGTCGCCTGCAGGTGCATGTCGCCGTCGCGCGTGCTGAAGCCGAACGCCTTGGCCACCTGCTCGGTGGCCACCGTGCAGTTCATCGTGCAGATCAGCGGCAGCCAGCCGCCGGTCGACGAACAGAACGCGGCCCATGCGCCGGCCGGATCGACCACCGGCGTGTCCGAGTACGCGAACAGCGTGCCCGAGGTGCCCAGGCTCATCGCCAGGCGGCCCTCCTCCACGCAGCCGGTGCCGATGGCCGCCATCATGTTGTCGCCGCCACCGACGGCGACCTTTGCCGTGACCGGCACACCCAGTCGTGCGGCCGCGGCCGGATCGATGTCGAACAGCGCATCGGGGGCGGCGAACGGCGGCAGGCAAGCAGCGAGATCACGCTCCCCGTCCGTCGCTTGCAGCAGCTCGGCCGACCACGTGCGCGTGCGCACGTCGAGCCAGCCCGTACCGGAGGCATCGCCGTACTCGCAGAAGCGCTGGCCGGTCAGCACGAAGTTCAGGTAGTCGTGCGGCAGCAGGATGCTCGCCAGCTGCGCGTAGGCCTCGGGCCGGTGGGTCTTGGTCCACGGCAGCTTGGAGGCGGTGTAACCGGCCATGATCGGATTGCCGGCCAGCGCGATGGTGCGCGCCGCGCCGCCCACGGCGTCCATGATCTGCCCGCACTCGGCGGTCGTGCTGGTATCGCACCACAGCTTGGCCGGGGCCAGCACATTGCCATCGGCATCCACCGGCACGAAGCCGTGTTGCTGGCCGGACACCGCCAGCGCGGCGATGCGCGCGCGCACGGCCGGATCGATGCG
>NZ_FNKZ01000007.1 GCF_900104255.1 Pseudoxanthomonas sp. CF385
GGCACCAAGCTGCTCGACGGCTCGTTCACCAGCCAGCTGTTCCAGGTCGGCGCCAACGCCGGTCAGGCGATCGCCATCGACAAGGTCGTCGATGCCCGCTCGCAGTCGCTGGGCAACGTGAAGTTCGCCGCCGACGTGACCGGTACGGCCATCGCCGATGCCGCCGCCGACGGCAGCGTCGCCGGCCTGACCATCAATGCGGTCGCCATCGACACCGTGTCGTACAAGAACGGTGCCCAGGGCGAGGACATCGCCAAGTCGCTGGCCACGGCGATCAACGCGAAGATGGGCGAGACCGGCGTGTACGCCTCGGTCACGGCCGACCAGGTGACCCTGAACTCGGTGAAAGCCGGCAAGGACCTGGTCGTCGGCGGCACGGTGACGGGCTCCGGCCTGACGGCCGCGACCACCACGGCCGCCGCCACCGCCACCGCTTCGTTCGCCAAGGACCTGGACATCACCACGTTCGAAGGCGCGCAGAAGGCCCTGGAAATCGTCGACGCCGCGCTGACCTCGGTCAACTCGGCCCGCGCCGACCTGGGTGCGGTGCAGAACCGCTTCACCTCGGTGGTCGCCAACCTGCAGACCAGCTCGGAAAACCTGGCCGCTTCGCGCAGCCGCATCCGCGACACGGACTTCGCCAAGGAAACCGCCGAACTGACCCGCACCCAGATCCTGCAGCAGGCCGGTACGGCCATGCTGGCCCAGGCCAACCAGGTGCCGCAGAACGTGCTGAGCCTGCTCCGCTAACCCGGCGCTAGGCACCGGGGCGGGCGTGTCTCCCGCCCGCTCCGGCCAGGCATTCCTTCCTCGCTCCACTCCAGGACTTTCCCATGGCACAGGTCATCAACACCAACACCATCTCGCTGAATGCCCAGCGCAATCTGAGCACCAGCGGCGCCTCGCTCGCCACCACCATCCAGCGCCTGTCGTCGGGCCTGCGCATCAACAGCGCCAAGGACGACGCCGCCGGTCTGGCCATCTCCGAGCGCTTCTCCACCCAGATCCGCGGTCTCGACGTCGCCGTCCG